>NZ_JBHZBX010000010.1:0-223324 GCF_042755165.1 Nocardia sp. NPDC059177 | reverse complement strand
CGGTACCCCCCCCCCCCCGCCAACCCGCTGCCGGCGCTCCGCCCCCTACTCCCCAAGCACCGGTGCCTGATCGACGGGACCCAAGGGGGCGCGAACCTCGAGCGCGCCAGCGCTCAAATAAACACAGGCTCTTCTGTGCGGGTGCGCTTCAGTTCGAAGAAGTGGGGGTAGGAGGCCAGGGCGAGCACCCCGTCCCAGACCCGGCCCGCGTCCTCGCCGCGCGGGATGCGCGAGAGTACGGGGCCGAAGAAGGCGACCCCGTTGACGTGGATGGTCGGGGTGCCCACGTCGGGGCCGACCTTGTCCATGCCGGCGTGGTGGCTCACGCGCAGCGCTTCGTCGTAGTCGGTGCTGGTCGCGGCGGCGGCGAGGTCGGCGGGCAGGCCCAGTTCGGCGAGGGCGTCGGCGACGACGGCGTCGAGCGTTTCGCCGGTGGTCTCGCGCTCGTATTCGTCCTTGCGGTTGTGGATGCGGGTGCCCAGTGCGGTGTAGAGCGGGGAGAGGATCTCGTCACCGTTCTTCTCGGCAGCGGCGATGGCCACGCGGACCGGGCCCCAGGCCGCGGCCATCAGCTCGACGTAGCGTTCGGGCAGGTCGTCGTTGCCCTCGTTGAGTACCGCCAGGCTCATGACGTGGAAGCGGGCGTCGATGTCGCGCACCTGCTCGACTTCCAGGATCCAGCGCGAGGTGATCCAGCACCACGGGCACAGCGGGTCGAACCAGAAATCGACGACATCTTTCGTGGCCTGATCGCTCACGAGTTTTCCTCTCGGGTCAGCGTGTGGCGGACACGCGCGGCCCGCCGCCAGATGCAACCGCGCGCGGGCCGGAATCGTTCCCCCGCGCGCCGGAGCGGATTAGGCTCGTCGGCGAGGAGTCCGGTCGCCCGCGAGAAGGAGTCCGTTCATGAGCTCGAATCAGCGTTTCGTCGTCATCGGTGGCGGGCTCGCCGCCGCCAAGCTCGCCGAGGCTTTGCGCGCCAATGATTTCGACGGTCAGGTGACCGTGCTGGCCGGCGAGGAGGAGCTGCCCTACGAGCGGCCGCCGCTGTCCAAACAGCATCTGGCCGGCACCCAGCAGCTGCCCGATTTCACCGTCGACCAGGCTGCCTGGTATCGCGATCACCACATCGACCTGCGGTTGGGCACGACCGCGACCGCGTTCGACGCGCGCGCCAAGACCGTCACCCTGCCCGATGAGTCCACGCTGTCCTACGACAAGCTGGCGCTGGCCACTGGGTCGCGTCCGCGCACGTTGAAGGTGCCCGGCGCCGACGCGCCGAACGTTTATACCCTGCGCACCATCGGCGATTCCGATGTGCTCGCGCAGGTGCTGCGCACCGAGCAGCGGCTGGTCATCATCGGTGCCGGCTGGATCGGGCTCGAGGTGGCCGCGCAGGCCAGGGCCCGCGGTGTCGATGTCACCGTGCTCGAGTCGGCGCCGCTGCCGTTGATCGGCGCGCTGGGTCCGGAGATGGGCGCCTTCTACGCCGACGTGCATCGCGCGCACGGCGTCGACCTGCGCACCGACACCACCGTCGAGGCGATCCTGACCGACGACGGCAACGCGACGGGCGTGCAGTTCGGCGACGGCGAGGTGGTGCCCGCGCAGGCGGTGCTGATCGCGGTCGGCGCCGCGCCCAATATCGAGGCGGCGATCGCGGCCGGGCTCGACTACGACGGCGGCGTGCTGGTCGACGCCGCGCTGCGTACCAGTGATCCGGATGTGGTGGCGGTGGGCGATATCGCCGAGCAGCAGCATCCGGTGCTGGGGCGGTCGGTCCGGGTCGAGCACTGGGCGACGGCGCTGAACCAGCCCGCGGTCGCCGCGCTGACCATGCTCGGTAAATCCGCTGCCTACGACCGGCTTCCGTATTTCTTCAGTGATCAGTACGACGTCGGCATGGAGTACACCGGCTATGTCGGGCGCGGCGACGATGTGCGGGTGGTGGTGCGCGGTGATCTCGACGAGCGCGAGTTCGTCGCGTTCTGGCTGGATCCGCAGCACCGGGTCAAAGCGGGGATGAACGTCAATGTGTGGGACGTGACCGACCGGATCAAGCAGCTGATCCTGTCCGGGGAGCCGGTGGATCCCGAGCGGCTGGCGAATCCCGATATTCCGCTGTGATTTGTTGCGCGGGTCTGTCGAAACCGGCGCGACGGCTCCGACCTGTAGGTGCGGGCGCCGACCGGGCGCCCCGGAAACAAGGAGCACTGTCGTGAAGTTCATGCTGGTCAAGACCTATACCGGGGCCGCCTACTGCGATCTGCCGCTGCCGGAGTGGGCCCCCGAGGACATCGCCGCCCACATCGATTTCCAGCGCGCGCTGGGTGCGCAGCTCGCCGCCGCGGGCGAACTCGTCGACGCCCAGGGCCTGGCCGAACCGGACCAGGCGCTGATCGTGCACGCCGACGGCCGGTCGGCGCCGGTGGTCACCGACGGACCGTTCCCGGAGACCAAGGAGTTCCTGGCCGGGTATTGGATCGTCGACGTCGATTCCCGCGAGCGGGCGATCGAGATCGCCGCGCAGGCCTCGGCCGCGCCCGGTCCGGGCGGCACCCCGATCGGCGAGTACATCGAGGTGCGTCAGGTGATGAGCGCCCCCACCCCGTGAGCACCACACCGCACGTCGAGGACCTGCTGCGCGAACTCGCCCCGCAGGTCCTCGGCGTGCTGGTCCGCCGGTTCGGCGATTTCGACCTGGCCGAGGATGCCGTGCAGGACGCGCTGCTGGCGGCGACGACCCAGTGGGCGACCGACGGACTGCCCGGGAATCCGCGCGGCTGGCTGATCCAGGTGGCCCAGCGCAGGATGGCCGACGCGGTGCGCGCCGAGGTGGCGCGACGGCGCAGGGAGACCACGGATTTCGTGCGCGCGGTACCGGTGACGGTCTCCGGCCGCGACGACACCCTGGACATGTATTTCCTGTGCTGTCATCCGGATCTGCCGCCCGCCGGGGCGATCGCGCTGACGTTGCGGGCGGTCGGCGGGCTGAGCACCGCCGAGATCGCGGCCGCCTTCCTGGTCCCGGAAGCGACCATGGCGCAACGTATTTCCCGCGCCAAGAAGCGGCTGTCGGAGTCCGCGCGCCCGTTCGCCGACGGTGCGCACGACAGTTCCCGGCTCGGCGCGGTGCTCCAGGTGCTGTATGTGATCTTCACCGAGGGACACACCAGCAGTTCCGGCGCCGGTATCCGCCGCGGCGATCTCGCCGCCGAGGCGATCCGGCTGACCCGCGCGCTGCACGCGTTGCTCCCGGAGCACCTCGAGGTCACCGGCCTGCTCGCGCTGATGCTGCTCACCGATGCGCGCCGGGCCGCGCGCTCGGGCCCACACGGCGAGCTGGTTCCCCTGCACGAACAGGATCGTTCCCGCTGGGACCGCGCCCAGATCACCGAGGGCCTGCGCCTGCTCACCGCCACCATGCCGGCCGGCCTGACCGGGCAGTACCAGCTGCAGGCCGCCGTCGCGGGCCTGCACGCCCAGGCCGCCCGGGTGGAGGACACCGACTGGGCGCGCATCGCGGCGCTCTACACCCTGATCGAACGCAGGAATCCCAACCCGATGGTCACCTTGAACCGGGCGGTGGCGACCGCCATGCTGCACGGCCCAGCAGCCGGCCTCACACTGATCGACACAGTGGCCGAACCGCTGGCCCGTTCGCATCGACTGGCCGCGGTCCGCGGGCATCTGTACGAGATGACGGGCGATACCGCTGCCGCCGTCGCGCAGTACCGCCTGGCCGCGAAACAGACCGCGAGCGTGCCCGAGCGCGACTATCTGCTGCTGCGCGCCGCCCGCCTACGGACCGGTCCGGCCGCACACGTGGACACCGCACAGCCCCGGTGACAACGCCAGCCCGCAGGCCGGCGACCACGCCGCGTTCGCCCACCCTTCTCGCAGACGGCGCCGGCCCGTGTGCTGGCCGGCGACACCGCCGCCGGCCTCGCAGTGTCGGCCCGCGTGCCCGGCCGGTTCGCCGGTGGCCTCGCAGGACGGTCGGACCTGGCAGACTCGCACCCGTGACGGAGGTATTCAGCGCGGGTGTGCTGGTCTATCGGCGCGGCACCGCCGGGATCGAGGTGCTGCTCGGGCACATGGGCGGTCCGCTGTGGGCGAAGAAGGACGCGTCGGCCTGGTCGATTCCCAAGGGCGAGTACGTCCCCGGCGAGGAGACCGCGCGGGTGGCCGCGGCCAGGGAGTTCACCGAGGAACTCGGCCTGCCCGTACCCGAGGGCGAGTGGATCGATCTGGGCGAGGTGCGCTACGGCAGCGGCGGCAGGCGCAAGACTGTCACCGTGTGGGCGGTCGAGGGTGATCTCGATCCGGCCGCGGTGGTGCCGGGGACCTTCGAGATGGAGTGGCCGCCGCGCTCGGGCCGGCTGAGCGTTTTTCCCGAGATCGACCGGGCGGACTGGTTCGATCCGGCCACGGCGCAGGACAAACTCGGCAAGGGCCAGCGCCCGTTCCTCACCCGTCTCACCGAATCGCTCGGCTGAGCCGGAGGCGTAGATTGCGGTTATGCCCACCGACCTGCAGCTGAAGATCATGAACGCCGGCCACCGCGTCCTGCTCACGCTCACCGGCGGCCGCATCGGCAACTCCATTTTCGGGATGCCGTCGCTCGAACTGACCACCACCGGCCGCAAATCCGGCGAACCCCGCCGGGTGATGCTGACCGCGCCGATCGTCGACGGCGACACCATCGTCGTGGTGGCCTCCCGCGGCGGCGACCCGACCCATCCGGCCTGGTTCCTGAACCTGCGCGACAACCCCGATGTCGAGGTGTCGTTGCAGCGCGGCCCGGCCCGGCCGATGACCGCCCATGTCGCCACCGCCGAGGAACGGGCGAAACTGTGGCCCCGGGTGGTCACCGCGTACAAGGGCTACGGCGACTATCAGACCAGGACCGACCGTGAGA
Source organism: Nocardia sp. NPDC059177 (assembly GCF_042755165.1). Lineage (NCBI taxonomy): Bacteria > Bacillati > Actinomycetota > Actinomycetes > Mycobacteriales > Nocardiaceae > Nocardia > Nocardia sp. NPDC059177. The sequence goes on along the minus strand of NZ_JBHZBX010000010.1, from coordinate 218,403 downwards.
TCCCGCTGGTGCTGTTGTCGCCGCGCACCTGATCAGCCGACCAGCGCGGCCCGGAACTCCGTCGGGCTGCTCCCGCGCGAACGCTTGAACGCCGCACTGAATCCGAAGGCATCGGAGTAGCCGACGGTGGTCGCCACCTGGGCGACGCTGCGGGTCGGGTCGGCGAGCAGTTCCTCGGCCTCGGCCATCCGCCATTCGGTGAGATAGGTCAGCGGCGGTTCCCCGATCACCTCGGTGAACCGCTTGGCGAACAGTGCCCGCGACACCGCGGCCTCGGCGGCCAGGCTCGCCACCGTCCAGCGCTCGTACGGTTTGGCGTGAATGGCCTCCAGCGCCGGGCCGACCACCGGATCGGCCATACCCCGATACCACGAGGGCGCGCAGTGCTGCTGGGCGGCGAGCCAGGTGCGCAGGTTGCAGACCAGCGCCCAGTCCAGCAGGCGATCCATCATGGCCTGTGAGCCCGCGCTGTGCCGGACCGCTTCGGCGGCGGATTCCTCGAGCCAGGTGCACACGTCGACGTCGGCGGCGACCACCATCACCGGCGGTAGTGCCCGCAGCAGCCGTTCGTGGCGCCTGCCCGCGGCGCGATAGGCGCCGACGATCAGCGAGGTCTCCTCCTGCGCATCGGCTTCCGCGATCAGCTCGATGGATTCCGTTGTGGCACAGGACAGATCGACGGTGCCGAAACCGTCGGGCACGAAACAGGACAGTTCGTACTCCACCGGTGGCCGGTCGGCCACCTCGTCGATGCCGTCGAGCCGGAAGGGTTCTCCGGCCTGGATGATCGCGGTGTCCCCCGCCGTGAGCGGGGTGCGCGAACCGTCGGCGAGCACGAGGGTGCCGCCGCCACGCAGCACACACACCATGATCAGCGGCGCCCGGTCGGCGAAGTGGATCGTCCAGGGCGCGCGCAGGACGGCGTGGGCGAGGACCGAGCCGTCGGCGCGGATGCCACTCAGCAGTGAACTCAACGGATCCATGCCACCAGCGTAGACGAATTCCTATCAACCCGAGATGATCAACCATAGATCGTCCACCGCTTTCCCGGTTGACTCGAAGGCACGGAGCGCACCGCTCCGCCGGTCACGATCCACCAGGGAGCCCACCGTGTCACAGTCACCCAGCACCACCGCGTCGACCAGCCTGACCAGCACCGGGGCGACCCCGAGCGAATCCGGAACGCGCACAGCGCTTGTCGTGCTCGCCCACCACCGCGCCGACTCGCTGTCGGCCCATATCGCCCGGCGCGCCACCGATCGGCTGACCGCCGCCGGGTACACGATCGACTTCCTCGACCTGCACGCCGAGAACTTCGACCCGCGGATGACCGTGGCCGACCAGCCCGACTGGGGCTACCGCGACAAGCGGTACTCCCCCGCGATCGAGGCGCACATGGCGCGCCTGCTGGCCGCCGAAGTGGTGGTCGTGGTGTTCCCGATCTACTGGCAGAGCGTGCCCGCCATTCTCAAGGGCTGGATCGACAGCGTCTGGAACTACGGTTTCGCCTACGGCCGCAGCAAGCCCCGGCTCGCGGGCAAACGGATCCTGTGGCTCGGCCTGGCCGGCGCGACCGCCGACGACGAGATCGTCGCCGGTATGCGGCAGCTGCTGGACGCTCAGCTCAGCGTGGGCCTGGCCTATTACAGCGGCTTCGCCGACTCCCGCGTCGGCGTGCTCCCCGATGCCGAGGAGCAGCCGCAGAGCATCGATGACGCGGGCAATCTCGTCATCGGCGCGGCGATCACCGGCGATGCCCGCGCCGCGCACTACGCCGCCTTCGACGCCAAGGCGGACGGCTTCGTCGCGGAGTTCCTCGCCGCCGAACTGGTCACCGCCTGAGCACCGCGACCGCGTGGTGGCGCCGGCGAACGGCTCGTCGACGCCGCCATGATGCCGCCGTCGATCAGGTCGACCCCGTTGTCCCCGGCCCACCGTCCGAGTGCGGCGCCGAAGTATCGCCCGGCACCGCGCGGGCATCAGCCCTGGATGCCCTGCCAGGTCTTGCCGGTGATGCGCTGGTAGGCGTCTTCGTACTTGCGGCGGGTCACCTCGACGATGTCGGCGGGGATCTCCGGGCCCGGGTACTCCTTGTTCCAGCCCGTCGAGGTCGCCCAGTCGCGCACGAACTGCTTGTCGAAGGAGCGCTGGGCGCGGCCCGGCTCCCACTCGTCGGCGGGCCAGAAGCGCGAGGAATCGGAGGTGAGCACCTCGTCTCCGAGGGTGAGAACGTCACCGTCCCACCCGAATTCGACCTTCGTGTCGGCCACGATCACGCCCGCTGTCGCCGCGTGCTCGGCACCGCGCGAGTAGATCTCCAGGGTCAGCTCACGCAGCCGCTCGGCGACTTCGCGTCCCTCCTGGTTCACCACGTCGGCGAAGCTGATCGCCTCGTCGTGACCCTCGGCGGCCTTGGTGGACGGGGTGAAGATCGGCTCGGGCAGTTTGTCGCCGTCACGCAGACCCGGCGGCAGCGCGATCCCCGACACGGTGCCCGACTGCTGATACTCCTTGAGCCCCGACCCGGTGAGATACCCGCGCGCGATGCACTCCACCTGCACCATCTTCAGCGGCTTCACCCGGATACCACGCCCGGCGAACTCGGCGGGCACATCGGTCGCCGAGACGACATGGTTGGGGATGCCGGTGAAGTATTCGAACCACCAGTTCGACAGCTGGGTCAGCAGCGCGCCCTTGTCCGGGATCGGCGTCGGCAGCACGACGTCGTAGACCGACACCCGATCGGAGGCGACCAGCAGCAGGGTGTCGCCGTCGGAGTAGAGGTCACGAACTTTCCCGGCGTGCACATGCTTCAACGTCGAGCCTCCGAATTCTGGGTGCGAATTTCCGTCCTGGGAACTGTACCGGCAGGGCCGGGTGCCGAATCATCCCTGGTCACCACGAGCGAGACCGGTCACATCCGGCGGCGGAGCGGTCGTGTGCGGCGTCGCCCGAGATCCACGTCGAGGCAGGCCGGCCAGCCGCCGGCACCGACCGGCGGCGCGGGCACGTCGATCGTGCTGATCCTCGGCACCGGGTCCTGGGCGGACCCGGGAGCGGCGGTCGGTGACAGGTGGCATTGTGGACGCTGACGCGCGCGCCGGTGGAGCCGGGGCGCGCGGACGTGCCGTGTTCGTCGACGACGAAGGAGATCTATGTCCGCCCCGAATCTCACCCGCGACCAGGCGGTCGAACGCGCGGCCACCGTCGCCGTGCACAACTACCGGATCGAACTCGACCTCACCGATCAGCCGCGTGGCGCAGGTTCGGCCGTGTCGGACACCTTCGGCTCCAAGACCACGGTCACCTTCAGCGCCACCCCGGGCGCGAGCACCTTCATCGACCTCGTCGCGCCGCGCGTGCGCTCGGCCGTGCTCAACGGGGTCGACCTCGACATCAGCGACTACGACGAGTCGGCCGGGATCGCGCTGGCCGACCTGGCCGCCGACAACGAGCTCGTGGTCGAGGCCGACTGCGAGTACTCGCACACCGGCGAGGGCCTGCACCGTTTCGTCGACCCGGCCGACGACAAGGTCTACCTGTACTCGCAGTTCGAGACCGCCGACGCCAAGCGCATGTTCGCCTGCTTCGACCAGCCCGACCTCAAGGCCACCTTCGAGATCGTCGCCACCGCGCCGGCGGACTGGCAGGTCGTCTCCAACGGCGCCACCGCCGAGGAGCACAAGGTCGGCGCGGTCGTGCGGCACACCTTCGCGACCACCCCGAGGATGAGCACCTACCTGGTCGCCATGATCGCCGGTCCGTACGCCAAGTGGACCGACTCGTTCAGCGACAGCCACGGCGAGATCCCGCTCGGCCTGTTCTGCCGCGCCTCGCTCGCCGGCCACATGGACGCCGAACGCCTGTTCACCGAGACCAAACAGGGTTTCGCCTTCTACCACGACAACTTCGGCGTGCCGTACGCCTTCGGCAAGTACGACCAGCTGTTCGTCCCGGAATTCAACGCGGGCGCGATGGAGAACGCGGGCGCGGTCACCTTCCTCGAGGACTATGTCTTCCGGTCCAAGGTCACCCGCGCCTCCTACGAGCGCCGCGCCGAGACCGTGCTGCACGAGATGGCGCACATGTGGTTCGGCGACCTGGTCACCATGAAGTGGTGGGACGACCTGTGGCTCAACGAGTCGTTCGCGACCTTCGCCTCGGTGCTGTGCCAGGCCGAGGCCACCGAATACACCAGCGCCTGGACGACTTTCGCGAATGTGGAGAAGTCCTGGGCCTACCGCCAGGATCAGCTGCCCTCGACGCACCCGATCGCCGCCGACATCCCGGACCTGCACGCGGTGGAGGTCAACTTCGACGGCATCACCTACGCCAAGGGCGCTTCGGTGCTCAAGCAGCTCGTCGCCTACGTCGGGTTGCAGCCGTTCCTGGCCGGTCTGCGTGCCTACTTCGCCGAACATGCCTACGGCAACGCCACGTTCGACGATCTGCTGGCCGCGCTGGAGAAGGCCTCCGGACGCGACCTGTCGGATTGGGGCGCGCAGTGGCTCAAGACCACCGGCCTCAATATCCTGCGCCCCGATTTCACCGTCGCCGACGACGGCACCTTCGCGAGTTTCGCAGTGGTGCAGGAGGGTGCCGCGCCGGGTGCCGGTGAGCACCGGGTGCACCGGATCGCGGTCGGTGTCTACGACGAGGTCGGCGGCAAGCTGGTGCGCACCGACCGGGTCGAACTCGATCTCGACGCGACCGGGCGCACCGAGGTGCCCGAGCTGGCCGGCGTGCCGCGCGGGCAGCTGGTGCTGGTCAACGACGACGACCTCACCTACTGCTCGCTCCGCCTTGATCCCGAGTCCCTCGACGTCGTGGTGCGGCGCATCGGCGACATCGCCGACTCGCTGCCGCGCACGCTGGCCTGGTCGGCGGCCTGGGAGATGACCCGGCAGGCCGAACTGAAGGCCCGCGACTTCGTGGCGCTGGTGCAGCGCGGGATCGGCGCCGAATCCGAGATCGGCGTGGTGCAGCGGCTGCTCATGCAGGCCGCCACCGCCATCTCCAGCTACGCCGACCCGGCGTGGGCCGAGCAGGAGGGCTGGCCCGGCTTCGCCGACCGGCTGCTCGAGCTCGCCCGCGCCGCCGAGGCCGGTTCGGATCATCAGCTCGCCTTCGTCAACGCGCTGACCGGGGCGAAGCTGGCCCCGCGCCACACCGAGGTACTGGCCGGGCTGCTCGACGCCGATCCGGCCGGGGCCGGACTGGCCGGGCTCACCGTCGACACCGATCTGCGCTGGCGCGTGGTCACCGCGCTGGCGGCGGCCGGGCTGATCGACGCCGACGGCCCCGAGACCCCGGCCATCGACGCCGAGCTGAAGGGCGACCCGACCGCCGCCGGTCAGCGCCAGGCCGCCGCGGCAGCCACCGCCCGGCCGATCGCCGAGGTCAAGGCCAAGGCCTGGGACACCGTGATGGGCGACGATTCGGTGCCCAACATCACCGCCCGCGCCATTGTCGGCGGGTTCGCCCCGGCCGGTCAGGGTGAGCTGCTCGCGCCGTATGTGGACAAGTACTTCGCGGCGATCCCGGCCGTGTGGGAACGCCGCTCGAGCGAGGTCGCCCAGACCGTCGTCGTCGGGTTGTACCCGCACTGGGCCATCTCCGCCGAGGCCGTCGCCAAGGCCGACGAGTTCCTCGCCGGTGATCATCCGCCCGCGCTGTACCGCCTGGTCTCCGAAGGTCGCGCCGGAATCGAACGTTCGCTGCGCGCACGGGAATTCGACGCGAAGTAGGCATACTCTCGCGATGGCCCCGATCCCACCGGATCGGGGCCATCGGTCGTTCACGGCGTAGCGCATTCGCCATGGACATATCTACTACTGCGAGTAGTATTCAGTGCGGGGGACTTCCTCCATGTCGGACTTCGAAGGAGAAGCGGGATGGAAACTGTTGTCGTCGAACGCGTGATCGCGGCACCGATCGAGCAGGTCTTCGACTGGTGCGCGGTCACCACCAACTACGAACGCTCGTTCTGGGTGCTGCGCAACCGGCTGACCACGCCCGGCCAGGACGCGCCCTACGGGCTCGACGCGATCCGCACACACACCTGGCTGGTCGGCCACTTCCGCGAACGGGTGACCCGCTACGACGCACCGCACTCGTTCGACTACGTGGTCGACCGCAGCTTCCCGCCCGCCCGGCACGAGGGCGGCACCATGACTTTCACGACGGTGCCGGGCGGAACCCGGGTCGTCTGGACCACCACCAGCGAGATGAAGATCCCCCTCATCGCGGGCCCGCTGACGCGCCTGCTGGCGAAACCGCTCATCGGCCTGGTCTTCGGCCAGATCCTCGACCACTGCGCCACCGAACTCACCACCACCGCACCGACCGGCCACTGATCCACCGCACCAGTTGTGCCGCACAGACTGCCGAACCGCGCAGCCTGTGCGGCACAAGCCGGCTGGTCGCGTGATCAGCCGATCACACCTGGTGTCAGGAGGCGGCGCCGGCGCGAGCAGGCCGATCGCTGCTGTGAGCAGATCTGCTGGGGGCAGCAACAGCGGCGAATCGTGGTGCGCGCGAGGCACGGTGGACCCATGGCACACGACGACAAGACTCCGATGTTCAGCTGGCGGGCACGCGAACAACTGTTCGGCCGCCGCATCCTCGTGCTCGACGGTCCCCTCGACGACGACAACGGCACGCTGCTCATCACCCAGCTGCTGACCCTGGCCGCGCAGAGCCCCGAGGCGTCGATCTCGCTGTGGATCCACTCCCCCGGCGGCTCGGTCCCCTCGATGCTCGCGATCCGCGACGTGATGCGGCTGGTCCCGTGTGAGGTGTCCACCCTCGCACTCGGATTGGCGTGCAGCGCAGGGCAGTTCCTGCTGTCCTCGGGAACTCCCGGCCGTCGCTTCGCGCTGCCGCACGCCCGCATCCTGATGCACCAGGGCTCGGCGGGTATCGGTGGCAGCGCGGTCGAGGTGGAAGTGCAGGCCGACGACCTGCGCTACACCGTCGACACGGTGCTCGGCCTGATCGCCGCCGATACCGGACAGCCCTTCGACCGCGTCTACGAGGACTCCCTGCACGACCGCTGGTTCACCGCGCCCCAGGCCCGCGACTACGGCTTCATCGACCACATCGTCGAGTCCTTCGACCAGGTCGTCCCGAACCGCCACCGCATCGGCATCACCGCCTGAACCCCCAGCGAGCACGCGGGCACAAGGGGAGCTCGGCGGGCCACCCTTACGGCAGGCCACAACACTCGGAGAGGCGCAACACATGACCAGTTACACGATCCCGAACGTGGTGTCCCAGCATCGCGGCGGCGAGCGGATCACCGACATCTACTCACACCTGTTGAGCGAACGCATCGTCTACCTCGGCACACCCATCGACTCCGGGGTCGCCAACGCGCTCATCGCCCAGCTGCTGCACCTGGAATCCGACAGTCCGGGCCAGGCCATCAGTCTCTACATCAACTGCGAGGGCGGCGATCTGTCCGCCATGCTCGCCGTCTACGACACGATGCGCTTCATCAAGGCACCGGTGCACACCACCTGCGTCGGCCAGGCGATCGCCGTCGGCGCGGTGCTGCTCGCCGGTGGCGCGGCCGGTCACCGGGCCATGCTCCCGCACACCCGGATCGTGTTGCACCAGCCCGCGACTCGCGGCCAGGGCACCATCCCGGACCTGATCCTGCAGGCCGACGAGATCGTCCGTATGCGGGCCTCGATCGAGGCGATCCTGTCCCGGCACACCGGTCAGACACCGGAGACGCTGCGCCGCGACACCGACCGCGATCGGGTGTTCACCGCCGATACCGCCCTCGAGTACGGGCTGGTCGACCAGGTGCTGCACGAACGCGAGTGACGGCCACCGGCGTCATCGTGCAAATCGGCCGCCGTCAGTCGATATACCGACTCAGCGGCGCCGATTTGCACGATTACGCCGGGCGTCACTGCTTTTCGATACGGTCCAGGTAGACGCGGCGGACATCATCGTCGACGCGAGTGATCGCGGCGTCGTCGTGGGCGGCGGCGCGCAGCAGCCGCATCAGCGGCTCCGGGACCAGCCCGGCGGCATTGGCCGCCAAGCCGACATACCCCGGTACGGATGTCTCGGCCGCGCGCGTCTTGACCGAACGGACGACAGCGGCGGCGATGTCCTCGGGTTCGACCGCGGGCAGGATCCCGTAGTCGATGCCGGAGCTGAGTTCGGTGCGCACAGCCGAGGGCAGCACCGCGCTCACACTGACGCCGGTGCCGTCCATTTCCAGGCGGGTCGCGGCGGTCAGGCCGACGACGGCGTACTTGCTGGCGTTGTAGACGGCCAGCCCCTTGAGCGGGAATTTGCCCGCCAGCGAGGCCACATTGACCACGTGTCCGTACCCGCGCTCGACCATGCCCGGCAGGGCCAGGCGCATACCGTGGATGACGCCGAAGACATTGACATCCATGGTGAGCTGATCGATCCGGTCGGCCTGGTCGAGGAACGCGCCATTGGGCATTACGCCCGCATTGTTGACCAGCACGTCCAGCGGCGCGCCCCGCCACCGCGCTGCGGCGTCGAGAAACGCCGCGTAGGAGGACTTGTCGGTGACGTCGAGGGCGTGGCCCAGCGCGCGCTCGCCGATCCCGGCGGCCGCTCGCACCGCCAGCGCCTCGTCGAGATCTCCGAGGGCGACATAGGCGCCCGCCTGGGCGAAGGCGGTCGCGGTGGCCAGGCCGATGCCGCGCGCGGCGCCGGTGACGGCGACCAACGCGCCGCTCAGATCGATGCGGGGGTAGCTCATGAAATGTCCTTTCGGCGACGCTGCCGGTTCACGCGGGGATCTCTACATCGTCGGTGGTCGTGACGGTGAAGTCGGCCGGATCGAAGGAACTGACCCGGGTGGTCAGCTCGCCGGTCGACCACGGCCAGCTGAAACTGTTGCGGCCGTTGGCATCCAGGTAGTAGCTCTGGCAGCCGCCCGCGTTGTAGACGGTGCCTGCCAGCGCGGCCTGCACCTGCTCGACATAGCCGGCCTGCACCTCGGGACGCACATCCAGCGCCGACCAGCCCCGGCGCCGGGCCGTGGTGACGGCCGCGACCAGGAACTCGACCTGGGCTTCGAGAATGGCGAAGGCCGAGGAATGGCCGGTGCCCAGGCTGGGGCCGAGCACGGTGAACGCGTTGGGGAAACCGGTGGTGACGGTGCCGAGGTAGGCCTCCGGCGAGCCCTGCCAGTGCTCGGCCATGGTCCGGCCGTCGGCGCCGCGCACGATGTCGGCGAGCGGGGTGTCGAGGATGTGGAAGCCGGTGCCGAGGATGACGGCGTCGACCTCGGCGGTGCTGCCGTCGGCGCCGACGACGGTGTTGCCGCGGAATTCGGCGACCGCGGTGGCGTGGACCTCGACATTGTCGCGGGTGAGCGACTGGAGATAACTGTTGGAGAACAGGATCCGCTTGCAGCCCAGCAGATAGTCGGGGGTGAGCTTGGCGCGCAGCGCCGGATCACGCACCACCGCGCGCAGATACGCCGAGCCGACGGCCTGCACCGTCTGCATGAGCGGTCGGGGATGCCGGAAGGCCACCCCGAGACCCTCCATGATCGTGTACTCCACCGCGCGCAATGCCGTGTGCGCGAACGGAATGCGCCGCATCATCCGCTTCTCCACCGCGGGCACCGGATGATCGAGTTTGGGCAGCACCCACTGCGCGGTGCGCTGGAACAGGTGCAGCGCGGCGACCTCGGGCGCGATGGCAGGCACGAACTGCACCGCCGACGCACCGGTGCCGACCACCGCGACCCGCTTGCCACGCAGGTCGTAGTCGTGGTTCCAGCGCGCGGAATGGAAGACCGCACCGGTGAACTCGGCCAGGCCGGGGATCTCGGGAACGCGCGGCTCGTTCCACGGGCCCGCCGCCGAGACGACGAAGCGCGCGGTCAGTTCACCGGCACCGGTGCTCAGGCGCCAGCGCTCGGCCGCGGTGTCCCAGTGCGCGCCGGTCACCTCGACGCCGAAGCGGGTGCGCTCGGCCAGACCGTGCTCGCGGGCGACCCGGTCGACGTAGCCGAGGATCTCGGGCTGGGTCGCGAACAGCCGCGACCATTCGCTGTTGGGCGCGAAGGAGAACGAGTACAGACCCGAGGGCACATCGCAGGCACACCCCGGATAGGTGTTGGCCCGCCAGGTGCCGCCGAAGGTGTCGGCCTTCTCGACGATGACGACATCCTCGACGCCGGCCTCGGCGAGCTTGATCGCCGCGCAGACCCCGGAGATCCCGGCGCCGATCACGATCACTTCGTGGTGGTTGGTCACAGGTCGACTCCTTCGTGCGCCGCGCGGATCGCCGCGGCGACGCGTGCGGGTGTGGTCCGGCGGGCGATCTCGAGCGTCGCCGCCCGCCGGCGGAAATCCATGAAATTGGGGCCCATGACGGCCAGGTCGACGGCACTGGGCTCGACCCGGATCACCCGGGTCCCCGCCGCGCGCAGCAAGGCGACCTCCCGATCCAGACCGCGGGTCATCTGCCCACGCAGCAGCCGTTCGGCCCGATCCAGACCGGTCGCGGGCTCCCCGCCCGCCGAGGTCATCGGGGCGACGACGACCACCTCGTCGAGACCGAGCGGCACCAGCAGATCCGCCGACACCGACGACACCGCCCCACCGTCGACATAGTCGCGCTCCCCGATCCGCACCGGCGGAAACCACCCGGGTATGGCCCAGGATGCGGCGATCGCGTCACCGAGCCCGACCGCGGGCACCCGCCCCGATCCACCACCGCGGCCGCCGGCACCACCTTCTGCGACCTGCGCGGCACCACCCTGTGCCTGCGCCCGCGCCGCGGCGTCTGATGCGGGGTGTTGCGCGCCGGCCGACGTGTCGAGTGCCGCACGGTCCACGCCGGGGTTCGAGCCGGTGGTGGATGCCGCGCCGGAGCGGGGTTCACCACCGGTCCGGTCAGCCGCGGCCGTGGCACCGGGCACCCTGTGCGCCGCCGACACGGCGGGCGTGCCCGGCTGCGTGTTGTCGGCGCCGAAGGCGATGCGCTCGCCGGTGGCCGCGTCGGCGGCGACCAGCCAGGTCGCGGGGTGCGGCACCCAGCCGGTCGGGTCGGCGAGGGCGTGGCCGAAGGCGCGCAGCCAGGCGGCGTCGCCGCGACCACGGGGCAGCAGGCCCGCCAGGGCGGTGTAGGCGGAGCCGCGGCGGAGGCCCGCGGCGACCAGGCCGCGACCGGGCAGCCCGAGGCCGGGCAGCGGGGGCAGCGCACCGGGGTCGACGGCCACGTGCCCGGCGAGTACCGGGTCGGCGTCCGGGGTGGCGTCGAGGGCGGCGAGCAGGGCGGTGGGCGTGCGGCCGGAGCCGAGGGCGGCGACGATCTCGGCGCCCGCCGAGGTGCCGACCAGGACCTCGGCGTCGCGGACGTCCCAGTCCAGCGCGCGTTCGACGGCGTCGAGGGCGGCCACGGTCCAGGCGAAGCCGAGGATCCCTCCGCACCCGATGGCCAGGCCACGTCGTGTAGTCATGATTCGGATACTAACGGTATTTGAATTCCAGCGGTAGCCCGTCTTGCTAAACTCCTGCGCATGGCCAGGATGACGCGCAAGCAGTCGCACGCACGCACCCGTGAGCGTCTGGTCGAAACCGCCAAGCGCCTGTTCCTGGCCGACGGATACAACGTCACCTCCCTGGAGAAGGTCGCCACCGAGGCCGGCTTCTCCAAGGGCGCTGTCTACTCGAATTTCGCCACCAAGCACGAGCTGGGCCTGGCCGTGCTCGACGTGGTGCATGTGGAGCGCGGTGATTCACTGTCGGCCGCAGTGCTGACCCACGACACGATGGTCGAGCGCATCGAGGGTTTCGCGCGGTGGGCCGACGAGAACATCGGCGACGTCGGCTGGACGGCACTCGAGGTCGAGTTCGCCACCAGCACCCGCCATCTACCGGCGATCCGCGAGGAACTGGCCGTCCGCCGCCGCACCCTCACCGCGATGCTGGGTTCCCTGATCGCGGTACACGCCGACGAGATGGGCATCGAACTACCGGTCCCGGCCGAAGACGCCGCACTGCAACTGCTCTCCCTCGGCATCGGCCTCGGCGTCCAGCGCGCGATCGACCCAGAAATGCCGGTCAACTCCCTGGTCGACCTACTCCGCACCCTGATCGAATCCGCCCGCACCACCTGAGCAGCGAACATCGTCTGACGCGAAGCACCACGTGTCCGGCGCGTCGACATTCGGCATCGCGATCGAATTCGGCGCCACGATCCGGCGATCCGACCAGTTCGCCTACCGGCCCCACCGACCATCACGCCCGTGGGCCCGGCGGCGCATCGCCCCCGGCGACCTCGCCGGCCGGCCCAGCGCCGCGATCAGGCGGCCAGCAGCACCGGGTTCGGTGTGACGGCGTGCGGCTGGGTGCCTGGCATGGGCGCGGGGATCCGGCGGTCACCACCTACCACCACCACGGCGGGGGCCATGGCGTGGCGGCGCATGGTGTGGGCGACCTGCGCGACCAGGTCGCCGACCGAGGTTCCCAGTGCGCCGGCCAGTGCGGCGATCATCTCGCTCGACGGCTCCTTGCGGCCGCGTTCGACCTCGGACAAGTACTGCGGCGAGATGCCTGCCCGGCCCGCGGTGTCCACCAGGGTGGAGCGCTGTTGCCGGCGCAGCGCGCGCAGGTGTTCACCCAGTGCCTCGCGCCACAGCGGCTCCGGCCGCCGCTCGCGGCCGCCCGCGATCACGCGCAATCGGTTGTGTTCGCCCATACTCCGAGGGTAGGGATCGGGCGGCGCGAACACCGCGCTCTTCTGCTGTCGGCGTAACCGGCTCAGCGGGTGATGCCGAACCTGGCGTCCACCCAGGCGAGCGCGTCGGCGAAGGACGCGCCGACGATCTCGCTGTGGTCGGTGTCGTCGAACTTGCGGTAGTCGACGTTCTGGCCGTTGCCCTGCTGGTCGTCGACCATGGCATCGGTCGACTGCGGCAGCACGGTCAGATCGTCGCGGCCCTGCAACACGAGCACCGGCACGGTGAACGCCAGACCGCTGGGATCGTTGTCGTCGAGCACCCGCAGCAACGCCGACAGATCGCCGTCCTCGGTGAACACGTCCCTGGTCGACAGTCCACCCCACTTGCCCTTGTCCCGCAGTCCGGTACTGCACTCGGACTCGGCGATCGGCAGCATCGCCACCGCCTTGTCGGTGAGGAACCGGCCGGGATCGACCGTGGCGACCGTCTGCGCGCCGCGCACCAGCAGCGGCACATACACCGACAGGTCGCCCGCGCCGATCCGGCCCAGCGGATTGGACACCGTCCACTTCGCCATCCGCACCTGCTCACCCAGATGCGAGACCGGCGCCAGCGCCACGGCGCCGAGCAGCGGCGTGTCCGGCGCCCACCCGGTGGCGGCACTCGCCGCGAACAGTGCCGCGTGCCCGCCCTGTGAGTGCCCCATGGCGACCCAGCGAGAGCCCACCGACTCGTCGACCGCGCGGGCCGCCACGGCGAGATCGGCCATCGCGCGCTGCTCGGTGCCGCCGATCAGATAGCCGTGGTCGCCGGGTGTGCCGAGGCCCTGGTAGTCGGTCCTGGCGACCGCGTAGCCCTTGGCGATCCAGCGCGCTTGTTCGTCGCGGCTCGGCGAGGACCCGTCGGTGCGCGAGGGTGCGCACACATCGGCGATGCCGTTGGTGCCGGGCGCCCACGAGATCAACGGCCAGCCACCCGCGGGCGCGGTGCCCTCGGGTACCGCCAGCGTCCCCGAGACGGCGACCGTCGCGCCCTTGGCGTCCACGGAGCGGTACAGGATCAGGTGGTTGCGCGCGCCGGGCACCGCCTGCGCGCCGGTCAGCGCCTGGGTCCGGATCACCGAGGCGCGCGCCCCCGGCACCGATTCCGGTGCGGGCGTGTAGAAGTCGGCCTGCGGCGCGCCCACTGCGAGCCCGGACGCACCGGACGCCTCATCCGCGCATCCGGCGACCGGAAGCGCCAGGCAGACGACCGCCGCCGCCGTGATCACCCGCGCGATTGCTGTATCCATAATCCCCCCGCTGCCACCATCCATCGACCGTCACCCGCGGCCGGTAAAACCGTCGATCAGATTACTCGATGACCTGCGAAAGACCGGGCGCCGCATCACGTCCGGGACCGAGCTCGGTGCGGGACCCTGCCCAGGAACCCACGGATCGGCGCGGCAGCGACCCGGAAACACGAACGGCGCGTTCACCCAGTAGGTGAACGCGCCGGACGCGGAAGGAACTAGCGGCCGATGGCGGCGGCCATCACCCGCACCGCCGAGATCAGGCCGTCGATCAGGTTGCCCTGCCGGAACGAGGCCAGCGCGGCGGTGACGCCGAGCTGGCAGATGCGGTCGTTGGCCCGCTCGGCCACGTCCGCACCGGAGCGCACCTCGATCGCACCCTGGTTCGGCGATACCGCGATGAGCACCGAATCGGCCGCCTCGGGGGTGTTCGGCAGCAGCGCGTCGGCGCCTGCGGCCGGATCGTTGCCGAGGTCGCCGAGATAGATGTTGAAGCGCACCTTGGTCGCCCGGGTCGCCTCGGTGAGCGCGTTGTCGAGGGAGATGCGCTCACGGTCGGTGAAGGGCACCTCGTCGAAAACGGTGCCCGACTCGTGCACACCCGAGACACGGCCGCTGCTGGTCAGCACGGAACCGTGCGGCAGGTCGGCCTCGACCACCGCGGGCCACTTAGAACTTGCCACTTGCCCGGCCTCCGATCAGCGCCGCGTCGGCGGCTTCGAGAGCCGCATGACTGCCATGCGACTCGGCGGTGTGGTGACCCGCAGTGGTCACCTCGTCGGTAGCGCTCCACAGCACCGGCGAGTGGGTCCACTTCTGCCCGAGCGCGAAGTGGGCCGGCTTCTCACCGGGAAATTGCTTACCGAGATAGGACAAACCCGCGATCGCGAAGTAGATCGCGGCCGGGATGCCGACGAAGATCAGCACTGTCTCGAGAATGCTCACGGTCCAACGGTAGACGATGCTGTGTAGTAGTTCATCCTCCGGCTCTCGGTTCGTGATGCGTGTCCGGTGAGTTTCAGACCAGCCAGGCCGCCGCGTTCGCGGGCAGGTGCTCGTCGACCACGGGCGCGCTGGCCAGCAGCATCTCCCCCGGCGGCAGCTGGATCGGCCCACTGGAGGCGTTGAGCACACAGATCAGCCCGCCCGGCCTGCGGAAGGCCAGGGCGTCGTCGGGGCTGCCGTACCACTCGATCCGATCGCCGGCGAATTCCGGCCGGGTGCCGCGCAGCTCGATCGCCAGCCGGTACAGCGACAGCGTCGAATGCAGGGTCTCCAGTTGGGATTCCACGGTCCGGCCTGCCCAGTCGGCGGGGATCGGCAGCCACGATCGCGCGCCGTCGGTGAAGCCGAACGGCGGCGTCGCGCCCTCCCACGGG
The DNA here is from genome assembly GCF_042755165.1 of Nocardia sp. NPDC059177. NCBI lineage: Bacteria > Bacillati > Actinomycetota > Actinomycetes > Mycobacteriales > Nocardiaceae > Nocardia > Nocardia sp. NPDC059177. Next base: position 203,036 of record NZ_JBHZBX010000010.1, on the reverse strand, counting down.
ATCGGTACGCGGCAGCCGTCGCGGCCGCGTTCGGTGCGGCCCGAGCGCAGCCACACCGGGTCCTGCAGGACTTCCTCGGGCAGGTCGTCGACATTGGGCAGGCCGAGTTCGGCCCCGTTGTAGACGAAGACCGCGCCGGGCAGCGCCAGCTCGACCATCATCATCGCCCTGGCCCGCGCGACCCCGGTCTTGCCGCCGCCGTAGCGGGTCACCTCCCGCTCGACGTCGTGATTGGACAACGTCCAGGTCGGCGGGGCGCCCACGGCCTCCACCGCGTCCAGCGAGTGGGTGATCGCCGCGCGCACGCCCTCGACGGTGAACGGTGTCTCGGCGAGCCGGAAGTTGAAGGCCAGGTGCAGTTCGTCGGGGCGCACGTATTCGCCGAAGCGGATGTTGTCCTCGACCCACACCTCGCCGATCGACACCGCGTGCGGATAGTCGTCGAGGACGGCGCGGAAGCGGCGGTGGATGGCGTGCACGCCGGGATTGTTGAAGCGCGGATCGTCGTCGTCGTTGACCAGCAGTTTGGTGCTGACCTCGGCCATATCGGGCAGGCCGTCGGGTTTGGCCATGCCGTGGGCGACATCGAGGCGGAAGCCGTCGACGCCGCGGTCGAGCCAGAACCGCAGCGTCTTCTCGAAGTCGTCGGCGACCTCGGGATTGGTCCAGTCCAGGTCGGGCTGTTCGGCGGCGAAGATGTGCAGGTACCACTGGCCCGGCTCACCGTCGGCCTCGGTGACCCTGGTCCAGGCCGGGCCGCCGAAGATGCTCGGCCAGTTGTTGGGCGGCTGCGACCCGTCCTCGCCGCGGCCGTCGCGGAAGATGTAGCGGGAACGTTCGGGACTGCCGGGCGCGGCGGCCAGCGCCGCGGTGAACCAGGGATGTTCATTGCTGGTGTGATTGGGTACCAGATCCATCGTGACCTTGATCTCGCGATCGTGGGCCTCGGCGATCAGCTCGTCCATGGCCGCCAGCCCGCCGAAGAGCGGGTCGATGTCGCGCGGATCGGACACGTCGTAGCCGCCGTCGGCCTGCGGCGAGCGCATCACCGGACAGATCCACAGCGCGTCGACCCCGAGTAGCTCGAGATACCCCATCTTCTCGCGCACCCCGCCCAGGTCGCCGATTCCGTCACCATCGGAGTCGGCGAACGAGCGGGGATAGACCTGATAGAACACGGCGGTTGTCCACCACGGAGCGGTGCTGTTGTCCCCCGGCACCGGCGAGGCAGGTGTCTGTGTCACACCCGCAATATTGCCAAAGTTCGCCCGCAATATTCCTCTGGCGCGGCGATTTCTCGAGATCCGGCAAATCGCCAGCGTCGGCCACGCCGGGCCGAAACATCGCGGTAAACCTCGTTATGGCCCCGAAACCGGGCCGCCACCTGCCGGTCATCAGCGAACGCGGGGCACGCAGCCCGTCGTTTGGGCGCGTTCTACCCGGGAGGTGGGGGCTAGGTGGGCGCGTTTTGGAGGGATGCTGCGGCCATTTGGAAGTACTCCAGCAGGGCCTTGCGGTGGGCGTCGTCGAGGACCGACGGTTCGATCTCGCCGACGGCGATTGTCATGCACCGCATCCACGCGTCACGTTCCAGCGGCCCGATGACGAACGGATGGTGACGCATCCGCAGCCGCGGGTGGCCGCGCTCGTCGGAATAGGTCCGCGGGCCACCCCAGTACTGCTCGAGGAACATCCGGAGCCTGCGCTCGGCGGGACCGAGGTCCTCCTCCGGATACATCGGCCGCAGGATCTCATCGGCAGCGACCTCGCGATAGAACACCGACACGAGGCGGCGGAAGGTCTCCGCGCCACCTACCGCGTCATAGAACGAGGTCGTTGTCTGCTCACCTGAAGTCACGTCCCCCATTGTGCCCCGGCGATCGGCGGGCCGACCGGGCGGCAGCCTCGCATCACGAACGCGCGGCCCTTCAACCACAGTTCACCCGGAAGTTTGAAAAATAGCCGTGCAATACCGGCTCGAGCATGGTCAACTGGGTGACAGTATCGGCCCCAGATACCACATGATCCTGCCAATCATGAAATTGAGGTCAAGATGAAGCAGCGACCAGGCGCCCGGTCACACGAGGCGCGCGCGCACCGACAACTCCAGCCCGCCGACGTCCACAATCGTGGCTCGGGGGCCATCCCGCTGCACATCCTGTCCGATCACCATCCGGGCGCATCCGGTCGTCACGACCTGCCGCATCACCCCGCGCCATTGCATCTCGCCGGAGACCACGACGCCGCCGCGTGGCGCAAACGCCGGGTCCTCCTCCTCAATGCCACCTACGAGCCGCTCACCGCACTGTCCGCACGTCGCGCCGTCGTGCTGCTGATCTGCGCCAAAGCCGACGCCGTGCACGACGATCCCGACGCCCCGGTCCTGCATTCCGCGGGCGCCGCCGTGGCGATTCCCTCTGTCATCCGCTTGCGCACCTATGTGCGGGTGCCCTATCGCGCCCGGGTCCCGATGACCCGCGCCGCGCTCATGCACCGCGACCGCTACCGGTGCGGTTACTGCGGCGGCAAAGCCGAGACGATCGACCATGTCATCCCGCGCAGTCGCGGTGGCGAGCATTCGTGGGAGAACTGCGTCGCCAGCTGCGCCCCGTGCAATCACCGCAAAGCCGACAAGATGCTGACCGAGCTGGGCTGGACCCTGCGGCATCCGCTGGTCTCCCCCAAAGGCCCGCACTGGCGGCTGCTGTCGACCACCGCCGAACTGGACCCGATCTGGTTGCAGTATCTCGGCGAAGGCGCCGCCTGAGTCAGGGGCTCTCGATCACCATCGAGGCCCAGGTACCCGGCTCCAGCGCCTCGAAGACATGCGGGAGATCGCCCAGGTAGCGCACGTAGTCGCCGGGGCCGATCTCGATCGGCTCGTCCGCCGGGCCGACCAGTGCGCGCCCGGCGGCCAGCACCACGTGCTCGACCACACCGGGGGTGTGCGGGTCGGAGCGCCGGGTGTGGCCGGGCTCGGCCGCGATCCGGTACACATCGCAGCGGGTGTGTGACTGGCCCGCCGCGAGCAAGGTCACCCGGTAGCCGGCATCGGCCGAGGGCACCGGCGCGCCCTCGTCGGCGCGGATCAGCTGGACATTGGGCCGGGGCGGGTCGAGCAGCCGCGAGAACGGCATCTCCAGCGCCACGCAGAGCGCCCACAGGGTTTCCAGACTGGGGTTGCCGGTGCCCGATTCCAGTTGCGACAGCGTCGATTTCGCGACCCCGGCCCGGCTGGCGACCTCGGTCAGCGACAAACCTGCGCGGGCGCGTTCGCGCCGCAGCGACGCCGCGATCACCGCTTGGGGTGGTCCGGCGACCGGGTCCTGCCGGTCCATCAACGCCTCCTGGGAGCTGGCGAGTTCGCGTTGACTTTACCCACCCGGGGCGTTCATTATGAGAAACATGCGTTCGATATGGCGAACACTCGATCGGCGAACCGGTACCGCCGTGGCCGCGGCCTGCCTGGCCGTCGGCCTGTTCGGGGTGTCCTACGGTGCCTCCACGATCGCGGCCGGGTTCCCGATGTGGATGCCGATCGTGATGGCGGTGACGGTGCTCGCCGGTGGCTCGGAGCTGCTGTTCTTCGGCATCGTGGCGGCCGGTGGCAGCCCGATCGCGGCGGTCGTGGCCGGGCTGCTACTCAATGCCAGGCACCTGCCCTACGGGCTGTCGGCACCGGAGGTGTTCGGCCGTGGCTGGCGGCGCGTGCTCGGCGTCCACGTGCTCAACGATGAGTCGGTCGCCTTCGCGACCGCGCCGGGCGACCAGGACCGCAAACGGGCCGCGTACTGGGCCTGCGGCATCGGCGTCGCCCTGTGCTGGCCGCTCGGCGCGACCCTCGGCGCCGCGCTCGGCTCGATCGTCCCCGACACCTCGGCGCTCGGCCTCGACGCGGTCTTCCCGGTGATCCTGCTGGCCCTGATCCTGCCCGCGCTGCGCGATCGCGCCACCCTGCGCCCGGTCCTGACCGGCGCTGCCCTCGCTGTTGCCGTCGCCCCCTTCGTCCCCGCCGGCCTCCCGGTCCTGATCGCACTACTGGGCCTCGTGTTCGCACTGCGTCCCCTGGAGCAGGCTCATTCGGATCGCCGACAGCCTGCCCAGGTGGGACGGTCGTGAACGCGCCGTACCTGCTGCCCGCCATGCTCGCGCTCGCCGTCGGCACCTACGCGCTGCGCTGGACAGGCCCCGCTTTGCGGCATCGGCTTCGCCTGTCCGCCAGGACGATCCACCTGCTCGACACCGGCGCGCTCATCCTGCTGGCGGCCCTCGTCGCGACCTCCACCATGCCGACCGGATCCGGCGAACTCGGCCTCGCCCTGCCGGCCGGCGTGGGCGTCGGCGGCCTCCTCGCCTGGCGCCGCGCCCCACTGCTGCTCACCGTGCTGGCCGCAGCCACCACCACCGCCCTGCTCCGGCTGGCCGGCGTGCACTGACCAGGATCCGGTGAACTCAGCGCCGCACCGTCAGTCCGGCGGGACGACCGTGGATTCGCCTGGCGCCATCGCCGCTCGTGACACGCAGACCGCAGCCGCGCCGCTGCGATGGGCGGTCACCTGGCGTCGGCCACCGCCGCACGTGTGCGCAGCGTCGGCAGCCAGCGACTGATCGGGGCATCGACTACGGGCATCGCGACCGGCGCAGCTCAGGTCGACGCGCACTCTGCCGGCGAACGACCGGCCGGCCTCCACGGCAGTCTCGCTGAGCGGATGCCGGATTCAGCTGGGTGACAAGGGAATCGCGCCGCCGAGCCGACGGGCGACCGAGCCGTAGCGGGCGTCGAGGCGCAGCCAGGTGCGGGTCGCACGGACGCGGACCAGTTCTGTGGGCTGGATCCGGCGCGATTCGGCCTTCTCCCCCGCGTGCGGAATGAAGTCCATGGCGGTCAGCGCGAAGACCACCCGCATCGGGACCTCGACCTCGATATCGCCCGCGCCGGTCACGGTGAGCACCGATTGATCCAGCAGGGAGGCGGGCGGGCCGTGCGCGCCGCCGTGTTCGCGGGCCACGTCGGCGCCGCGTTCGGCCAGTTCGACCAGGGCGCGGGCGGGCACGTCGTCGACGTGGGTGAAGCCGTCGACCGGCGGCAGCGCGCCACGCCAGGCCGAATCCATCGAATAGCCCAGGTCGACGGGGTGCCCGGTGCGCAGGCCCGCCAGCACCGTGTCCGCGCCTGCGGTGGCGTCGGCGACGCCGAGTTCGGCGGTGACGGTGCGCACGGCGAGGGTCTCGAACCCGGTCGCCACCCAGGCCGAGACCAGGCTGGACCCGCGGCGGCGCAACCGGACGACGGCGGCGGGGTCCAGGCGCAGAGCCCTACTGAGAAAGGTGGCCAGGTTCTCGCGTTCGGCCGGGTCGGGCGTGTGCAGCACCCGCTGTTCGGAACTCACGAATCAGGCCCGCCACAGTGCCAGATAGTCGCGTTCGGTATCGCTGAGCCTGCGCAACCGCTGGGTCTCGATATCGAAGGCCGCCAGCTGCGTGGTCGCGGTGACCGCGGGCGGCGAATCGGGTGCGGCGCCGTCGGCCCGCACCTCGTAGCCGATGGTGAAATCGACCGCGCGCAGCTGCTTGACCCACATCGCGATATCGAGCGGGGTGTCCTCGTGCCGCAGCTGCCCCCGGTACTTCACGTGCAGGTCGACCAGCACACAACCCTGACGCCCCATCGACGCGGTGGGCTTGTCGTCGTCGAAGAGCCAGGGAATGCGCGCCTCTTCCAGCAGCGTCACCATCCGCGCGTGGTTCACGTGCTGGAACACGTCCATATCCGACCAGCGGATCTCGACCTTCGCGTGAAAACGCTGCGGCAACACCAGATCTGCCGCGGGTGCGGCGGTGTCGCCGTTCGGCGAACTCGTCACCGTGGTACCTCCGATTGGGCGCCCACCCCGCTCACCATGCTCCGCACCTGTCGCGCGGCGACCGACAGTGTGGCGAGGTCGTGGGTCCCGGACTCGAACAGTTCCGACAGGGCCGCGCGCGCACGACCCAGCCGGGACTGGTTCTTCGACTCCCAGTATGCAATTTTCTCGTCGGCCGTCTCCTCCGGGTCACCCGCGGAGAGCACATCGAGGGTGAGCGAGCGCAGCGAACCGTACATGTCGTCGCGCAGCGCGAGCCGGGCCAGCGCGTGCCAGCGATCGCCGCGTTCGAGATGGCTGACCGCCTCGAGCAGCCAGTCGATCTTGAGATGCTCGTTGAGCGCGTAGTACAGCGCGCCCACCTCGGCGCCGTCACGATCGGCGATATCGGCGATATCGACCACGTCCAGCAGCGGGAACAGGCTCAGCAGCCCGAACACCTCGGTCGCCAGCTCGGTCGGCGCGCCACGGGCGATCAGCTCGGCGGCGCCCTGGGTGAGCGAGGTGACGTGATGTCCGCGCAGCCAGCCCGGCACCTGCGGCGCGAGTTCCTGGACCCGGCGGCGGTAGCGGTTGATCTCGGCGCCCACCGCGACCGGCTGCGGCCGGTTGCTCAGCAGCCAGCGCGAGGCCCGGTCCAGCGTGCGCTTGGATTCCAGCTCCATCAGATCGCACACCCCGGCCGGGGCGTCGGCCCCACGGATGCGGGCCCACACATCGTGCAGCTCGAAGATCTCGCTGGCCGCGGCGAAGGCACGCACCACATCGGTGGTGGTCGCGCCGACTTCCTCGCCGAGCCGGTGCGCGTAGGTGATGCCGCCGTAGTCGACGACCTCGTTGACGACCATCGTGGTGACGATCTCGCGCCGCAGCCGGTGCTTCTTGATCTCGGCCCCGAAGCGCTCGCGCAGCGGGGTCGGGAAATACATCGGCAGCCTGCGCGCGAAGTAGGCGCTGTCGGGCAGGTCGGTGTCGAGCAGGTCGGCCTTGAGCCCGAGTTTGACGTGCGCGAGCAGGTTGGCCAGTTCCGGCGAGGCCAGACCGCTGCCCTCCTCGTCGCGCCGCTTCAGTTCGGCGGTCGACGGCAGCGCCTCGAGCTCGCGGTCCAGGCCGCGGCGCTGCTCGAGATCGTCGATGACGCGGCCGTGCACGCTCACCATCTGCGCCGCGTCGGTGCGCGCGATACCGATCAGCACGTTCTGATCGACGTTGTCCTGCAACACCATCCGCGCGACCTCGTCGGTCATCGAGGCCAGCAGCGGATTGCGGTCGGCGGGGGCCAGCGCGCCCGCGCTCACCACGCCGTCGAGCAGCACCTTGATATTGACTTCGTGGTCGGAGCAGTCGACACCGGCGGAGTTGTCCAGCGCGTCGGTGTTCATCTTGCCGCCGGCCCGGCAGAACTCGATGCGCCCCAGTGCGGTGGCGCCCAGGTTGCCGCCCTCGCCGACCACCTTGACCCGCAACTGTTTTCCGTCGACGCGCACCGCGTCGTTGGACTTGTCGCCGACCTCGGCATTCGATTCGGTGCTCGCCTTGACGTAGGTACCGATGCCACCGTTCCACAGCAACTGCACCGGCGCCAGCAGGATCGCGCGCACCAGCTCCGGCGGCGACAGTGCCTGCACCGCGTCGGGCAGGCCGAGCGCCGCCCTGGCCTGCGGCGAGATCGGCACCGATTTCACGGTCCGCTCGAACACCCCGCCGCCCTCGCTGATCAGGGCGCGGTCGTAGTCGGCCCAGGACGAGCGCGGCAGCGCGAACAGGCGTTCCCGCTCGGTGTAGGAGGTGGCCGCGTCGGGGTTCGGGTCGAGGAAGATGTGCCGGTGGTCGAACGCGGCGACCAGCCGGATGTGCCGGGACAGCAGCATGCCGTTGCCGAACACGTCACCGCTCATGTCGCCCACGCCGACCGCGGTGAAGTCCTGGCTCTGGGTGTCGATGCCCATCTCCCGGAAGTGGCGTTTGACCGCTTCCCAGGCGCCCTTGGCGGTGATGCCCATGGCCTTGTGGTCGTAGCCGGCCGAGCCGCCGGAGGCGAAGGCGTCACCGAGCCAGAAGCCGTAGCCGGTGGCCACGTCGTTGGCGATGTCGGAGAAGCTGGCGGTGCCCTTGTCGGCGGCGACCACGAGGTAGGTGTCGTCACCGTCGCGGCGAACCACCCGCGCCGGCGGCAGCACCGCGCCGGTGGCCAGGTCGACATTGTCGGTGACATCGAGCAGACCGGAGATGAAGGTGCGGTAGCAGGCGGTGCCCTCGGCGATGCTCGCCTGCCGGTCCGCCGCCGGGTCACCGATGGCCGCCGGCGGGCGCTTCACCACGAAGCCGCCCTTGGCGCCGACCGGCACGATCACCGCGTTCTTCACCGCCTGTGCCTTGACCAGGCCGAGGATCTCGGTGCGGAAGTCCTCGAGCCGGTCCGACCAGCGCAGGCCGCCGCGGGCCACCGAGCCGAAGCGCAGGTGCACGCCCTCGACCCGCGGCGAGTAGACGAAGATCTCGAATTGCGGCCGGGGCTTGGGCAATTCGGCGATCTCGCGCGGTTCCACCTTCAGCGACAGGTAGTCGCGCGGGCGGCCGTCGGCGTCGACGACGTAGTAGTTGGTGCGCAGGGTGGCCTTGATCAGGCCGAGGATCGCGCGCAGGATGCGGTCGGCGTCCATGCTGACCACTTCGTCGATGCCGGCCCGGACCCTGGTCTCCAGTTCCGCCGCGGTGTCGGCCGAGACGGTGTCGGGGTCGAACCGCACCGCGAACAGCGCGACGAACTGGCGCGCCACCTCCGGATGGGCCAACAGGACCCGCGCGATATTGGCCTGGCTGTACGGGAAACCGGCCTGCTGCAGGTATTTCGCGTAGGCGCGCAGAATGGTCACCTCCCGCCAGCCGAGCCCGGCGCGCAGCACCAGTTCGTTGAGGCCGTCGGCCTCGGCCCGGTCGTACCAGACCGCCTCGAAGGCGTCGGTGACCCTGGACCGCAGGGCGTCGGTATCGGTGCTCGGCGTCAGCAGACCGGCGTCGAGGTCGGTGACCAGCGGGCTGCGCAGCAGATCGGGGCGCGCCTGCAGGCCGAAGTCGTAGATCCAGCGTTCGGCGTCGAGCTCGAGCCGGTAGGGCCGCTCGTCGACCACTTCGACACCCAAACTCTGCAGCACCGGCAGCACCTGGCTCAGCGAGACGCCGCGCCCGGCGATGTAGAGGCTGAATCGCCAGGTGCCCGGCGCGGAATCGGCGGTGCGGTAGAGGAATTGACCGATATCGCCCTCGTCGAGGCCGGCCAGGCGGCCGAGATCGTCGAGACCGCGCGCCGGGGTGAAGTCCTCTTTGTAACTCTCGGGGAAGGTGTCGGCGGCGCGTGCGACGGCCACCGGGTCGTGCTCGGTGGAGGTGCCCGCCTCGCTCTCGATCCGGTCGCCCCAGGAGTGGCTGGCGCCGTCGAGCAGCTCCTGGATGCGCAGCCGGTTCTCCTCGGAGGTGTCCGGCGTCGGCGCGTGTGCCGCCGTGGACAACATGACCGTGAAATAGACGCTGGCGAGCTCGCTTTCGCTGACCCGGGCCGAGTAATCGATATCGGTGCCGCCGAGTTCGCGGACCAGGATGTCCTGCATCTCGAGCCGCACCGCGGTGGTGTAGCGGTCCCGCGGCAGGTACACCATGCAGGCGACGAAACGGCCGTAGGAATCCGAGCGCAGGAACAGCCGCACCTGGCGGCGCAACCCGACCCCGAGCACCGCCACCGCGGTCCGCCGCAGGGTCTCGGTCTCGGCGGAGAACAGTTCGGTGCGTGGGAAGGACTCGATCACCTCGAGCATGGCCTGCCCCGAGAACGACTCGAGGTCGAAACCGGCCGCCTCGATCGCGCTGCGTACCCGGCGGTTGATCACCGGGATGTCGAGCACGTTCTCGTGCACCGCGCTGACGGTGAAGATCCCGATGAACAGGTGCACGCCGACCACCGCGCCCGCGTCGTCGACATCGGCGACGCCGACGAAGTACGGGTACACCGACCGGTGCACAGTCGCCCGGACCAGGCCCTGGGTGAGCAGCAGCAGCGGCCGGTCGCCGCCGTTGATCGGGACCTGGAAGTCGGTGCCGACACCGGGGCGCAGCACGCCGAGCGCGCTGCCGTCCACGGCGCTGGAGACGGTGTGCCCGCCGACGGTGTCGCGCCGGTAGCGCGCGTAGCCGAGCAGCGTGAAGTTGCCGTCGGCCAGCCAGCGCAGCAGATCGGCGCAGGCGCCCAGGTCGTCGGCCGGGAAGGGGGCCGAGGAGCCGGTCGCAGTCTGGTCGAGCCGATCGGCGAGCTCGGACTGCACCCGGACCATGTCCTCGGTGTCGTCGATGACCTGCCGGACATCGGCGATCACCTCGGGCAGCGTCGCGGCGATCCCGTCGAGTGCCGCGCGGCTGGTCGACGGATGCAGCTGCAGGTGCATCCACGATTCGGCCAGGCCGACCGCGCCGTTGCCGTCCACTTCGTGCGGCGCCGCGGAGACCAGCTTGCCCTCGGCGTCCCGGATGACCTCGAAGATCGGATGGATCACCTCGGTGACGCCGACCTGCGCGCGGTTGAGCGCCGCGGTGATCGACTCGACCAGCAGCGGCATGTCGTCGGTGACCAGCTGCACCGCTGTCCCCACACCGGCGCCGTCGTCGAGATGGTGCACCCGCACCAAAGCCTTGCCCTTGGGCCGCTCGGTGGCCAGCTCGAGGTGGCGGCGGAAGATCTGGGTGATGCCGGTGATCGTGCAGTCCACGTCGCCGGCGTCGACGTGCCGGAAGTACGCCTCCTCCAGGGTGGCGAGCTCCCCGCGCAGAGGCTGGGGCAAACGCGCTGCCCACGCCGCGCTGGACAATTCCGACGAGACCGTCATTTTCCGTCCACTCCCAAGGATTCGGTTCCGCTTCGGTTCCGCACTACAGGTGACGCCGAATCGAGACTAGCCCGAGGTCAGGGGACGCGCCGAGAGACAACACGATTGCCCCGCCGGTAACTTCGCAATCGCCGGGTTACCGCTCCCGAACCCGCCGCGCCGCAACGGATTCCGCCCGCAGCGAACAGTCGCGGGCACCCCCGCAGACACCGCGGGCAGGGTAGTGACACTGCACTACCCTGCCCGGCCGGCCTGCGGTGAGCGATGCTCAGTCGCGGGTCAGCTTGCGGTGGGTGACGCGGTGCGGCCGGGCCGCCTCGGCGCCCATTCGCTCGATCTTGTTCGCCTCGTAGGCCTCGAAGTTGCCCTCGAACCAGAACCACTTGGCCTCGTTGTCGTTGTCGCCCTCCCACGCGAGGATGTGGGTGCAGGTCCGGTCCAGGAACCAGCGATCGTGGGAGATCACGACGGCGCAGCCCGGGAACTGCTCGAGCGCGTTCTCCAGCGAGCTCAGGGTCTCGACGTCGAGGTCGTTGGTCGGCTCGTCGAGCAGGATCAGGTTGCCGCCCTGCTTGAGCGTCAGCGCCAGGTTCAGGCGGTTGCGTTCACCACCGGAGAGCACCCCGGCCGGCTTCTGCTGGTCCGGGCCCTTGAAACCGAACGCGCTGACGTAGGCGCGCGAGGGCATCTCCTGGTTACCGACCTCGATGAAGTCCAGCCCGTCGGAGACGACCTGCCAGACGTTCTTCTTCGGGTCGATGCCTGCACGGTTCTGGTCGACGTAGCTGAGCTTGACCGTCTCGCCGACCTTCACCTCGCCGCTGTCGGGCGCTTCCAGGCCGACGATGGTCTTGAACAGCGTGGTCTTACCGACACCGTTGGGGCCGATCACGCCGACGATGCCGTTGCGCGGCAAGGTGAACGACAGGTCCTTGATCAGCTGACGATCACCGAAACCCTTGTCCAGGTTCGACACGTTGACGACGATGTCGCCCAGGCGCGGACCCGCGGGGATCTGGATCTCCTCGAAGTCCAGCTTGCGGTGCTTCTCGGCCTCGGCGGCCATCTCCTCGTAGCGACCGAGGCGGGCCTTGTTCTTGGCCTGGCGGGCCTTGGCACCCGAGCGCACCCAGGCCAGCTCCTCCTTGAGGCGCTTCTGCAGCTTCTGGTCCTTCTTGCCCTGGACCTCGAGGCGCTGGGCCTTCTTCTCCAGGTAGGTGGAATAGTTGCCCTCGTAGCCGATGGCCCGGCCGCGGTCGAGCTCGAGGATCCACTGGGCGACATTGTCGAGGAAGTACCGGTCGTGGGTGACGGCCAGCACGGCGCCCTGGTAGGAGGCCAGGTGCTGTTCGAGCCACAGCACGCTCTCGGCGTCGAGGTGGTTGGTCGGCTCGTCGAGCAGCAGCAGGTCGGGCTTGCTCAGCAGCAGCTTGCACAGCGCGACGCGGCGGCGCTCACCACCGGAGAGGTTGGTGACCGGCTCGTCCGGCGGCGGGCAGCGCAGCGCGTCCATGGCCTGCTCGAGCTGGGAGTCGACATCCCAGGCGTCGGCGTGGTCGAGGAACTCCTGCAGCTTGCCCATCTCGTCCATGAGCTCGTCGGAGTAGTCGGTGGCCATCAGCTCGGCGATCTCGTTGAAGCGGTCCAGCTTCACCTTGACCTCGCCGAGGCCCTCCTCCACGTTGCCGCGGACGGTCTTCTCCTCGTTCAGGTCGGGCTCCTGCATCAGGATGCCCACCGTCGCGCCCGGCGCGAGGAACGCCTCACCGTTGTTCGGCCGATCCACTCCCGCCATGATCTTCAGCACGCTGGACTTACCCGCGCCGTTCGGTCCGACGACGCCGATCTTCGCGCCGGGCAGGAAGTTCAGCGACACGTCGTCGAGAATGACCTTGTCGCCGTGCGCCTTGCGAACTTTGATCATCTGATAAATGAACTCAGCCATATATGGAAGCCTATCGGTGCGGGTAACGGGGATGAGATGCGGAGCGGGCCGGGTGCCGCGGACAGCGCCTCAGGCGTCGACCTGCTCGGGGATGCCCGCCAGGGGCATCGCGTCCGGCGATCGCGCCGGGAGGGAATCCGCCGCGGTCGTAGAGGCTACGGCAGTGGGGGCGGTCGACGCATACTCGGCCGGGTCCGCGACACCGGCGACCGTCGGTGCAGCGCCGCCGTGGCCGGAAATATTCCGCCGGCGCACGACCGAGGCGCTGCATCGGCCGAGATCGGGCCCGACGGCGACCGCGCGCATCTCCAGATCCCGCCGCTCGCCGCCGTCTTTGCCGCGGTACTCGTGTGAGCGCAGCTGACCGTAGGCGATCACCGGATCGCCCCGGTGCAGCGACCGGTCCACCCCGTGCACCAACCGGCGCCAGCAGGACACCGTCAGGTACAGATTCCCGTTGTCCACCCATTCGCCGGCGTTGGGATCGAACCGGCGGGCGTTGCTGGCCATCCGGAAGGTCACCACCTGCTCGCCGTTGGCGAGATCCCGCCGCACCGGATGGGTGACCACCGTGCCGATCACCGTCGTGTTCGCCTCGTACATCGAAACCGCCCCCACTCGATCGTCGTTGCTCTGACCACTCAACAATGACCCGGCGCTGGCGCGATCGGGGTGCCGGATCGCGATCTGTGGACAACTTTCGCAGTTGTGGACATCCCCTGTGTCAGAGGACGGGCAGCTCGGTGTTCGCCCCGCACAGCACCACGATCGGGCGCACCCCGGGCTCGGGCTGGTAGACCCCGCTCTGCACCGCTGCCAGCGCCGCGGCGCCCTCGAGCTCCACGACCACCCGGAATTCGCGCCACAGGTACTCGCGTGCCGCCGCGATCGCGTCGTCGGCGACCGAGAGCGCCGGCATCCGATGACGTCGCGCGATGTCGAAGGCGATATCGCCGACCCGGGTCGCGCACAGCAGCTCGGTCGCCCTGGACTGCGCGCCGATATCCACCGGCCTGCCCGCGGCGAGCGCGGCCGAGAGCGCGGGCGTGTGCTCGGACTCGACTCCGACGATCTGTCTGCGCTTGCCCAGCGCGGCGCCCAGCCCGGCGATCAGCCCGCCACCGCCGACCGCGGCCAGCACCGGCGGCCTGCCGCGCACCTGTTCCTCCAGCTCGAGCCCGACGACACCGGCGCCGGCGACCACCGCGGGCATGTCGTAGGCGTGCAGATGCTCGGCGCCGCGCTCGGCGGCCAGGGTCACCGCCCGTTTCTGCGCCTCGGCGTAGCTGGTGCCGTGCCAGAGCACCTCGGCGCCGTGCGCCCACATCGCCGCGACCTTGGTGTGCGGCGCCGACTCGGGCACCACCACCGTGCACGCCTTTCCCAGCTGGGCGGCGGCCAGCGCGACCGCGATCCCGGCATTGCCGCCGGAGGCGACCACCACGTGCGCGGCCTTCTCGTCGGCGGTCAGCAGCGCGTTGAGTGCGCCACGCACCTTGAAGGTGCCGCCGTGCTGGAGGAACTCGAGCTTCAGCGAGACCGGCACCGGACCGTCCGGACCGTCCACGCTGGTGTGGAAGACCGGGGTCTTGCGCACTCGCCCGGTCAGCCTGCGCCGCGCCGAACGCACATCGGTGCGCAGGACGCGGGGCGGCTCACGCTCGGCCGATTCGCTCACCGGCACGCCACGTGCGCTCACCGGCGCGCCTCGCCGTCGCGGCGGGCCAGCTCGGCGTACATCGCGTTGTAGGCGGTCAGTTCGGCGTCGTTGTCACGGTCGGCGGCCCGGTCGGTGCGTTTGGCCAGCCGCTGATCGCTGCGCGACCACTGGATCAGCAGCGCCAGCATCACCACCACCAGCGGCACCTCACCGCTGGCCCAGGCGAAACTGCCGCCGTTGCGCTGGTCGGCGAGCAGATCGATGTGCCAGCCGAGGCCGAGCGTGCGGTAGAACCAGCCGCCGAGCACCGTGGTCATGCTCATCAGCGCGATGCCGAAGAAGGCGTGGAACGGCAGCGTGCCGAAGACCATGCCGAGCTTGGTCAGCGGCGCCACCTCGCGCGGCTTGGGATCGATGCCGATCACCACCCAGTAGAACAGGTAGCCGCTGATCAGGAAGTGCGCGTTCATCATCAGGTGCGCGGCGTGCGAGTCGACGTAGGTGTCGAAGATGCCGCCCAGGTAGAGCGCGTAGAAACCGGCCACGAAGATCACCGAGGCGACCACCGGCTGGGTCAGGAACCGCGACACCGGGTTGTGCACCGCGGCCAGGATCCACTCGCGCGGCCCCGGCACCCCGCCGCGACCGGCGGGGGTCAGCGCCCGCAGCGCCAGGGTCACCGCGCCGCCGAGCGCGAGCAGGATCGGCGCCAGCATCGACAGCGCCATGTGCGCGCCCATGTGCACGCTGAACATCGCGGGCGCGTACCGGCCGACGCCCGACGAGGTGGCCAGCAGCAGCACCAGACAGCCGCCGCACCAGGCGATGGTCCGTCCCAGCGGCCAGGCGTCACCGCGCTTGCGCAGCCGGTGGACTCCGAGCAGGTAGAGCGCGGCGAGCACGATCGCCAGCGTCCCGAAGATCAGGTCGAAGCGCCAGTCGAACAGCAGGCGCGCCACCGTCGGCGGCCCGTCGATGACATATCCCAGCTCGACTTCCATCGGCGTCGGCACCGCGGTCGGCGGCGGGGGCGGGGTGCGCCCGAGGCCGACGGCCAGGCCGATGGTGGCCGCGAAGATCAGCATCTCCACCCCGGCGAAGCGGATCAGCGCCGAACGATCGCGCGGGTCGGCCGCCAGCGCCGGCAGTGCGGCCCGGCGCTGCAGGTAGCCGATACCGGCCAGCACCAGCAGCGCGGCCGTCTTGGCCAGCACCAGCCGGCCGTAGGTGGTGGTGAACAGGTCGCCTGCGGGCACCCGCACCCAGGCGTTGACCACGCCGCTGACCGCGATCACCGCGATCGACACCGTCGCGGCCAGCGAGAACCTGCGCGCCGCGATATCGGTGTTCGCGCCGCCGCGCATCGCGTGCGCGAGCACCGCGACCAAACCGCCGACCCACACCGCCGCCGACACCATGTGCAGCAGCAGCGAGTTGGTCGCCACATCATGGGACCCGCCCGAGGACGAATGCCCGGTCAGCGCCAGCGGCATCATCGTGATCAGCGCACCGCCCAGCAGCACCGGGGTCCAGCCCCAGCGCAGCGCGCAGCGGCAGCCGATCGCCACGATCAGTGCGAGCAGCACCGTCGTGCGCCAGGCCCCGGCGACCTCGACCTGCGTGATCACCGGCCAGAGCTTCTCCGGCCGCCAGATGTCGAGCACCGGTTGCCCGGTGGTGTCCGACACCGTCAACGGCACCAGCAGCGCCGCGGCGCCCGCCCAGACCAGCGCCGCGGCGGAGGCGCGCCGCACCGCCCGGTACCCACCGGCCTCGAGCAGCCCGCTGTCTCGCGGCGGCAGCAGGAACGCCGCGAACAGCAACGAGCCGACCGTCACCGCGGCGGCCAGATCGGCGACAGCGCGCAACGCGGGCAAGCCATATGTTGTCAACGGCCCCGGATCGGGTATACCCAGCAGACTCAACGCCTGCGCCGCCGACAACCCGACCACCATCGCCGCGACCACCGCGGCCACCGCCCCCGCGACAGCGCTCAGCACTCCGAATGACGCAGCGTTCCCCGCCGCCGCAGTCCGACCCGGCTCCGCCGGTGGTCCACCGTCGACGGCGGGTCCAGCGGAGGGGTCCTGCGATAACGACATGACAACGAGGGTAGTTCGGTCGGCCCACCCCGCCCCGCTGGGGCTCTCCCCCACGCCCCCCTGCCCCGATCCGGTCGGTCGCTATACTTTTTCGAGCTGGACAGCAGGGCCGTGATCGGCCAATGTATATGCCACTGCCTCCGTAGCTCAGTTGGATAGAGCAAGAGCCTTCTAATCTCTAGGTCGCAGGTTCGATTCCTGCCGGGGGCACAAATGGCTCCTGACCTGCAAGAACTGCCGGTCAGGAGCTTCGACCTACTCCAGCACAATGCTCCAACAGCTAGAAACATTGCCCCTATTGTGGCTGTATGAGCCAGGACCTCGACGACATCAACGAGCTTCTCGAGGACTTCACGAGCGAGCTGCGGCAGCAGAACAAGGCCAAGGGCACGATCGATCTCTACGCGCGGGACGTCGGCTACTTCCGGAAGTACCTGATCAGCGAAAACCTGCCTCCGACCCTTGAGTCATTGACACGTCAGCGGCTCGGGGCGTACATCGAGCACACGCTCAACCGCCTGAATCAGCGCACGCAGAAGCCGGTAAACCCGGAATACGCGCACCGCCAGTACCGCAGCCTGCAGCAGTTCTGCAGCTCGGCCGGACGGACCAGCGCCAGTTCGCACGCCGAGGAGGCGCCAATCAGCCTGCGGGGCAACGTGGTTCAGCGGCAGGATGAAAAAGGGCTCAATGATAGCCGGGTCACGATCGAATGGTGACATCCACAGCTCCATTTTCGCTCAACCATTTCTTGAGCTCGAGACCCGCGAGAACCATAGCCGATTTCACTCCGACATCCACTGGACCAATTATGGACCCCGAAGCGCCTGCCACCGAACACCCGCCCATTCGTGCGCCCGAAAAGTCTGTCGAAGAAAACTCGCAGCCTCGCAGATCGGCGGATCCGAGATCGGCATCCGCAAAGCTTGCGCTCCGCAAGTCAGCACCAACCAGATTTGCACGCCGGAAGTCCGAATCCTCGAAGACCGCGCTCTGAAGACGGGCATCACAGAAAATACCACCAGATGCCGAACAGCCACGACCTTCGATCTTGCGGAGCCGCAGGGCCAGAAGGCCAACGCTTGACATCACTCCTGGTCCGGCCATAAATCAACTGCCCCATACTACTTTTCCTTCCCGCTGGGGCCTTCCTCGCGACGATGCTGCTGGTAGTCCTGTTCACCGACGCCGACATCACCAGTGGCTCATTCATGGCCTGGCCATTGCCTACACGCGCCTATTTGATGACGAGTTCCCCTGTCACCATCACGCCGATGGAACTGATCTCGATGAACGTGGCTTCATCGGGATGGACCAGCTCCTGATAATTCTTCGACGAAAAGAACGCGTCGTGATCCGGCCAGTTGTCGAACCAGATCTCGGTCAGGCCGTCGTACGCGGCACTGGGGTATCCCCGCGCTGGGACCGGGTGTGAGACCGCGTATTTCCGCACCAGTGCCTCAGCTTCCGGGATCGACATGAAAAGCGGTGCGTGCTTCGTCCGGTGGTGATTCACGAACTGCTCGAAGGTCATTTCCGGCACCCGGTTGATCATGAAGACAAGTTTGATCATGTATCTGATCCATTTCTTTGCGTAGTGTCCGGCCGGTCGTTCAGCCGCACACACCTACGCTAAAACCTCACATAGATGTGAGGGTCAAGACTCGGTGACGCAGCACACAGAGAAGGTCGATTTCTCCGGTACGCAGAACCGCGACCGTCGGCTCACCCGGAGGCCTCGAGCCGGATGGCGTCGCATCGGGCGCGCGTCACCGCATCTGCTCGGGGTTCGGCCGGGGTGTGCGGGTGATGCGCGCGATCGACGTCCATGAGTTCGTCGAGGGCGTCGCGGGCACGGGTAAGTTCGGCGATGTGCTCGGTCAGCCGGGCACGTTCGCGCGCCATCCGCTCGAAACCGATCTCCGCATTCCGCTCGGTGGGGGCATCGACACAGCGCACCAGCTGGGAGATCGTGCGGCTGGACAACCCGGCCGCGTACAGCTGGCGCAGCAGCAGCACCCGGTCGACGTGGTCGAGGGTGTAATGGCGTTGACCGCTGGGGCTTCGAGTGCTGGTCAGCAATCCCTGTTCCTCGTAATAGCGCAGTGACCGGACACTGGCTCCCGTGCGCGTGGACAACTCACCGATCCGCACAGCCGTCCTCCTCATGATCTGCGACACAGGCAGTCTCCTCGCACGTCCCATGTCAACTTTCAGCGTAATTCTGTCGCCGGCGCCCCACCCCCGGCGCCGGGCCCGGTCGCGGGTAAGCGCTCGGCGGCAAACAGGTGGTCACACATTATTGCCCTCGCCGTGCGATGACCCCGGTGCGTCGGCGCGCACGTGTGCACGCATCCCTTGCACACCGAACAGGATCAGCAATTCGACCGCACCGCCGTCGGCGCTGCCGAGCCAGTGCGGCAAGGATGTGTCGAACTCGGCGGCCTCGCCGGGCGGCAAGGTCAGGTCTTGCTCGCCGAGCACCAGCCGCAGGCGACCGTTGAGCACGTACAGCCATTCGAAACCGTCATGTGTCTGCGGTGTCGGTTCGAGCGGTTCGGGCACCGCGGGAATGATCATCTTGAACGCCTGCACCCCACCCGGCCGCCGCGACAGCGGTATGAAGATCAGCCCGAACCGCCGGATCGGCTTCAGGTGGATTCGGGGGTCGCCGGCGCGCGGGGCGCCGACGAGATCGTCGAGCGGAACGTCGTAGGTGCGCGCGAGGGGCAGCAGCAATCCCAGAGTCGCCCGGCGCTGCCCGCTCTCCAGCCTGGACAGGGTGCTCTCCGATACCCCCGTCCGCGTCGACAGGTCGGCGAGGGTGATGCCGCGATCTCGACGCAGCGCGCGCAGCCGCGGACCGACCAGGTCGAGCACATCGTCCGTTTCTCGATCCATGAGTTCCATCTTGCCGTAACAGCAAGATTGCGTGCCAGACCCAGCTTGGCCCGGAAACACTGAAAGTGTCCCGATCAAAGGAGTCTTGATGAGCCCCACCGACGCGGTCACCTTCTGGAACGGCGTCTACGCCGCCCGCTCGCCGGCAACCGACCCTCAGCCGAACGACCGTCTCACCGAGGTGGTTTCGGATCTGTCACCCGCAGACGCGTTGGATCTCGGATGCGGCGACGGCGGCGACACACTCTGGCTCGCCGACCGGGGATGGCATGTCACCGCCGTCGATATCTCGGCCGTGGCGGTCGCCCGGCTCGCCGACCTCACCAGTTCACGCGGCCTGGGTAACCGCGTCACCGCCGTGCGGCACGATTTATCGAAGTCCTTCCCACAGAGCCGATTCGACCTGATCTGCGCCCACTACCTACACACCCCCTTCGACCTGGACCGGGCCGACGTCCTGCGGGTGGCCGCGCACGCTTTGCGCCCGGGTGGGCGACTGCTGGTCGTCGACCACGGCTCGACCGCACCATGGTCGTGGAATCAGGACCCTGACCTCCACTATCCGAGCCCACAGGATGTCGCCGCGGGGATCGATCTGGATCCGGCGACGTGGCTCGTCGAGCGGGCCGACGCGCCCCGCCGGATCGCGACCGGACCGCAGGGACGCACCGCCGAGGTCATCGACCATGTCCTGCTGATCCGCCGCACTGCCTGACCGGCCACCGACGAAGGAGACCGTCGTGCCCTCCACCCACCGACGCCACGACGCCGCACCGCCCCGGACCGGTAGCAGCGAAACCGCTACTCTGCGCGCATTTCTCGACTACCTCCGGGCCTCGATTGCCGCGAAGGTCGACGGTGTCCCCGAACCGCACGTGCGAACAGCGGCGGTGCCGTCGGGCACGAACCTGCTCGGACTGCTGAATCACTTGACCTTCGTCGAACGCTCGATATTCCTCGGGGCCGATGTGACCGACTGGCAGGCGACATTTCGAGCCGCACCGGCCGACAGCGTGGCCGATGTCGTCACCCGCTACCGCGAGACAGTCGAGCGCGCGAACGAGGTTCTCGATGGGTGCGCCGATCTCGGCGCACCCATGCCGCAGTCGAAGCATCCCGCTCCCAGCGTCCGCTGGGCACTCGTCCACATGATCGAGGAGACCGGCCGCCACGCAGGCCACGCCGACATCCTCCGCGAATTGATCGACGGCGCCACCGGGCGCTGACTCCACAGGACAGGAACACATGATCACCGCAACCCGGCAGTCGTCGCACCGATCCGTACGCGCGATGGTGACCGTCACGCTGACCCTGCTGCTCACGGTCGGCGCCGCGGCGTGCACCACGCCGACCCCCGCCGACGTTCCCTCGCACGCCATTGCCACCCACAACGACCCGGAGTTCGGCAACACCTTCCGGCACGAGTTCGCCGATATCGACGGGGTCCGGATGCACTATGTGACCGGTGGCAGCGGCACACCGGTGGTGCTGATACACGGTTGGCCACAGACCTGGTTCGGCTGGTGGCCGATCATGCCGGAGCTGGCCGAGAAACACACCGTCTACGCCATCGACCTGCCCGGGCTGGGAGACAGCACCGGCTCACCGAGTGGCTACGACAAGGCCACCCTGGCCCGGTACGTGCACACCCTGATCGCCGATCGGCTCGGCGTGCGTGATGCCCGCATCGTCGGGCACGATTTCGGCGCCGCGGTGGCATTCCACTACGCCGCCCAGTTCCCCGCCGACACCGCACGCCTCGGCTACCTCGACCTGCCGCTCCCCGGGCCCGCGATCGATGCGCCCACCTACCGTTCGATGAGCTGGCATATCGCCTTCCACTCTCAGCGGCGGGTTCCCGAGGCGGTCGTCGACGACGACGTCCGCGAGTACCTGGCGCTGTTCTATCCGCAAGTCGCCTTCGGCGGATCGGCCTTCGGTGGCACGTCGGACCGATCGCCGTTCACCGACGCCGAGATCGACGAGTACGCACGGACTTACCGCCAACCCGAAAAACTGGCAGGCGGCTTCGAGCTCTACCGCGCTCTCGACCAGGACATCCGCGATGCCGTGACAGCGGCACCGACACAGGTGCCCACGCTGCTGATGACCGCCCAGGGCCAGCTAGACGCGGTCCGGGCCACCGTAGCCCCACGGATGACCAATATCGTGCGCGCAGTGGACGTGCCGAACGCAGGACACTGGCTCGTCGAGGAGAACCCGCAGTTCGTCACCTCGGAACTGTTGCACTTCCTCGACAGCTGAGTCTCCTCCGATGCGAGTTCACGTACCTGGAATCGCGGGATGTTCGACGGATGTGGTGAGTCGTCCAACAGTGTCCAGGGTTTCCCGGACGTGCTCGGCAAGGGAGCGCCGGTCAGGGTCGTCGATCCAATTTTCGAAAGCAACCTTGAAGGCGGCGATTCCGATTTCCGCCGCGAGGGCCGCGGTGGCGGTCTCCAGCCCGCGTGCGCGCAGCGCGTGAGCCAGGGTGGCAGCGAGAGTCGCGAGTTTGGCCAGTTCGCGCTCCTGGAGTTCAGGGTTGGCGGCGACGACGGCCTGGCGTTGCCTTGCCAGGTCTGCGCGTTCGTCGAAGACGGGAGCGGCTTCGGTCAGCGCGTGGGCGATCACCCCCAGTGGCGCGAGTGAGCTGGGCGCAGTGGCCGTCGCGTCCGCGAGGATGTCAACGAGGGGATTCGCCAGAAAGAGGACTTCCCGTTTGTCGGCGAAATGCCGATAGAACGTCCGATCGGTAAGCCCCGCGCGGGCGGCGATCTCCGCGACCGTGGTGGCCTCGAACCCCTTGTCGTTGTAGAGCTCCAGCGCCGCCCGCTCGAGTCGGCCGCGCGCATCGGGCTTCCATCGACTCATGCCGTGATCCTACAGCCTGATGTCATAGGCCGACATCAGGTGATGACAGAGACTGACATCAGTCCTATAGTGATGTCACCAACTGACATCACGGGCGTCTTTCGACAAAAGCGCCCGCAACAGAAGGGCACACCCATGCGTGTATTCGTCACCGGAGCATCCGGACATATCGGCTCCGCTGTCGTTCCCGAACTGCTCGAGGCAGGACACCGAGTCGTCGGCCTGGCCCGCTCGGACTCCTCGGCCTCCGCGTTGACGGCCGCAGGCGTAGACGTATACCGAGGCGACCTCGACGATCTCGATGGCCTCGCTGCGGCCGCCGCAGCGGCTGACGGCGTCATCCACCTGGCCTTCAAACACGACGCCATGTTCGCCGGCGACTTCGAAGGCGCGGTCGCAGCGGATCTGCGCACCGTAGAGGCACTCGGAGATGCGCTCGCAGGCTCCGGCAAGCCCCTGGTCACCACGTCGGGAACCATGCTGCTCGCCGGGTTGGATCACACCGCCACAGAAGCCGACGTCCTCGACGCAGGGCCGCGGATCGACGCCGAGAACGAGGTCGTCGCACTCGCCGCACGTGGCATCCGCTCGTCGGTGGTGCGGCTCGCTCCGACTGTGCACAGCGCGCAAGACCGCAACGGGTTCGTCCCGACCTTGATCTCCATCGCCCGGTCCACCGGCGTCGCCGCCTATATCGGCGACGGGGCCAACCGCTGGCCCGCCGTACACACCCTCGATGCCGCGCACCTGTTCCGGCTGGCGCTGGAATCCGCGCCGGCCGGGTCACGGCTACACGGCGTCGATGACCAGGGCGTGCCCTTCCGGCAGATCGCCGAGACCATCGGCGGGCGACTGAACCTGCCTGTTGTCAGCATCCCCCCGGCGCAGGCCGAGGCGCATTTCGGCTTTCTCAGCGGCCATGTCACGGTCGACAACCCGTCGTCGAACACGCTGACCAAGACCCTCCTCGGCTGGAAACCGGTCCGACCCGGCCTTATCGACGACCTCGTCCGAGGCCACTACTTCGGCGCTCCGGCAACCACATCCAGCTGAGCATTTCCACCGCATGGCATCGGTTCGACGACGCAGAGGACAACTTCCGAACCCTCACGATCGCGGGCCGGGCAGCCCTTCTCGTCGACCGGGATCGCGGCAGTCGTCGGGGAGCGGACGCGGTAGGGCCAGAATCGCCTTCGCCGGCGCGGCGGGCGGATCCGGAGAGGAGTTCGGCAATGCGATTCCGGGTCTGGACCGACGGACCGGTACTCTTCTGCCTCATGTGGATCATTCTCGCCATTTCCGTGGTCAGCTCCGTGATCATTGCGATCCTGTTCGCTACCGGCTTCCCGGAGCACTGATCGGGCGCACTGAGCGTCAGTAAGGTAGCGACTCGGTAGCTATCGGTCTGTTCCACCTCCATCCGGTGCGATGATCGGCGGATGCCGAACAATTGCCAGACCATCGCACGCTCCGATGACGGTCGTTCGTTCGTGGTTGCCGATGCCACCGGCTGCGGGCTGGTGGCCGGGTCGCTGGCGATCATCGCCAGCGCGCTGCACCGGCAGCTCGTGCTGGTCGAGGAACGGGCGGACACCTCGCCTGCGCGGTTGCGCGGACGGATGATCGGCACGCTGGTACCCGACGGTATCGATGTCGGCGCCGGGTATCCGGTCGACGACGGCACGGTCGAGCTGGTCGACGCGGCGACCGTGCAGGCGCTGCACGACACCACCGGCGCCCGGCTCGACATCGGCGTCAATCTCACCCCGCCCGGCGGCCCGGCCCGCCTGCTGCCCACCCGGTTCAACCGGCACACCTTCTGGTGCGGCCAGAGCGGCTCCGGCAAGACCTACGCGCTCGGCGTGGTGCTCGAGCAGCTGATCGCGCACACCGCGCTGCCGGTGGTGATCTTCGATCCCAACTCCGACTTCGTCCATCTCGGCGAGCTGAACCCGGACGCGAGCGGGCCCACCGCCGATGCCCTGCGCCGCCGCGACATCCGGGTGTTGCGGCCGCATCAGGGCGCGCTGCTGCGGGCCAGGTTCACCGAGATCCCGCTGCCGTCCAAGGCCGCGATCCTGCAGATCGACCCGATCGCCGATCGCGAGGAGTTCAACGAGCTGCTGCACCTGTCGACGGTGCTCTCGGCCGCCGACCTCGACGACACCCTGCCGCATCTGCGCGCCTCGGAGTCGCCCGCGCAGCGACGCCTCGCCATGCGGATCGAGAACCTCGGCCTGCTCGACTGGGAGGTGTGGGCTCGTGACCGGCGCGCGGTCACCGATGTGGTGGCCGAACGGCCCGACGCCACCGTGCTCGACCTGGGCGGTTTCTCCACCGCCGCACAGCAACTCGTCGTCGCGCTCGCCCTGCTCGACGACCTGTGGGACCGGCGCGAGGAACGCCGTCCGGTGCTGCTGGTCATCGATGAAGCGCACAATCTCGCCTCGCCCCGGCTGGATTCGCCGATCGCGGTGGCGGTCAGGGAGCGGCTGATCCAGATCGCCGCCGAGGGACGCAAATTCGGCCTGTGGCTGTTGCTGTCGACGCAGCGCCCGTCGAAGGTGCATCCCGGCATCCTGTCCCAGTGCGACAATCTGGCGCTGATGAAGATGTCGTCCCCGGTCGATCTCGCCGAGCTGGGTACCCACTTCGGTTACGCGCCCGCCGCATTGCTCGACCGCTCGCCCTGGTTCCGCCAGGGCGAGGCGCTGTTCGCCGGTGGTTTCGTGCCTGCGCCCGCGCTGGTGGCGATGAACACCCGGCTGACCAGACAGGGCGGTAGTGACGTCGGTGTGCCATTGCGCTGAACAACCGACGATCCGTGCCGTTTTCGTCCTGATCGCCCGGGATCGGCCTAGAGTTGACTGATTGTGCGGGGCAATGCGGAGGGGGACGGTCAACTCGCGATCGCGGTGCGCCGGTGTCCGGTCCGCCGCCGCAGGCCGAGCGTGATCGGGGTGTATTGGACGCTGGCGCGTGCCGGTTTCAAACGGCAGGCCCAGTACAAGCTGGCGATGTTCGCCGGGCTGTTCACCAACTGCGTCTTCGGGTTCGTGCGCGCCGCCGTGCTGGTCGCCGCGGTCCGCGCCGCCGGTGATTTCGGCGGCTACGACGAGGGAACCATCGGCGCGTACGTGTGGCTGTCGCAGGCGCTGCTCGGCGCCACCCAGTTCATGGGCCCGCCGATCGATCTGGTCGAACGCATCAAGACCGGTGATGTCGCCATCGATTTCCTGCGCCCGGTCGACGTGCAGCTGAGCTATCTGGCCGGCGACATGGGCCGTGCTGCCTGTACCTTCCTGCCCCGTGGTGTGCCGAGCATCCTGATCGGCGCGGCGACCTTCGGGCTGTCGATGCCGACGACCCCGGTGGCCTACCTGCTCGGCGTACTCAGTGTGCTGCTGGCGGTGGCGCTGTCGTTCCTGTGCCTGTTCGCGGTGGCGCTGATCGGCTTCTGGGTGGTGGAGATCCGTGGGATCCGCGTGCTCTACCAGATTGTCGGCACGTTCCTCGCAGGTCTTTTCGTACCGGTCCACATGTTCCCATGTTGGCTGCAGGCCATCGCCAGGGCGACACCGTTCCCCTCCATCCTGCAGGCGCCGATCGATACGCTGTCGGGCCGGGTCGCCGGCATGGAAGCGCTGTGTACCGTTGCAGCACAAGGATTTTGGGTGCTGGTGATCGGACTGCTCGGCAGAGTGATGCTGCGTGCCGGCCAACGCAGACTGGAGGTACAGGGTGGCTGAACCGGAGACCCGCATCGTGGCCGGGACCTGGTTCACCCCCTACCTCGCAGTATTGCGTTCGCGTGTGAAAGCACAGCAGGTGTACCGGCTCTCCTTCGCCACCGAGGTGTTCAGCGCGTTCCTGATCGGGCTGGTCGAGTTCGCCGAGGTCTGGGTGATCTTCCACAATGTCGGCACGCTCGGCGGCCTCGACGTGAATGCGGCGCTGTTGCTGTTCGGCCTGTCCAACACCTCCTTCTCGCTCGCCCAGGTCCTTGTCGGGCACCTCGATTCGCTACCGGCGATGATCCGGATGGGCGCACTCGACGCCTACCACCTTCGCCCGCAGCCGCTGCTGCTGCAACTGATCACCAGCGATATCTCGCTGCGCAGGTTCGCCCGCGCCGCCGTTGCGGTGATCGTGCTCGGTATCGGGCTCTGGCGCAACGACATCGACTGGGGCATCGGCCCGGTTACCTTGATCGTGATCACCCTGCTGAGTGGAATTGCGCTGTTCTGTGGCCTTTTCGTATGCGCGGCCGGACTACAGTTCTTCCTGATCGACGGTGCCGAGCTCACCAACAGCTTCACCTACGGCGGTTCGTTCGCCGCGATGCAGCCTGCCTCGGTGTTCCCCACACCGCTGAAACTGTTGTTCGGGTTCGCGATCCCCGTCGCGTTCACGGCGTACGTGCCGACCATCGCGCTGCTCGGCCTGCCCGGCCCGCCGCTGTTTCCCGCATGGTCGGCCTGGCTGACCCCGCTGGCGGCGGTCTGGGTGTGGTTGCTGGCGTTGTCGGCATGGCGGATCGGTACGAGGCACTATCAGGGAGGGGGTGGCTGACGATGGACGAACGAGACGATGCCGAACCGATCATCGACATCGATGACCTCACCCGGCAGTTCACGGTCTACCGCAAGAACGGCAGCCGCTGGCGCAGACACCGCGACACCATCACCGCGGTCGACCGGATGAGTTTCCGGGTCGAACGCGGCTCGGCGGTCGGCTATATCGGCGCCAACGGCGCGGGCAAATCGACCACGATCAAAATGCTCACCGGCATCCTGGTCCCCACCTCGGGCAGCGTGCGTACCTGCGGGCTGGAGCCGGTCCGTCAGCGCAGGGAGCTGGCCTCGCGTATCGGGGTGGTGTTCGGGCAGCGCTCGCAGCTGTGGTGGGACCTGCCGCTGCACGAGTCGTTCTCGATCCTGGCCGCGATCCACCGGCTCGACCCCGACATCGCCGACAAGCGCACCCACGAACTGGTGGAACAGCTCGAGATGGCCGACACGCTCGACACTCCGGTGCGCCAGCTCTCGCTCGGTCAGCGGATGCGCGCGGAAGTGGCTGCCGCGCTGCTGCATTCCCCGGAGCTGGTGATCCTGGACGAGCCGACGATCGGGCTCGACGTGCTCTCCAAACAGCGATTACGCGAGTTCCTGCGCGCCGAACGGATCGAGCGCGGCACCACGCTGCTGCTCACCACCCACGACATGGGCGATATCGAACGGCTCTGTGATCGCGTGCTCGTCGTCGATCACGGCAAGTTGGTGTACGACGGTTCACTGACCGGCCTCGGCGCCACCGTCGGTGCCCGCCGGGTGTTGGTGGTCGATCTGGCCGCGCCCACACCGGATCTCGACGATCTGCCGTGCGGGGCGCAGTTGCTGTCCAGCGAGGCGGGCGGCATGCGCCAGCGGCTGGCCTTCGACGCCGAGCACACCACCGCGGCGGCGTTACTGGCCGCGGTGTCGGACCGGGCGCAGGTGCGCGATCTCTCGATCGAGGAACCGGGCATCGAGGATGTGGTGCGGCGGATCTACGAATCCGCGCGCTGAGCGAATTCAGCTCGGCGCGTGCGGATTTCCGGAATACAGGCGCACCTCGCCGCCCTCCCCGAGAAAGGCGTTGACCAGCATGATGCGCTGCGCGTGCAACTCGGCCGCTTCGGGGGCGGTGGTGGTGATCGAGATCTGCGGAATGGCCGACCAGTTCACGACATAGCGTTCCGGTGGCCCGTCGTCGTCGGACAATCGCGCGATCCGGAACACCGATACCGCGTGGCGCTCCATCAGATCGCCCACGACATCGGCGATTCGCTGTGGGTCTTCCAGCGCGAACAGGAACCCGAAGGTCAGTTCGGGCGAGGACACATAGGCCGGCACATTGTCCGAGGTTAGTGCATCCTCCCGGCCCCGGCAGCGCACACCGGGAAATGATTGCCCGAAATGTGCCGAGCGGTTACCCGGGGGACGCACCGTGGTGACCCGGCCGTAACGGTGGATAACGATTTCCGCCGTCGCCCGGATTTGTACTCCGTACTATTGCGCGTCGGCCGCCGGTCGCGCTTTCCTGAAAGGGTCCCGAATTTCCCGGGTCGTCTTCCTCGCCGCAGCGTCGCGGACAATTCGTCGACGCCCGGGCGGGGCTACGCCGGTGCCGGGGAGCGCACCTCCCCCTCAGCCTCCCCGGCCCCGGCGTATCCAAGCACGAAACTGCGCATCCCAAGGGCGTGCACCATGCCGAACGATCCCGCCGGCCCTTCTGTGGACGCCACGCAACTGCCTTCGCCATCGGCACTGTTGCGCGCGTTCGGCCACTCCACCGACCAGGACCATCCGGTGCTCGAGGCGGCCTCATGCCTGGCGCACTGCCACGCCCGCAGGCGCACCGCCGTCGACGCCGCCCGCGATCCGGCGGCGGGCGCCGCCTCCGGGCAGCTGCTCGACGATATCGACGACACCCGCGCCACACTCATCGCCCGCATCGACGACTGGGTCGCGGGCAATGTCGCGCACCGCAGCGGCGCCTCGCTGCACACCGAGACCCTCGGCGCGGTGATCGACCGGATGGCAGAGAAATGGATCGCCGCCCAGCAGGCGCTGGGCGGCGATCCATTGACACGTTCCACACCGCGGCTGCGGGAGGCCCGCACCCACATGCACTGGTGCCGATTGGCCGAGCTGACCGACGGCTACCGGGATCTGATCACCGATGTGACCGAGCGGCGCCGACGGCTGCCGGTCTGGTGATCAGGGCTTGCCCTGTTCCCCCGCGACCGGTTCGGTCTCGGTGACGATCTCGGCATCGGTGACGACCGGCTCGGTGCGCCGATCCCCCGCCCTGGATTCGGGCCGCTCCGGCTCGTCGACATCCGCGTCGGCCTCGGTCTCGCGACGTTGTTCACGTTCTACCGCGGCATCGCGGCGCGCGGCCGCGGCCGCCTCGTTCATCTCGATCACATCGGTGACGAATTCACCGATTTCCCGGGCCACCTCGGCGACGGTCCCGGTGATGAGTGCGGCGATATTGCCGACCCGGCGGGCACCGGAGGACGTCAATTCCTGGACGAGGTCTTTGTCTGTCTCGAATTTCCCGATCATCACACGCCCACTTCGGTTGCCTTCCGATTACGGACAACGATAACACCGGGCCGCCGGGCCTTCTTCACGAAGCGATCGGGCACCGACAGCAGGAAGATCTTGGCCCACACCGAGCCGATCTGCTTGGAGAATCGGCCGGTGTTGTAGGGCAGGCCGTACTTCTCGGCCAGCGCCTTCACCTCGGGCGCCATCTCCGGGTACCGGTTGGCCGGGATGTCCGGGAACAGGTGGTGCTCGATCTGGTGCGACAGGTTGCCCGACATGATGTGGAACAGCCTGGAGCCCTTGATGTTCGCCGAACCGAGCATCTGGCGCACGTACCACTCGCCACGGGTCTCGACCTCGGTCTCCTCCTTGGTGAACGTCTGTACACCGGCGGGGAAGTGGCCGCAGAAGATGATCGAGAAGGTCCACAGGTTGCGCACCAGGTTGGCGGCGGCGTTGCCGGCCAGGGTGTGCAGGAACAGCGGACCGGTCAGCAGCGGGAAGGCCACGTAGTCCTTGACGACCTGCTTGCTCGCCTTGCGCGCCTGGCCCTTGAGCAGCGGCTTGAGGTCGGACCACTTGCGCTTGCCCTTGATGATGTTGTCGGCCTCGAGGTCGTGCACCATCACGCCCCACTCGAACAGCACCATCAGCAGGAAGGCGTAGATCGGGTTGCCCAGGTAGTAGGGGTTCCACTTCTGGCCCTCGTCGATGCGCAGGATGCCGTACCCGATGTCGCGGTCCATGTCGTGGACGTTGGTGTAGGTGTGGTGCATGAAGTTGTGCGAGTGCTTCCACTGATCCGCCGGGCACACGGTGTCCCAGTCGAATTCGCGGGAGTTGATGCCGCGCTCACGCATCCAGTCGTACTGACCGTGCATGACGTTGTGGCCGATCTCCATGTTGTCGAGGATCTTCGACACACCGAGCGCGGCCACGCCGGCCAGCCAGAACGGCGGCAGGAAGCCCAGGTACATGAGGCCGCGGCCGGCGATCTCGAAACCGCGCTGCGCCTTGATGATCTTGTAGATGTAGTCGCGGTCGCTCTCGCCCAGGTCGGCTTCGATGCGCGCGCGCAGCTCGTCGAGTGCCGTGCCCAGCTCCTCGACCTGGTCGGGGGTCAGGATGACCGGGCCGTCTTTGCCTTCGGTGAGGATCGTCATGTCGGTATCTCCCCTTGGTTGGTGAATCGGGCTGTGGTTGTCGTCTAGAGCGCGATGTCGACGTCGCCGACCGCGGTGTTCACGCAGATCTGGATCTGCTTGCCGGGATCGGCGTCGAGCTCGCCGGTGCGCAGGTTGCGGGTGCAGCCGGAGACCTTGGTGGCGGTGCAGGAGAAGCAGATCCCCATGCGGCAGCCGTATTCCGGGGTGAGCCCGGCGGCCTCGGCCTGGTCGAGCAACGGTGCGCCGGTGTTGTCGGCGGTGACGGCGCTGCCGGAGAAGGTCACGGTGCCGGTGGCCTCGGCCGGATCGGTGGGCACGGTGGTGAGGGTGAACTCCTCGCTGTGCACCCGATCGCCCAGGCCCTCGGCCTCGAAGAGGGTCTGCACCGAGCGCATCAGCGGCGGCGGGCCGCAGACGAAGGTCTGCGACTCGGCGAACCAGGGCGCCACGCGCTGGAGCTCGTCGTAGTCGAAGAACCCACTGCCGATGGAGGTTTCCCCGTCGACGACGGTGCCCGGCTCGACCGGGTAGCGGAATTCGACGCGGAAGTTGGGGCGGCGGTTGGCGATCGCGGTCAGTTCGGCGCGGTGCGGCACCAGCTCGGGCTGACGCGCGTAGTGCAGGAAGGTCACCGGGCCGGTGAAGCCCTCGGCGTCGAGGGTGCGCAGCATCGACAGCACCGGGGTGATGCCGGAACCGCCGCTGACCAGCAGCACCTTGGCGGGCCGCGGCTCGGGCAGCGCGAAGACTCCGGCGGCGGGCGCCAGATCGACGATCAGGCCCGGCTTCGCGTGCTCGTGCAGGTAGTTCGACACCAGCCCGCCCGGGTGGGCCTTGACGGTGAGCTGCAGGAAGCGATCGCCGCGGGTCTCCGGGTCGATCGGCGAGTAGCAGCGGGTGTGGCGAACGCCGTTGATCGAGACGCCGATCTGCACGTACTGACCGGCGGTGTGGCCGCGCCACGGCCGGGTGGTCCGCAGGGTGAGCGTCACCGAACCGGGGGTGACGTGCGAGACGTGGGTGACCTCGGCGCGCAGTTCCCGGGCGGTCAGCCCGGGGCGGACGAGCTCCAGGTACCGGTCCAGCGGGTGCGGCGTCGTCAACGTCTGCACCAGATCGATCAGTCCCACCATGTGCGTGTGCCCCTCTGCGGAAGTTCCTCGGCATGCGATCCACATTTCAGTGCACGCCTGTACACTCACCAGTGTGCCGGATGGACCCATCCCGCTGTCAACCGGCAATAATGTGAGGCGGGCTACATCTCCAGGGAAGTGACTATGGTGAACGGCTGTATGCTCACCGATGTGACTGAGCAGGCAGGAACCCGTAACGAGCGCAAAGCGCACACCCGGGCGGCCCTCCTCGACGGCACGCTGACGCTGGCCGCCGACCGCGGCTTCGCGGCATTGAGCCTGCGGGAGATCGCGCGTTCGGCCGGAATCGTGCCGACCGCGTTCTACCGGCATTTCGCCTCGCTCGACGACCTCGGCGCGACCCTGGTCGACGAGGGTGTGACCGCGCTACGGCTGGCCTTGCGCGAGGTCAGGCGCAAGCCGGACGCGCATCTGGCCGATACCGTGCGCTTCGTGTTCGACCAGGTGCGGGCCAAGCGCGCGCTGTTCGGTTTCCTCATCCGCGAACGCCACGGCGGCTCGGCCGCGCTGCGTCAGGCGATCGCGATGGAGATGCAGTTGATCGTGCGCGAGATCGTCGCGGATCTGTCCCGCCTGCGGGCGCTGGACTCGTGGAGCACGACCGAGCTCGAGATCGCCGCCGACCTGCTGGTCACCACCGTCACCGACGGTATCGCCGCGTTCGTGGCCGCCACGCCACGGGAGGAGGCGGCGATCGTCGAGCGCACGGTCATGCAGATGCGCCTGATCGCCCTCGGGATCGCGGGATGGCTACCCAAGAACACCGGCTGATCCACAGTGTGAACATTCGTTCACTGTGAGATCACCCAGCGTCGGCCGGTTCCGCCCGTGCAGGCGCGCGCACCGGCAGCAGCACCAGCAGACCCGCGACCAGCACGACCAGCAATCCCGCGATTCCCGCGCGATCGGACCCGAACGCCCAGACGAACAACCCGAACAGGGCGGGCGCGAGGAACGACACCGCGCGCCCGGTCGTGGTGTAGAGCCCGAACAGCTGTCCCTCCCGTCCCGGCGGGGCCAGCCGCGCCAGATACGAGCGGGCCGAGGCCTGCGCGGGCCCGACGAACACCGTCAGCGCGAGCCCGAAGATCCAGAACATCAGCGTCCCCGACACCACCAGCAGCACCAGACCGCAGCCGATCATCCCGATCAGCGAGGCCACGATCACCCGTTTGGGCCCGATCCGGTCGTCGTAGCGGCCCGCCAGCACCGCCGCCGCACCGGCGACGACATTGGCCGCGACACCGAACAGCAGCACGTCGGCGTCGGCGAACCCGTACACCTGCACCGCCAGCACCGCGCCGAAGGTGAACACCCCGGCCAGCCCGTCCCGGAACACCGCGCTGGCCAGCAGGAACCACACCGTGTGCCGATCCTGGCGCCACAGCTCACGCACGTCACGCCACAGCACCCGGTAGGACCCGGCGATCCCGGCCCGCGCCGCGCCCGGATCGGCGCCGGTGCGCGGCAGCTCCGGCACCGCGAACAGCACCGGCAGCGCGAACACGGTGAACCAGACCGCGGCCAGCACGATCACCAGCCGGACATTGAGCCCCTGATCGGTGGGCATGGCCAGCAGCCCGCGGGTGTCGCCGTCACCGGCGAGGAACCCCACGTAGCAGACGAGCAGCAGCACGATGCCACCGAAATAGCCCATCGCCCAGCCGAATCCGGAGACCCGCCCGACCGTGGCCGGGGTCGACACCTGGCGCATCATGGCGTTGTAGGGCACCCCGGCCAGTTCGAAGGTGGCCGAGGCGAAGGCCAGCAGCGCCAGCCCGAGCCACAGGTCGTGGTAGTCGTCGTGCACGAAGAACATCAGCGACATGGCGCCCGCGGTGAGCGCGGTCAGGGTCGCCAGCGCGCGTTTGCGGGAGCCGACCGCGTCGAAGTACTGCCCGGAGACCGGCGCGGTCAGCGCGACCACGAGACCGGCCGCGGCCAGCGCCCAGCCCAGCCACGCGCTGGCCGACACCCCGCCGGGCAGATCGTCGCCGACCTTGTCGGTCAGGTACACCGAGAAGACGAAGGTCAGCGTGACGGCCTGGAACGCCGAGGACCCCCAGTCCCACAGCCCCCACGCCAGCACCTGCCCACGTCCGGCCGCCTCGCCGACGGTTTCGGACGCGTTCACCTCGGTCATGGGCGAAGCGTAATGGCGATCGCGGCGCCGGGCAGGACACATCGGCGTTTCGGCACGCCGTCGTTCGATATGAACCCGGTTGCATAGTACCGGGTGTAACGGATATTCTCGTCGCATGGCATTGGAGCACGCATTGCTGGTCTCGCTCAGCGAACGAGCGGGCTCGGGATATGAGCTCGCCCGCCGATTCGACAAGTCGATCGGCTATTTCTGGAGCGCCTCGCATCAGCAGATCTACCGTGTCCTCAAGCGTATGGAGGAATCCGGCTGGGTGACCGTGGAATCGGTGACCCAGCAGGGAAAACCCGACAAGAAGGTGTACTCGGTCGCGCCGGCGGGACAGACCGAGCTGGCCCGCTGGATCGCCGAACCCAGCCAGGCCACCAGCGCCCGCGACGAACTCGGCGTGAAGGTCCGCGGCGCCGCGCACGGCGACATCGAGGCAGTGTGCGCCGAAGTCGCCCGCCATCGCGCCGAGCACGCCCAGCGGCTCGACGAGTTCCGGCTCAGCGAAAAGAAATTCTTCCCGGTACCGGACCAGCTCTCCGGCACCGCCCTGCACCAGTACCTGGTCCTGCGCGCGGGTATCCGCTCGGAGTCCGGCTACGTCGAATGGTGCGACGAAGTACTGCAGGCCCTGCGACCGCGAAAAGGTGAACCCAGCCCATGAGTTCGTTTCCCCATCTGTTCGAACCGCTCGACCTAGGCCACACCACCCTGCGCAACCGGGTGGTGATGGGTTCCATGCACACCGGTCTCGAGGACCGCGCCTGGGACACCAACAAGCTGGCCGCCTACTTCGCCGAACGCGCCCGCGGCGGTGTCGGCCTGATCATCACCGGCGGCTACGCGCCCAACCGCACCGGCTGGCTGCTGCCCTTCGGCGGCAAACTCACCAACAAGACCGAGGCCTACCGCCACCGCACCATCACCAAGGCGGTGCACGCCGAAGGCGGCAAGATCGCCATCCAGATCCTGCACGCCGGCCGCTATTCCTATCTGCCGAACAGTGTTTCGGCCTCCGCGATCAAGTCGGCGATCAACCCGTTCAAGCCGCGCGCGCTGTCGAGCAGGGGCGTCGAGTCCACCATCGACGACTACGCGCGCTGCGCGGAACTGGCGAAGTTCGCCGGGTACGACGGCTGCGAGATCATGGGCGGCGAGGGCTATTTCATCAACCAGTTCCTCGCACCACGGGTGAACAAGCGCACCGACAAGTGGGGTGGCACCGCCGCGAACCGGCGCAGGCTGCCGGTGGAGATCGCCAAGCGCATCCGTGCCGCGGTCGGCCCCGATTTCATCATCGTGTTCCGGCTCTCGATGGCCGAACTGGTGGAGAAGGGGCAGACCTTCGAGGAGATCATCGCGCTGGCCAAGGAATTGGAGGCCGCGGGCGTCGACATCCTCAACACCGATATCGGCTGGCACGAAGCGCGGGTGCCCACCATCGTCACCTCGGTGCCGCGCGCGGCGTTCGTGGAGTTCACCGCCAAGATCGCCCGCCAGGTCGGCATCCCGGTGTGCGCGTCGAACCGGATCAATATGCCCGAGATCGCCGAGGAGATCCTCACCCGTGGCGACGCGGCGCTGATCTCACTGGCGCGCCCGCTGCTGGCCGACCCCGAATGGGCCAACAAGGCCCAGGGTGACCGTGTCGACGAGATCAACACCTGTATCGCCTGCAATCAGGCCTGCCTGGATCACGCCTTCGGCAACAAGAAGGTATCGTGCCTGGTCAATCCGCGCGCGGGCAGCGAGACCACGCTGAACCTGCTGCCGACCCGGCGCGCCAAAAGCTTCGCGGTGGTCGGCGCGGGCCCCGCCGGGCTCTCGGCCGCGGTGAGCCTGGCCGAGCGCGGGCACCACGTCGACCTGTTCGAGGCCGACGACAAGATCGGCGGCCAGTTCGACATCGCCCGCCGCATCCCCGGCAAGGAGGAGTTCGACGAGTCGATCCGCTACTTCCGCCGCAAGATCGAGCTCACCGGCGTCACCCTGCACCTCGACAAGCGGGTCACCGCCGGGGAATTGATCGCAGGCGGCTACGACTCGGTGGTGCTGGCGACCGGGGTGCGTCCGCGCATCCCGAACATCCCCGGCATCGACCATCCGATGGTGCTCTCCTATGCCGAACTGGTGAAGGAGGAGAAGCCGGTCGGCAAGAAGGTCGCGGTGATCGGCGCGGGCGGCATCGGCTACGACGTCAGCGAATACCTCACCGTCGAAGGTCATCCCACGCTCAAGCTCGACGAGTGGAAAGAGGAGTGGGGGGTCGACGCCGACGACGAGCAGGTCCGCGGCCAGCTCAAGGAGCCCAAGCCTTCGCCCGCCGCCCGCGATGTCGTACTGCTGCAACGCAAGTCGACTCCGTTCGGCAAGGACCTGGGCAAGACCTCGGGCTGGGTGCACCGCGCCGCGCTCAAGGCCAAGGGTGTCGAGCAGGTCGGCGGCGTGAACTACGAGCGCATCGACGACGCGGGCCTGCACATCTCCTTCGGTGACAAGCACGAGAACCCCCGCCTCATCGCGGTCGACAATGTGATCGTCTGCGCCGGACAGGAATCGGTGCGCGAACTCGAGGAGCCGCTGCGCGCGGCCGGCATCGACCTGCACCTGATCGGCGGCGCCGACGTGGCCGCCGAACTCGATGCCAAGCGCGCCATCGCCCAGGGCACCCGCCTGGCGGCGAACCTGTAACCCACCCCGACCCGGTCGTCCGACGCGACGGACGACCGTCGCACCGCCCCGTCCACCGAACTCGCATCCGGTGGACGGGGCGGTGTTCTCCGTCCTGGTACGCGACCGGCGCGCGGCGACGAACCGCGTCGACACCATCCGGGCAGCGCCGCTGGGTCGTCGGACGGACAGCGTTCTCCGTCCCGGTCACCGACCGGCGCGCGCAGCGACAAACCGCGCCGACACCCCTCCCGGCAACACCGCCGGGTCATCGGACGGACGCGTCGCGGATCCTGGTGAGCGGCGCGCGTCCGGATGGGGTCTCATACCAGTGGAGGTGGCCGAGAAGCCAGTCCTGGTAGGCGATTTCGGCATTGCGTGGCTGGCAGGCGGCGCTCAGGAAGTAGTCGATCTCGGACAGTTCGTAGCCGACGTGCACCAGCGGCAGCAGCTCGGCGAGCAGGGCGCGATCGGCGATGGCGAGCGGACGCACTGCGTGGTAGCCACCCAGCAGCGCGGTGATCTGGTCGTACCGGACGTGCGGTGGTCCGCCGGCGCGCAGCGACAGCCAATCGATCGCACTGCGTTCGATCGCCGTTGCCAGGTCGAACATCGCCGTGGTGCGGTCGGCGAGACCGAAGTCGATCACCGAGCCGACCCGATGCCCACGCCAGAGCAGGTTGGTCGCGTGCCAGTCGCCGTGGGTCCACAGCGGCGCGGCACCAGCGAGATCCACCCGCAGATCAGGTGTTTCGGCCCGCCAGTCCCGTGCCGCGAGAAACTCCGCCACCGCCGGACGCCGCGCGAGATGCCATTCGAACGCCTCGTGCACCCCCGCGTGCATCGACGCGACCAGCGGACGAGCCGCCCGAGCCGGTGCGTCGAACCCCTCCGCGGCCAGGTGCAACCGAGCCAGCGTCACACCGGCCCCCTCCGCATCGGCGCTGTCACGATAGGGCGACCAGGAGAAGTCCGCCCGATACCGGTCCTCCCCCACACCGACCGCCTGCACCTCGTAGACGAACAGCACGGAACTCCCCGCCCCGCCGCCGGATTCGCCTTCCGAAGGCGGGTGAGCGCCGGCGGCTTCACCAGCCGCACGCCGATCGGCATCGCCGGATCCACCTACCGCACACCGATCGACGCCGTCGCCTCCCCTCGCACCGCCCAGCGGATCCCCAATAGGCAGGTCTACGCCCGGCGCCGCGACGCCCGACCGCGAACGGGCACCGGCGCGGTGCGTAGCAGCAGCACCGTGGCGTGGTGGGAGACATCGGTAGCCATGTCGACCGTCATGCTATGCCGGTCGAGTGGGGTGCCGGGGCCCGGCGCACTCGCGTGGGAGATCCCCTAAGCTCCCCGTGTGAGCTTGCCCTCCCCCACTGCAGACAATCGTGCCGTCGTCACCGGCGCTTCCTCCGGTATCGGCACCGCGCTGGCCGCCGAGCTGGCCGGTCGCGGGTATTCGCTGATCCTGGTCGCGCGGCGCGGCGAGGTGCTGACCGAACTGGCCCAGCGGCTGACGCTGGCCCACGGCATCACCGCCGAGGTGCGCGCGGTGGACCTGGCCGATCGCGGGCAGCGGGCCGGTCTGGTCGACGAGCTGGCCGTTCGCGATATCGCGATCCTGTGCAACAACGCCGGCATCGCGACCTTCGGTCCGGTCGCCGAACTGGACTTCGCCTACGAGCGCGCGCAGATGGAACTCAACGCCACCGCCGTGCACGATCTGACCCTGGCCGTGTTGCCCGGCATGATCGAGCGCAATGCGGGCGGCATCCTGATCAGCGGTTCGGCCGCGGGCAATATGCCGATCCCGAACAACGCCACCTACGCGGCGTCGAAGGCCTTCGCCAACACCTTCTCCGAGTCGCTGCGCGGCGAGCTCAAAGGCAGCGGCGTGCACGTCACGCTGCTGGCCCCCGGCCCGGTGCGCACCGAGACACCCGCGCCCGAGGACGAGTCGATCGTGGACAAGATGGTCCCCGATTTCCTGTGGGTCTCTTCGGAATACACCGCCAAGGTCTCCATCGACGCCCTGGCCCGCAACAAGATGCGCATCGTGCCCGGCCTGATCAGCAAGGGCATGAGCGTCGCGGGCAACTACGGTCCGCGCGCGGTCACCGCGCCCATCGCCGGCGCGTTCTACCGGAAGCTGGGCAGCTGAGCCGTCCCTGAGTGCGCCTGCCGCGTCAGCACTGCGTCAGGAATGCCGTCGCGGTGGTCAAGGACTCGTCAACGCCGGGTCCGGCGCCCGCGCGGCGGCGTAGTCCTGGAATCGGCCCCGCCGTCCGAGCGCGGGGGCGTCCCCAGGAGACCACCGTGACGTTGCTCGACATCTTCCCGTCGTTGCGCGCGACCACCGTGCCACGGCTCGACCCCGCCGTCTGGCCCGCCGACACCCACTACGACCCCGACGGCCGGATCACCCTCGGCACGGTGGCACTGGCCGACCTCGCCGACCAGTACGGCACACCGGTCCAGGTGATCGACGAAGCGGAGGTCCGCGCCCGCTGCCGCGCCTACCGCAGGCACTTCCCGAGCACCGAAATCATCTACGCGGGCACCGCGCTGATGGTCGGGGCGGTGGCGCGCTGGGTCGCCGAGGAAGGCCTGTCGGTGCAGGTCGGCTCCAGCGGTGAACTGTCGGTGGCACTGGCCGCGGGCATCGCGCCGCGCCGGATCGTGCTGCACGGCGACGGCAAGACCTTCGACGAGCTGAAGACCGCCGTGGACAGCGGCGTGGGCCGGATCGTGGTCGGCGCGATCAGCGAGATCACCCTGCTCGCCGCGCTGGCGACCGAGCCCCAGCAGATCCTGCTGCGCGTCGACCCCGGAATCGATGTCGACCGCGGCGTCCATCACGGCTTCCCGCTCGGCAGCAGCTCGCTCGAAACAGCCGTCGCCCGCATCGCCGGCCAGCCGAACCTGCGGCTCACTGGGCTGCACTGCCATCTGGGTGGCCAGATCCACAATCCCGACCACTACGGCGAGGCGATCCGCCGGATGATCGGCGAAATGGCCTGGATCGACAACGAATACGGTCTGCTGCTCAGCCACCTCGACATCGGCGGCGGGCACGCCATCGCCTACCGGGGCGGCGACGCCGAACTCAACCTGACCGAGCTCGCCGACATCCTCGACGACGCACTCGACGCCGGCTGCGCGCGCCACCGCTTCCCGCGCCCGGTGCTGGCCATGGAACCCGGGCGCGCGATCGTCGCCAGGGCGGGCATCACGCTCTACCGGGTGCTCTCGGTCACCGATACCGGCGAGGGCGGCGCCCGCGTGATCGTCGACGGCGGCGGCTGCGGCCAGGGCAGCGGGTACGGCGCGGTGGTCGTCAACCGGCACCCGACCGGTCCCCAGCGCATCGCGACGATCGCGGGCAAGCACTCCGAGGCCGGTGACCTCATCGCCCGCGACGTGCGTATCCCCGCCGATCTGCGCGCCGGCGAGATCCTGGCACTGCCCTGCACCGGCGCCTACCATCACGGCCTGGCCTCGACCTACCGCACGGTCGGCAGGCCGCCGATCGTCGCCGTCGCCGACGGGCGCAGCACGCCCCTGCTGCGCCGCGAGACGATCGCCGACCTGCTGATGCGCGAACTCGGCTAGCGCCGCCTGGTCCCGAACAGGCTGCGGCTGATCTCGCGCCCGGCCGCGCTGGCCGCCGACCGCAGGAAGCTCTTGACCGCCGGATTCCTCATGATCCGTTCCGCCGCCGAGTCGTCCTCGGCATCGTTGGCCGACCGGCCCGGCGCCGGGGCCGTCTCCGGGGTGGGATCGGCGGCGGCGACACTGGCCAGCAGCTTCTCGTAGGCCGATTCGCGGTCGATGGTCTGGCCGTATTTGCCTTGCAACGCGCTGGTCAGCGCCTTGGACTTGATCGCGTCGTCGCCGATGGTGTCCATCAGCGAACGCGGCGGCACGATCTTGGTCCAGGCCACCGGGGTCGGCGCGCCCTTCTCCGAGAGCACCGTGACGATCGCCTCACCGGTGCCCAGCGAGGTCAGCGCCGATTCCAGGTCGTAGACCGACGACTTCGGGTAGGTGCGAACGGTTTTCGACAGCGCCTTCTGGTCGTCGGGGGTGAAGGCGCGCAAGGCGTGCTGGACGCGGGCACCGAGCTGGGAGAGCACCGGGTTCGGGATATCGGTGGGCAGCTGGGTGCAGAAGAACACCCCGACGCCCTTGGAGCGGATCAGTTTCACCGTCTGCTCGACCTGCTGCAGGAACGCCTTGGACGCCTCGGCGAAGAGCAGATGCGCCTCGTCGAAGATGAACACCAGCTTGGGTTTGTCCAGGTCACCTTCCTCGGGCAGCACCTGGAACAGGTCGGCGAGCACCCACATCAGGAAGGTGGAGAACAGCACCGGCCGCGCCGCCTGCTGCCCCAGTTCGAACAGCGTGATCACGCCCTGCCCGCCCGCGGTGCGCAATAGATCCGGCGGATCCAGTTCGGGTTCGCCGAAGAAGGTGTCGCCGCCCTCGGCCTCGAGATTCACCAGCGCGCGCAGGATCACCCCGGCCGTCTGCGTGGACACCCCGCCGATCCCCTTGAGGTCTTCCTTACCGTCGGGGCTGGTCAGATGGGTGATCACCGCGCGCAGATCCTTCAGATCCAGCAGCGCGAGCCCCCGCTGATCGGCCCAGTGGAAGATCAGGCCGAGCGTGGACTCCTGGGTGTCGTTGAGGCCGAGCACCTTGCTGAGCAGGATCGGGCCGAACGAGCTGATCGTCGCGCGGATCGGCACCCCGATCCCGCCGGTACCCAGCGAGACGAACTCGGTGGGGAACGCACTGGGCACCCACTCGCCCGCGCCGGTCTCGGCGGCGCGGGCACGGATCTTGTCGTTGTCCGCGCCGGGCTCGCTGAGCCCCGACAGATCGCCCTTGATATCGGCCATCACCACCGGAACCCCGGCGCGCGAGAGCTGTTCGGCGATGCCCTGCAGTGTCTTGGTCTTGCCGGTGCCGGTCGCACCGGCGACCAGGCCGTGCCGGTTCATCATCCGCAGCGGAATGCGCACGCGCGCACCGGGATCGGCGACACCGTCGACCATCACCGTGCCCAGCTCCAGCGCGGCACCCTCGACGGCGTACCCCGCCGCGATCTCCTGGGCGGCCGCCGATGGTGGCCGCTCCGACGACGATTCGGCGCTCGCGGCGGCTTCCCGTTCGGCGGCTTCGGCGGCCGCGGCCGCCTCCGCGGCGACCCGCGCCGCCTCCTCCGCCGCTTTGCGTGCCGCCGCTGCCTTCTCCTGGGGGGTGGTCATCCGCGCGTCCTCCGTCTTGTCACAAAGCCGTACGCAAGTCCAGGGCAAACTGTATCCCCGCCGGTCACCTCGTTGCCGCCGCATCCGGTGATGTCGCGGGCAATCCGGTCGCCTCGCCCGTGCGACGCACCTACCGATCCGGCGGCCGAGCGCACCGTTAGGGTGGCTCAGGTGTCAGACAAACTCCTGGTCTGGATGGATTGCGAGATGACGGGGCTCCGTCTCGACAGCGACAAGCTGATCGAGATCGCCGCGCTCGTGACCGACAGCGACCTGAACATCCTCGGTGACGGTGTCGACATCGTCATCCACGCCGACGACGCCGCCCTGGCCTGCATGCCACCGGTCGTCGCCGAGATGCACGCGAAATCCGGTCTCACCGAAGAGGTCAGGGCCTCCACGGTGACCCTCGAACAAGCCCAGGCCGAGGTCCTCGACTACATCCGCCAGTACGCGCCCGCCACGCGCACGGTTCCGCTGTGCGGCAACTCGATCGCCACCGACCGCGGCTTCATCGCCAGGGACATGCCGGAACTGGACGCGCACCTGCACTACCGGATGGTCGATGTGAGCTCGATCAAGGAACTGTGCCGGCGCTGGTACCCGCGCATCTACTTCGGGCAGCCGGAGAAGGGCCTGGCCCACCGCGCCCTGGCCGACATCAAGGAATCCATCCGCGAACTCGAGTACTACCGGCGCACCGCCTTCGTACCGCTGCCCGGCCCCTCGACCACCGAGATCACCGCCGCCGCCGCGGCCGCCACCGAGGCCGTCGATGTCACCGGATCCACCCTCCGACCAGCGGATTAGGGATTGAGCACTCCAACACGCTAGTATTTACCGCGCCGGTGAATAACCGGTGATGGTGACTGTAGTTCAGTTGGTAGAGCACCAGGTTGTGATCCTGGCTGTCGCGGGTTCGAGTCCCGTCAGTCACCCCGAGAGAGAAAGCCCGGTCCCCACGGACCGGGCTTTCTCTGTCTCAGGACCGCATTGCCCGCCCCGCCCGGTGCCTGCGCACCGCGGACCGGTTCGCACAGGCCGGGCTGCAGAAACGCTGTCGGCCATTGCGTGAGGTATCGGCGTAGACCCGCTCGCAGCCCTCGGCCGCGCAACCGCCCAGCCGGTCCATGCCGAGCCCCGTCAGATGCAGTGCGGTGCCGACGGTGATCAGGGCCGCGATCTGACGATCGGTGGGGACGCCGGGGTCGCGGAAATGCAGGTGCCAGCCGTCGCCCACGTGGTCGGTCAGCCGGGGCGCCGAGGCGTACTCGGCCAGCAGGACGTTGAGCGACGCCGCGCGCTGCGGCCGATCCGCGCACACCACCACCTGTCGCCAGCGCGCCAGGAACGCCGTCACCGTCGCGAGGTCGGCCTCGGTGGGCGGGATGGACAGCACCAGCCCGGCCGCGGCACAGCGGCGCGCCAGCTCGGCCGCATCC
Source organism: Nocardia sp. NPDC059177 (assembly GCF_042755165.1). Classification (NCBI taxonomy): domain Bacteria; kingdom Bacillati; phylum Actinomycetota; class Actinomycetes; order Mycobacteriales; family Nocardiaceae; genus Nocardia; species Nocardia sp. NPDC059177. The sequence goes on along the minus strand of NZ_JBHZBX010000010.1, from coordinate 159,862 downwards.
GCGCACGGCTCGTTCAGCAGCTCGATGCCGAGCTGCACCGGCTCCCGTCCGTAATGGTTGTAATGCACAATGCCATTACAACAGACTCGGAGCATGAACAGTCACAGCACACACATCTGGCGGATCGAGTCCTGCCATCGGACCAGCGAGGGCCTGATCGCTTACCAGCGCTGCCGCTGCGGTGCGCGCCGGGTCGTCGCCGGTGACCCGGGGGTCGGCATCTCCGCCGAGCTACGCGCGAGTAGGCAAGGGCTCGCGGCCACGGCGTAGACCATTGGAGGTTCATGACGCGCATCACGTTTGCCCGCTACACTCTGGACCGTTGCCCAGATGTGGGGCATCTCTCGTCAGCGCTCGACCGGAAAGACCACTAGATGAAGCGTTCCACCGTCGTCGTGGCCCTCGCGGCCGCCACCGTGCTCGGCCCCGTCGCAGGTGCCGCGGCGGCCGCCCCCGGCCTGCCCCTCACCGAGTTCACCGCCGACCTCCCCACCGCCACCGGCGGCGCCGGGCTGCCCACCGAGCTGCCCGAGTCCGGTTCGGCGCAGAGCGGCTCGACGACCGGCATGGAGACCACCGGCTCCTCCGGCACCGGCTCGGCCGGCCTGCCCAACCTGGACCGTCTGCTGTTCGGCGGCCGCATCCTGTGCGGCGCCCTCGGCAGCGCGCTGGCCGTCGCCGGCGAGGCGATGATGGACTGCGCCGACCTCCCGACACCCGCCTGAACCACCGGCGAAAACACGAAGGTCCACCGGAGTTCTCCGGTGGACCTTCGTTGTCCGCGCTGGGCGTGGCTAGTCGGCGTCGGCGTTGCCCGCCTTCCACTCCGGCCACGGGATGTTCCAGTCACCGAGCCCGTCGACACCGGACAGTGTGCCGCCGACGGTGTTCTTCACGATGGTGATGTCACCGCGCTTGGCGTTCTCATACACCCAGCGCGCGTTCGCCGGGCTCAGGTTCAGGCAGCCGTGGCTGGTGTTGGAGTACCCCTGCGCCCCCACCGACCAGGGCGCCGAGTGGAAGAAGATGCCGCTGTAGGAGATCCGGGTGGCGTAGTCGACCGGGGTGCGGTAGCCGTCGGCCGAGTTCACCGAGACACCGTAGGTCGAGGAGTCCATGATGATGTGCTCGAACCGGTCGCTGACGATGTAGACGCCGTTGTCGGTGGGCGTGCTGTCCTTGCCCATCGAGGTCGGCATCGTCATGATCACCTCGCCGTTGCGCTCGACCACCACCTGCTTGGTGTTGTCGTCGGCGGTGAAGATCACCGCGTCGCCGACGGTGAAGAACGAGTGGATGTTGTCCTGGCCGAACAGACCCTCGCCCAGGTCCTTGCCATAGACGTTCACATCGATGGTCACCTTGGTGCCCGACGCCCAGAAGTTCTCCGGCCGCCAGCGCACCTCCCGGTTGTTCACCCAGTAGAAGGCGCCCTCCACCGGGGGTTCGGTGGTGATCTTGATGGCGTCCTGCACGGCACGCCGGTTCGGGATGTCCTCGTCGAACTGGATCGCCACCGGCTGGCCGATACCGACCACCTCGCCCTCACCGGGCAGCAGATACGGCTTGGTCTGATTGTTCGGGGAGCTGGTGGTGAAGCTGAGCGTGGCCGAGTTCGCCCCGCCCAGACCGATCGCCGACGCGGTCAGCTGATAGGTCTTGCCGTAGCCGAGCACCTCGGTGGTCTCCCAGGAACGCCCGTCGGCGGCGAGCTTGCCCGCCACCTTCGTGCCCTGCTGGTTGGTCAGCGAGACGTCGGTGAAGGTGCCGTCCTCGACCTGGAAGCCCAGCGGCATCCCCGGCGAGACACCGACCTGACCGTCCTTGATCGCCGAGACCAGCTTCGGCTTGATCAGCTCGGTGATCGGGTTGCGATCGATCGCAACCTCGACACCGGTGCCCTCCGCCGACGAGCACGCCGAGGCGCCCAACGCGAACACCGTGAGCAGCACCACCGGAACGATTGTCCGTAGCGACCGAGGTCGCCCCCGCTTCTTACCCATGTCAACCCCGTTTCCGTACCGACGCGATAACCATGCGCCGCAGATCCCACCGACTGAACCGTTCGTGCCAACCGCGCCGGCGGGGCGTTCGAGATCGTCGTCCCGTCATTCTGCCAGCCCGCCCGGCCGCAACCAACGGGAAAGCCCCCGCGACACGACCAGTTCACAATCGTTAGATACGTCTGGAGCCCGCCACCGTTAACAACGCGAACAGCATCACGTCACCGCTGGTCAGAGCCCGATTTCACTTTCCGCCCCCGAGCCTGTTACTGTTTGTTCCGCACCGGAGAGCGGCGCAAGGGAGACACCGAGAGGTTCTCCCCAGAGTCACGCTCCACAGCAAACCAAGCGCCATTAGCTCAATTGGCAGAGCAGCTGACTCTTAATCAGCGGGTTCGGGGTTCGAGTCCCTGATGGCGCACAGTAACAGTAGGCCAGGCCCGACCACCGGGCCTGGCCTACTTTGTTTGTCGTCTGTGACCAAAGAATCGCTGAGCACCGTTTCAGCTAACCCCACCTGGCAGCTGTTCAACTCCCCACTGCGGCCTTCCGGTGATTTTCGTCATATTTTGGACGGAAGCGCTGCGCGCGGTGACAGCCAGGTGGAACTCGGACCCCTCGGCCTGGGTCGAGACGCACACAGGATGCTTTCGTCAGCGATCGTGCCTACCGACGAACTCCGCGACCAAGCCGCACACGAGGACCGGCTCGGTGAAGCAGACGAAGTGGCCCGAGCGCTCGAGCTCTGAATATTCGGAACCGGGGATGCTGCGGTTGATGAATTGTCCGGTCGAAACGCCGACTACCGAGTCGTGCCGACCTTGGACGACGAGAGTCGGAACCTTGATGGACGCCAGTCTGTCGGTGAGGTCGGAGCCCTGCGCGAACAGATCGAGGTAGCGGAGGCCGGTGCGCGGATCCATGCTCTCGCACTCCAGGAGAAGATCGACCAGGCTGCGTTCGAGAGTGTCGTCCACCGGAACGCCGCCCGCCTGGATGGCGGCGAAATCGTCTGCGATGACAGTGTCGAGTTTGTCGATTCGCCCCCTGCGGTTGGCGAACTTGTACGAGCCACCGAGAAGCGACAGGGACGCTACCCGATCTGGATGGGACAACGCCATCCACTGCGCGAAGATCGAGCCCACCGAGGCGCCGCCGAGATGGAAGCGGCCCCGCACGCCGATTCGGTCGAGAACACGAATCTGGAGATCGATCAAACTGTCGAGGCTCAGCGTGCTGGTGGTCCGGGTGCGACCGACACCGGGTTGGTGGATGACCACGACGCGGCGACTTTCGGCGAGGTTCGTGAACAGGTGGGCGAACATACCCGCACCGATGTTGAAGGGATGCATCAGTACCAACGGGAGCTCGCCGGTCCCCACGTCGAAGACTTCTACCTCACCTTCCACGTCCTCGACGACGGTCGATCGGACCGCTGGACAGAACCGCTGGAGGACGCGGAGATTGCCCGGAGGCGCTGGTTCGCCCCCACTCGTCCGCAGGTCGGTCAGGTAGGTCTCGCGCAGCTGACCGAGCTGGTTGCTGAACCACGACGGCTGAGGTCCACGACGGTCGTGTATCCGGCCGATCGTCCCTGACATGTCAGCGACCTTCGCGCGGACCTGCTCGGTGTAACCGATCGGAATCGCCAATCGCACGAACCCGTCGAGTCCGGGATACACCGGGCTCGACAGGTGCGGGCCGACACGAACGCCTGTTCGCTGGTACAGGTGCGCAGCCAGCGTCATCGCGTCCGCCTCGGCCGTACCGTCCGACGCCACGCACAGGGCAAATGTCGGCTTGTCAGGAATGACATGGACACCCTGCGCCCGAATAGCGTGCGCCATTTCGGATACCACGATCTGTCGTTCGGTCACCAGCCGGTGTGCCGTGTCGAGGTCGTCCAGACCCGCGTGCATGACCGCGCGTCCGATGGCCGAGAACTCTCCGTGGTCGCTCGCGAGCCGCGTTCGAAGGCGTGTGCTCAGCGGTTCATACGACGTGCCGACCAAGCCGCCGGACGTCAGGGCAAAGTTTTTCGACAGGCTCATTGTGGTCGCGTCCGCGTATCGCAACGTCCTGGTGAGTGCCTCGGCGAGCGATTCCGACCGCATTTCCGCGGTGACAGTGTTGTCGACAATGCGCGTGGAGTCGAGAACCAGTCGTGTACCGGACCGGTCGCAGACCGCGCGGATCCGCGCGAGCTGACTATCCGGGATCGGAACGCCACCCGCGGAGTTCGGGCACAACTCGATGAGTACGAACGATAGTGGCTCCGGCATCGTGGCCAACGCCCGATCGACGGCGGCGGCGAGTCCGTCGGTCTCGATATTCTCGATTCCGACAGCGGTGAAGCGGTTCTCGGCCAGGGCGGCGAGCCACGTGGGAAACGCGCCGTTGTGCAGTACGGTGCCCCGTCGACCCGGCCACGCACGGCACAGCATCGACTCCGATTGGCGTCCGCTCGACGCAAGGACGATGCATTCGAACGGAAGCCACGAGGGCATCGGAGGATTCGACGCCAGCAGTTCGGTCATCCGTGCGCGGACTGTGTCGTCGTCGCGGTCGGCCCATGAGTCGGAGATGAGGTCGAGCTCGACATCGGTTCGCTCGAGGCTCAGCACGTCCATCGGCGGGCCGACCTGCACGTCGTCCGGTGTCTCGGGCCCGGGATCGCCGATCAGGAGCATGATCTCGGCGACGCCGGTGCGCTCACCGTGGGGTTGGCACAGGTAGATCGGCGACTCGGCCGGTTTGAATTTTCGTTTGAAGTGATAGTTCCCCAGCGGGGTCAGTCCGGCCTGGCTCATTCGCTCGAGCTCATCGACCAGGATCGGGTCGGCATTCGCCGAAGTTCCTGTCGGTATCGCGAAAGTTGCTCCCAGACTGAAGATGTCGATGCCCTCACCGCGGAGACGATCCACGATCTGGGTCACGGTGTACTCCAGGCATCCTGGAGGCGTGTCGGGGCCGTAGAACTCGACATCGAGCAGGTACCCGTTCTGCACGCCGAGTCGCGAAATGACAACCACCGCGACCAGGTCGTCATCGACAAACGTGAGGAATACCCGATAGACCGGCGGGAGGCTGCCGCGCATCAGGTCGGCTCGGATGGTCCCGACGTAGGGGCTGACATTCCGCTTGCTTGCCGACCAGGCGTCGATGAGCCGTACAACCTCCCGGTCGTATCGGGACAGTTCGTCGGTCCGGCATTCGGCTACCCGGATCTCGCCGGAGCGTGCGAACTTGTTCACGACTCCGCGCAACCGACGCACCGCTCCCCCGGTGAGTGTGAAGGAGCCGATGTCGCCGATCTCCTGCATGACGCCGAACGGAGTCGCGCCGAATCGCTGCCCACGCACAGTATCCAGTGGGTCCGGCCAGAGCACGCTGAGCCGAGCACCCGCACTCGCGGAAACATCACCGAATTCCGCAAGAGCGTCGATCGCGGATTCGGCGGGGCCGGTGTAGCCCCAGACCAGAACGATGTCCCCGACCCACCCGACATCGAGATACCACTGCTCGCTGGTCGGCACATAGACGAAGGGAGCGATGTCGCGACCGGCGAGCGCGTTCTCGAGTCGATACGCGCGTGAGAGCTCAGCGATCGCGGCGCCCACGTCCGCGAGCACGGGCAGGTCGGCACGCCGGACCATCCGTCCGTTCGGCAGGTCGACCACCTCCCCCACACCGGGCACAGGAGCGCGCACGGCCGAAGAGGTGACAGCTGCGGCGGAGAACCCCTCGATCACCGCTGCCGAGAATGTCTGGCGGAGGTACGCCGCGACGGCAACTGTCGACGGGCTGTCGTAGAGAAGGGTCTTCGGCAGCGGGCCGAAATATGATTCCAGGTAGCCGACGGCCCGTAATCTGTCGATCGACGAGAGTCCGGCCGCGTCGAAATCGTCGGGCGCGTTCTCGGATATCCCGGTGAATCGCTCCAGCACCAGATGAATCTCCTGCTCGAGATCGTGGGCCGGGGCGGTCAAGGAAGCGATATGTGCACGGAGTCCGTCCACGGTCGCCGCATCCACGACCGCGACGGCGGAGACAGCGACCCCGAGCTTCGCCGTCAGCCGTTCGGCCAGGTCGACGGCGAAGATGGAATCCAGACCCAGCTCGCGCCAGGTGCGGGAGGAATCGAGGGCGCCGCGCTCCATGTCGAGGATCGCGGCCACCTCGTCGTGCACCCAGCCGTTTTCGAGCACGGGAACCTCGGCGGCAGGATCCGACTCGGGCTCTGATTCTGAGAACCAATGCCGCAGCGGCGCGAACGGCGGAGTGGGTAGCGAGATCACCGGCGGAATGCGCGTCCACAGGACACTCCAGTCGACCTCGTGCCCGGTCAGCCATCGATCCACCACGGAATCGAGGTTCCGTTCCGCCAGCCCGTCAGGGTCCGCACGCAAGCAACGCTCGTCGGGTTGCCCATCGCCGAGGGCCGCGGCGGCCGCCCGGAAATCGGCGATGTCGCGGCATCTCAGGATCGCCCGTGCTCGACCACCCGAATGCCGTCGCTGCAAGGTGGCGGCTATCCGGTCGATCGAATGGAGTTCGGTTGCCTCCGCGGCGAGTACGCGCGCGTAGGCCGCCAGGCGAACCTCGTCGTGCGCTGCCAGCGGAACCACGTACTCCCGCGACGGCATGCCGTGCGCCGACGCCGACGCCGAACTCGGCGCGGAGCCGAGTACGACGTGCGCGTTCGTCCCGCCGAACCCGAAGGCGCTGACCCCGGCGACGAGGTCACGATCGGTCGGCAGGTCGACGGCGGTCGTGACGATGCGCACAGGTGTACCGGCCAGCACGATCTGCGGGTTGAGCGAGTTCAGATGCAGCTGACCCGGCACCGTGCGATGCCGGAGGATCTGCACCGTCTTGATCAGTCCTGCCATCCCGGCGGCTGCCTCCAGGTGGCCGACCGAGGCTTTGATCGAGCCGACCAGGATCGTGCCATCGGTCCCGGAGTCGAGTGCCTGCTTGATCCCCTCGATTTCGACAGGGTCGCCGAGCCGAGTTCCCGTTCCGTGCGCTTCGAGATAGTCGATCGAACCGAATTCGGTGTTCGCGTCACGATACGCTGCCCGCAGAACCGCGGCTTGTCCCTGCGGTGAGGGTGCCGTCAGCGAGGCCGTCCGGCCGGCGTGGTTGACCGCGCTTCCTCGAAGAACAGCGAGCACCTGGTCGTTGTCACGAAGGGCAACGGCCAACGGTTTCAACAGCACGGCGCCTGCGCCCTCCCCGCGGACGTACCCGTCGGCACGAGCGTCGAAAGTGGCGCAGCGCCCGCGTTCACTGAGCATTCCGGCATCGGCGAAGGATTGGTAGAGCCCTGATGTCAGGGTGAGGTTGACGCCGCCGACGATGGCCTGCGAGCACTCGCCCGAGCGCAGTGCCCGAATCGCGCGGTGTACCGCGACGAGCGAACTCGAACATGCGGTGTCGACGGCCTCGCTGGGACCGCTCAAGTCCAGCATGTGTGATACGCGGTTGGCCAGTACCGCGTGTGACAGCCCGGTAGCCGAATGGGCGCGATCGGGGATTCCGCCGGCAGACATCAAGTCCTGGTAGTCCATGGTGGACACGCCGACGAAGACACCGGTCGCACTACCGCGCAGATCCTCCGGTGCGCGGGCCGCGTCCCAGATGGCTTCCCAGCACACGGTCAGGAAAAGGCGCTGCTGCGGGTCCATCACCTGGGCTTCGCGGGGGGAGATACCGAAGAACTCGGCGTCGAACGCGGTCGCGTCGTCGATGAACCCGCCCCGGATTCCGGCCATGACGGGGTTGTCGTGCAGTTCGGCGCGGTCGGGTGGCACCGAGCGCACGAGGTCCTGACCTTCGATCAGTGCGTTCCACAAGTGCCTGCTCGAGGGGGCGGCGGCGATCGACGACGCCATGCCGATGATGGCGATCGGTTCGTGATTCGACGCCGCTCCCGGTGTCGTCACCACCGGCACAACGCCGTCATCGGGCACAACGCCGCCATCGGACACAACGCCGCCGTCGGGCACAGGCAGCGTGACCAGCTCGCGCAGGTGGTCGGCGAGATGCTGGAGCGTGGGATTGTCGAAGGCGACGGCCGGGTGCAGGCTGGTGCCGAAGGCGCTGTTGAGACGCTCGATCAGTTCGGTGAGCGTGATCGAGTCGAATCCCAGTTCCAGTAGTTCGGCATCGAGATCTACTTCCGCGGCAGGGACGAGCAGGAAGTCCGCGGCATGTCGTCGCACCTCGGCGACAAGCTGGTCAACCGGCATCCCGGCGATGACGGGGTCCGGTGCGGAGACCGGTTCCGGTGTGGAGCGCGGGCCAGGAGGTTGTGGCGTTTCCAGTTCCGCGACGTGCAGTACCGGATAGCCGGCGCCGATAGCCCGTGCGAGCACACCGAACGCCGTCGCTGTCGCCATCGGCACCATGCCATGGCGGCGGCGCAGCTCCTCGAGCACCGGGGTGGGCATGCGCATTCCCCCCTCGGCCCACAGCGGCCAGCCCACTGAAACCGATGCGCCCGAACGGTTTCCCGCGCGAACGAGTTCATCACGTTGTCGGCAGGCAGCGTCGAGGTAGGCATTGGCGAACGCGTAGTCGGTTTGGCCAGGGCTCGGGTTGCGTGCTGTGAGTGACGAGTAGGCGACGAAGAAGTCCAACGAGTCGTTCGCGGTGGCGCTGTCGAGAACCCGCATACCCGTCAGCTTCGGTTCCAGAACGGCAGCGATGTCCGGTCGAGTCTTGCCGGCCGCTAGTGCGTCCCGCAGTGTCCCCGCCGCGTGGATCACACCACGCAACGGCCCGGCGAATCGGGCCTCCGCGAGCGCCCGGTCGACTGCGTCGGCATCGGTGACATCGACCTGCCGGAATTCGATCCGGCCGAGGCCGTACCGGTCGATGAGTTCCCGCACCTGGGGACTCGCGGGTGATCGACCGAGCAGCCACACTGTGTCGGCGCCGGCATCTGCCAGCCACGCGGCGGTCGCTACGCCGAGTCGTCCACCACCGCCACTGATCACATAGGAACCCCCGCTGACCGGCGGTGGCGCAATGTGCGGCAGGTCGGCCTCGACCATGGTCGCGACTTCCCGCGCGGCCACAGCGCCGCGGTGGTAGCGCACCTCGGCCACCTCACCACCACCGGTTTCATCGAGCAGCACGCGCGCCGCGGCAGGCACGGGCATACCGCCCAGGTCGACGACCGCGGCGGACACCGGCATTTCGGCGGCCACGGACCGGAGCAGACCAGCCGTGGCGGGTCCGGTCGGGTGTGTCGAGGCCTGCCAGGCGCACACCAGCCGCACCGGGGTGCGACCGCGTCGCGATGCGTATCGGGCGGCCACCCGAACAACGGTGCTCACCAGCTGTACCGGGGCGACTGTCGGCGGGTCGAAGAGCACAACGAGGGCGTCGACGTCGCCGGCGGTGTCGACGTCTTCGTCGAGCGAGACGGCATGGACACCGCGGTGCCGAGCCTCGGCGATCAGTGCCTCGGCCAACGGCTGATCGCTGTCGGCCAGCGCGAGGACACCCACCGATCTCGGCGCGCTCGTCACCGTGCCGATGGCCGCCGGTTGCCACTTCGGGACCTCGAAGCGCAAGGAAGTAGCCGACCCCGACGGACGCCCGGTACCCGGTCGGGCCGGATTCGGCACGTTGTAGGCGCGGCGCCGCGTAGGGACGCCGGGATAGGCCAGCCTGCCCGGCTGGTCACGCCACAGTTGTTTCCACTCGATCCGGGCGCCGTCGACCCACCATCGGGCCAGCCGGTCGAGATCGCGAGTTCGCAATGCCGCTGTGGCCACAATGTCTTCCGATGCCGGGCTGCGGGTGCTCGGCGCGCCGAGGTATGTTCCCGCACCGGCCGTGGAGTCCGGAGTGGACCCGGCGGCAAATCTCTGGAGCCGGTTCGCGAGTTCTTCGCCGGTCGAGCAGACGACGGCGAGCCGATGGCCGAAAGCCGGCCGACCGACTTGGCTTGTCCACGCCAGCCGGGCGAGTACGCCACCGGCAAGATCATGCGCGAACGCGGCCAGATTCGCCGCGTACTCGCGAAGCCGGTCCACGTCGGGGCACGACAACAGCACGAGATGTGGACCGGTGCTTCGGCCCTCCTGTCCGCGCGGGGGTGCTTCTTCGACGACGACGTGGACGTTGGCGCCACCGGCCCCGAACGAACTGACGCCGGCCCGCAGGGGTAGCCCCGGCACGCCGGGTAGCCACTCGGTCAGGCGCTGCACCGGTTGGGTTCCCAGCTCGCCGAACGGAATGCGTGGATTGACTGTCGCCGGACCGATGGACGGCGCCAAGCTTCGGTTCCGAAGCTGAAGGACGGCCTTGGTCAGTCCGGCGATTCCGGCCGCGCCCTCCAGATGGCCGATATTCGACTTCACCGAACCGACCCAGCGGGGAACGGATTCGGACCCGAGTCCGCGAAACGCGGCGCCGAGCGCGGCGATCTCGATGGGATCACCGAGCGCGGTTCCTGAACCGTGTACTTCCACATACGAGATCGTCTCCGGCGCCACCTCCGCGTTGCGCAGGGTCGACATGATGACCTCGGCCTGAGCGTGCGGGTTCGGGACGGTGTATCCGCTGGTGTGGCCACCGGCGTTCACGGCGGTTTCCCTGATCACGGCCCAGATGTCGTCGCCGTCGCGCAGCGCGGCCGCGAGGGGTTTGAGCAGCACAGCTCCCACGCCTTCGCCGGGGACGTAGCCGTCGGCGGCATCATCGAAGACTTTCACTCGGCCGTCGGCGGCGAGCATGTTCCGTTCGCCGAGCGACACCAGGTGCGACGGGTGCAGGACCAGGTTGACTCCACCGGCGATGGCGCTGCCGCATTCACCGTCGCGCAGACTCCGCACGGCCAGATGCACCGCGGTGAGCGAGGACGAGCAGGCCGTGTCCACAGCCATGCTGGGCCCGGAGAGATCGAGCGCGTAGGAGACTCGATTGGCGATCGACCAATAGGCCGAGTGGGCGCCGTTCGGCGTCCCCTGCTGGTCGAGTCGGGCCCCGATTTCCCCATATCCTCCGTACATGACACCGGCGAAGACGCCGATGGCGCGTGCCTGCGTGTCATCGCCCAGGTAGCCGGTGCGCTCGAGCAGATCCCAGGCCGTCTCGAGGAAGAGCCGCTCCTGTGGATCGATGTCTTCGGCGACCTTCGGCAGGATCGAGAACAGCGCGGCGTCGAACGAGTACGGGTCGGTGATGAATCCACCCCACGCTTGGTAAGGCTGGAGGCCTCGACGCGGATCGGGGTGATCTCGCCAGTGCCACCGCTCGGGTGGCACTTCGGTCAGCGAGCAGATGCCCGCGCGGAGATTGCTCCACAGTGTGTCGATGTCGGGCGCGCCGGGGTATCGCCCGGCGACACCGATCACGGCGATGTCACCGGCGCTGCCTGTCGAACCGCTGGCTGCGGTACCGCCGGACGCAACCTCAGGTTCGGCGATCCGATCGGTGACCACCACCGCTTCCGGACAGTCGGTGGCCAGACGTCGCGCGAGCGCCCTGATGGTTTGCGCTTCGAAGAGCAATGTCGGTGGCAGCGTTCCGAAGTCGCGCTCGAGTCGTTCCAGGAGTTGAACTCCGATGACCGAGCTGACGCCATAGGTCTCGAACGTCGCGTCGAGGGTGAGTTCCTTCTCCTCGAATCCCAGGACGTCGCAGAAGGCCCGCCGAACAGCTGTGCGAGCCTGCTGGATGCCGGCTGGATCGTCCGAGGAACTGCTCGCTGCGGCGGGCACGTCGGGAATCGCCGGGATCGTTTCCCGGTCCGACGCCATGCCGAAATGACGCAGCCCGTTGGCCTGGGTTTCGACGATCAGGGTCTGGCCCTGCCCAGATCGCAATGCGGCGGCGAGCGCGGGGATCGCCGAATCGGCTGTCAGTGGCAGGATCCCGTCCGCCGCCAGCAGCTGCCGGTGATACGACGTCGACGCGACACCGTCACCGCTCCAATACCCCCAGTTGACAACGGTCACCTGGCGCCCATCAGCCCGGGCCGCGACGGCCATCGCGTCCATCGCACGGCAGGCCGCGGCATAGTTCGCCTGCCCCGCGGAGTCGACCAACGCCGCGGCCGACGATGTGACCAGCACAGCCGGGTCGGAGCCGGTGAAGGTGTGGCCGAGCAGATGTGCCAGGCCGTCGACCCGAGGACGCACCACTGCCGCGATGTCGTCGGCGGCCAGGTCGCGAATCCGGCGATCGCGCAGCTCACCCGCACAATGCACCACCGCATCGATTCCGCCGAGCAATCGTTCGGCCGCACTCAGCGCCTGCTCGATACTCCCCCTGTCCCCGATATCGGCTTGCAGATAGTGCACGGTGGCCGTGTGCGCCACCCGCTCGACGATGGGGCTGACCGCACTGATCGGTCTGCGCCCGATCCAGACCTGTGTACCGAGTCCTTCGGCGGCGTGGGCCGAACAAATCGCCTGCCCGATGGCACCGGTCGCACCGACAACGACGAGCCGTCGACCGAGTCCCAGCCCCGTTCCCGCACCGACGACAAGCGGCCGGAACACTCTGTGCAGCAATTGTTCCGAGCGCACAGCGAGGACTCGGTGCGTCGAGTCGTCCGGCATCTCGACCAGCAGGGCTCGGCGGATACGGTCGAAACGCTCATTGTCGTCGCGGACGTCGATGCAGCGGACCGTCCAGGTCGGCTGTTCCGCGGCGATCGCGCCGGCGAATCCGGGGATGGCGCTGTCCACCGCGCTCGGCGACTCCTGCTCGACCACGACGCCCCGCCGTGTGATCAGCGACAGCCGCACCGGGCGCGCCCCGAGCTCGTTGTCGAGCTCACGACACCAGTCACTCAGCAACGCAAGGGTTTCCGACAAGGTCGCATCCGCCGGTCCGGGCAGAACAATCACCGAGCGCACGGCCGGGGTCAGTGTGCCTCGCAGTGCGTGCGGCTGGTCGAAGGGAACAAGCGTGGCATTTCCCGCGGCATCCCGCATCAGGGCGGCGCTCAGATCGTCTCGTGATCGATCAGCGATCACCAGCAGGTCGCCGTTGTCGGGCACCGACGTCCTCGCGTCGATCGGTAGCCACACCGGGTAGAGCAGACCGGTGCCGCCGGCCTGCGGGTCCGGATTCACCCGGATCGCCGCTGCTGTCATCGGATGCAGCCGCAACCCGTCGAATTCCGCGACGAGGGACCCAGCGGAGTCGGTGAGCCGAACCCGGTAGGTGGTGCCGGTCCGCTCGCCGATGACCGTTGTGGCGCGAGTCGACCACCCCCACATCGAAATTCGCCGTACCGCCACCGGGACGAGTGCCGATCCGTCGCCGAGCCCGGGCATGGCCCCCAGGGATTGCAGCGCCGCGTCCAGCATCGCGGTTTCCGCGCCGAAGCCGGGCGCTATCGGATTCAGGACGCCGACCACCAGGTTGTCGCCCACCCGGATTTCGCCGAGCCGACGGTATCGGGCACCGTAGTCCAACCCGGCGTCGGCAAATTCCGCGTACAGGCGATCCGCGCGCACCGTCCCGTGGCAGGCCGCCGCCAGCGCCTGCAGATCAAGATGATCGGGAGTAGCCGCCGGATCGCCGAGGACCTCCAATGATGCTGTCACAGCAACGGTTTCATCGGCCGACCCGATCGCCAGCAATCTTTTCGTCACGTCGTCGGGATCGAGGCCGGTCACGCGGGCGGAGATTGTGATGACAGCGTTGTTCTCGACGGTCAGCGGCGTGCGCCATCGAACCCCGGACAGCGCAAAGGCACCCGGCCTGCCTTCGCGGTCCAGCAGACTGCGGGTGAACTCGATGGTCGCCGCTCCCGGCAGCAGCCTCGTTCCGGCGATGACATGGTCGGCAACCACCGGGTGATCCGGGCGAATCCGGAACTCGACGCTGCCATCACCTCCCGTGGATCCCGCGGTCTCGCCGGCCGCGTCGTTTCGCCACGGCAACGACGGCGGGGCGTCCTGCACGATCACCACGCTGTTCGTTCCCGAGAACCCATAGCTCGCGACAGCCGCCGTCCGCGCGGCACCTGGACGGTATGGCCACGGATGTTTGGTGGCCGGTACCCGAAAGCGGCCGAGACCGTTGATCTCCGGATTGGGCACGGCGTAGTTCGCCAACGGCGGAACGATCTCCATCTGTAGACAGAGAACGGCTTTGATCAGGCTCGAGATGCCCGCCGCGGTGGTGGTGTGGCCGATGTTCGCCTTGACCGAACCCAGCCAGGCAGGCTCGTCGGCGGCGAGCGACTCGCGCAACCCGGCGATCTCGATCGGGTCACCGAGCGGAGTACCGGTGCCATGCGTCTCGACGAAGGAGATATCGCGCGGCTCGACGCCCGCGCGTTGCAGAGCGCACACCATCAACTCCGCCTGCGCACTCGCGTTCGGAGCCGTGATCCCGTTGGTGTGCCCATCTCCGTTGACACCGGTGCCACGCACCACCGCGAGGACGTTGTCGCCATCGCGCAGCGCATCCCGCAGACGACGCAACACGACCACACCCACGCCCTCGCCCAGTACTATTCCGTCGGCCGATGCGTCGAACGGCGCACTGGTGCCCGTCGGCGACAGCATGCCGACATTCGCGGAACGAACCTGGAGTGAGGGCGTTTCCATCACCGCGACTCCACCAGCGAGGGCGGTGTCCACCTCTCCGGTCAGCAGCGCCTGGCACGCGAGGTGAACGGCCACCAACGACGACGAGCACGCGGTGTCGACAGCGATAGCCGGCCCGCGCAGGTTGAGGAAGTAGGAGATGCGGGCGGCCAGAATCGACGCCGAACTGCCGAGAAACGCCTGGGCGGTCTCGTGCGAGTTCGTCACCCGCAGCTGTTCGCCGTGGTCACCGGGCGCACAACCGACATAGACACCGGTGCGTCCCCGGTTGCGGACGTCTGTCAGGTGTCCTGCGGCGTCCAAAGCGTTCCATGATTCCGTCAGGAACAAGCGCTGCTGACAGTCCATCGCGGCAACATCGAGCGGCGAAAGGTGGAAGAACGCATGGTCGAAGGATTCGATATCGTCGATGAGCGCGGCCCAGCGACCATCGGGTCGGGCGCTGTCGGCGACGTTCGACCCGGCGCCCCATCGTCGACCGTTCACCTCACCGATCGCACTACGGCCCGCGGCGATGTTGCGCGCGAACTGCTCCAGGTCGTCGGCGTCCGGCCACCGACCAGCCATACCGACGACCGCGACCGCCGTCCCGTTGTCCTCTGCGAAGGGATCCGGCTCGGCCTCGGCGTCCTCGGCACCCTCGGACCCGGTCGGTGTGGTGTGGGCGGCGGCGGTCAGCAATGCGATGGTCGCGATCTCGCCGGCGAGATGGTTCGACAGTTCCTCGACGGTGGGGTACTCGTAGACAATCGTCGACTCGAGATCGGTGGCAAGCGCCGAATTCAGGTCCCGAACCAGTTGCACCGCGCCAACCGAGTCGAGTCCCTGATCCCGGAACGATTGCCGGGTGTCGATCTCGGGTGGCTCGGCGAACAGGATGTCGGCGAGGCTGGTCACGATCACCGAGGCCACGTCGACGGTCGCGGTGTGATCGGCCTGACGAATCCTGCCCTGATCAGCCCTCTTCGACTCCGCGGCGGGTTCGGACAGGGCCCGGTGCATGCTCATCTCGGCCGCGATGGCCGCGGGAAGTTCGCGGCGGGCAGGCGACGACAGGTGCGCCTTCAACTCCCGGACGGCATCCGGCCGATGTCCCGCGACAACGCGGGCCAGCGACATCGCTTCCGCGACAACGCGATCGCCGTCGCAGAACTTGACCGGTGCCCCCCGGCGTTCGAGTTCCCGACCGGAATACTCGCTACCCGTCAACAGCATCTCCTGAGACAACGAGCTGCCCAGCCGCTGTTCCAGAATGTAGCTCGCACCCATGCCCGGAGTAATCCCGTGACGGAGGAAATTCGCCGCGTAGTACGCGTCACGGGACATGACCACCAGGTCGCCGTACAGCCCGAAGGCCAGACCGCCACCGAACGCGTTCCCCGCCAGGGCGGTGACAACCGGCTTACGGCAGGCCGCCAGACCCTCGTAGACAACGGCGGCGTCGGCGAAGGTGGTGCGCTGGGCCGCGACATCGCTGACCGCTTCGGGAGTTCCACCCAGGCAGAACTCGTCTCCGTTGCCCGCGATGACCAGCACCCGAACGGCGTCATCCGCGTCGACCTGCGCGAGCACGGATCCGAGCAGCTCGAGAAGATCATCGGTGAGCATATTGTGTGTCGCGGGTGAGTCGAGACGGAGCAGTCCGATACCGTGCGGCAACAGCGAGAACGAGTGCCCGGAACCCGATTCGGACGGCAGCGAGACGATCTGCTCTTCGGTCGATTCGGCAGGCAGACGCTCCGGTGTCGCGCGGTCCCGCCAGCCACCGAGTCGGCACTCTTCGGTGTCCAGCGGTGCCACCGGCAGACTCACGCGCCGCCCGATCGGCGTCGCGCGCGGGTCGAGCGTCGCACCAGCGCACCATGCGGGCGCGATCTCGCGCGCCGATCCGGTGCACGGCGCGCTGTGCTCGATATTGTCGGCGACTCCGCTGCTGTGCTGAGGTCCGGACGGCGCCCCGTCAGCGTAGTCCGCGAGCGCGACAGCCAACTGACTCGAGCTGGTGCAGCTGACGGCGAGGCGGACCCGGCGGTGGCGGCGCCCGACCCACAGGGTGTGCGCGATGTCGGCGAGTGGAACCTCGACGCTCGCTGCCCTCATCAGCTCACGCAGCGTGCGTCCGGGCAGTTGCTCCGGCGGTCCCAGCCGCGCGCCGGCCGATTCGAGGACCACATCCACGGTCGCTGGGTCGAGACCCAGATCGGCGAGCGTCCAATCGACGTCGATCTCGTCGCAGGGAACGCCGAGAACTTTCGCGACTCGATCCAGCACGGACTGCGCTGATGGGCTGTCGGTGGCCGATTCGTTGTCGCGCAGCCAGCGACACAGATCTGCGGAGAATCTGCGCAGCGACGACTCCGAATCCGCAGAGAGCAGAACGGCGATCTCGCCGTCGATCGCCTCTGCGCGATGGTTCGTCGGCGGCCGTTGCGGCGCGGCCTCCACAATCACGTGCGCGTTTGTTCCGCCCGCCCCGAAGGCACTGACCCCGGCGATTCGGGATGCGTATCGAGCGGGCCACGGGATGGTTTCCTGCGGAAACTCGAGAGTCGGCGCGACATCGACCACCGCAGCGTTGAGCTGCGCCGAGTGCAACGTCGGCACGATCGAAGCGTGCTCGACTTGCAGGACGGCCTTGATCAAGCCCGCGATGCCCGCCGCACTTTCCAGGTGCCCGAGATTGGTCTTCACAGATCCGACGTGCAGCGGGCTGTTCTCGGTTCGCTCGTGGGCGATTTCACGGTGAATGGCAGCGGCCTCGATCGGGTCACCGAGCGCTGTTCCGGTGCCGTGGGCCTCGAGGTAGCCGATCTCTGCGGGCTCGACATCGGCCGCGGCGAGTGCGGCGGCGATCAAGGCGGCTTGGGCGGCGGGATCGGGCACGGTGAATCCGGCAGAACGACCATTGTGGTTGACCGAAGTACCACGTATCACCGCGTGGACGACATCGCCGTCGGCCTGGGCCCTGGCCAGCGGTTTGAGGACGACAACGCCCACCCCGTCCCCCGGCACGTAGCCATCCGCCCCGGCACCGAATGCCCGGCACCGTCCAGTCGGCGACAGGAAGGTGTCGGCGGACAACTGCACGTACTTCTGTGGATGGGTGGTGATGTTGACCCCGCCGGCGAGCGCTACCGTCGATTCGCCGCGACGAAGGCTCTGCACCGCGAGGTGTACCGCGACCAGGGAACCGGAGCAGGCGGTGTCGAGTGCGATGCTGGGACCCGCGAAGTCGAAGGTGTAGGAGACCCGGTTGGGGATGGCGGAGTGCAGCGCGGTGGGCGCGACACCGTCGGCATCGCGGTAGAGCTGGTAATGGTTCCACATGACGCCGCAGAAGACGCCGACGGTCTCCGTGCGGAGCGACTCCGGTGGTCTCGCGGCGTCCTCCAGCGCACGCCACGCGGCCATGAGGAACTGCCGTTCCTGCGGGTCCATCGATTCCGCCTCGCGGCGACTGATACCGAAGAAGGCGGGAGCGAAGTGGTCACGTTCGGGAAGCACACTGCCCCAACGGCTGTAGGAAGTGCCGCGCTCGGTCTGTGGGCCGTGGGCGAGGGGCTCGGGCCACGCATCGGCCTCGATCTCACCCACACTGTCCTCGCCCGCCTGGAGCAACTGCCAGAACGCCGCCAGGTCCGGCGCGCCGGGACAGCTTCCCGCCATTCCGATGATCGCGATGGGCTCGGGGGCACCCGCAGCGACCGGGTCCGGGTAGGTCACCATCTGCGCCGTCGAGCGATCCGGCTCGCCGTAGGTGACGCAGACGTGCCCGGCGCGGCTCCGCCGTAGCAGCTCGTCGAGCAGGCCGAGCGCCGTCTCGGTGGGTAGACCGGCCGCCGGGTCGGCACTCTCCCCGGCACGCATCCCGCCCTCCTCCCAGTAGGGCCACGCGATGCTCAGCACCTCACACGGACTGTCCCGATGAGTGCGGCTCCAGAAGTCGAGGCTGGAGTTCGCGTAGGCGTACGCGCTCTGCCCGGGATTCGCCACGGCGCCCGATACCGAGGTGAAGGACACGAAGAAGTCCAGGTCAGCCGGATCGACAGCACGCCACAGATTCCGCGCACCGTCCAGCTTCGGGGCGAGGACCGCACGGGTGCGCTCGGCCGAACCCGCGATGAAGACGGAGTCATCGAGTACGCCGGCCAGGTGGAAGATCCCATCGAGGCGTCCGTATTGCCTCGTCAACTCGGCAACCGTGTCGTGACACGTATCCGGGTCGGTGACATCGCATTCGGTAAAGGTGACGGTCGCGCCGCGCGACCGCCAGGCCACGTGGTCGGCAGCAGTGGCAGCGGGCGGCTGTCTTCGACCGACGAGGTGAACGGCCGCGCCGTGTTCGGTGATGAGGTACTCCGCCAACTTGCTACCGAGGCCACCCGACCCGCCCGAAATGAGGTACCTACCGCCCGAGCGCACCAGCGGTGCTGCGGCGGCCACTTCGACCGGTCGATAGTCGAGAGCCTGAAGATGCTCCCGGGTCAGCCGAAACAGCCCGGACTTCCGTGCGCTGACCAATGCGGTGATACTGCGCGCGACCGCGGCGAGTGGCGCGGTGCGCTCGGCCACGAGCACCGCCGCCGACAACAGTCGAACCTCGGCGGCCGCTGTCGCGCAGAATGCACCTGTCCCCTGGAACTCCGGCACCGGCCGGTCGACCAGGCCGAGTAGCAATGCGGTGCACGGTCCGGTGGTGCGGCGACCGAGCCCGCGGACGAGGTCTTGATACTCCGCGACCGCTGCCACCTGGTCGGCGCCGGCGACGACGCACCATACGCCGGTGGGGTCGGGCGTATCCGGCGCAGTGGCGTGCTCTCGCACGGACCAGCCGGTGGCCTCGAGCGCTACCCGCAGCCGGCTACGAAGTTCGGCATCGTGCCCCAGCACGCTGATCGTGTGCCGACCCGCGGGCAGGCCGGCCGCCGGGTCGATGTCCACCCACTGTGCTGCCCACACCTGTGCCGTCGGCCGAACACGAGATGTGGTGCGGGGCTCGGGTGCCGCAGGTTCGGCGATCGGTCGAGACGGACGGTATTCCGCTTCTATGTACCGGGTGAGGTCATCGACGGTGCTGTACTCGAACAGCACCGTCGGATACAGGCGGACACCGAGCGTGTGGCCGATGGTTGCGGAGAGTTCGAGCAACGCAACGGAATCGAGCCCGAGCTCGTAGAAACCCGTGCCGGAATCGATGTGCTCGACCTGGACACCGAGGCGCGCGGCGATCGTGCCACGCACGGCATCGTGGACGAAATCCGGCTCCGCCGTCGTCGACGCCGAGCGCGGTTCGCGCACTGCTGGTAGTGGTTCCGGGTCGGGCTGGGCCCCACCGCGCGAATCACTGCCCGTGAGATCCGAGATCAGCCGCCGATTCCGGATCCGCTTGCAGGTCAGCCGCTCGATGCGCGCGACAAGGCCGCCGTGCGGGTCGACGATGTCGTAGTTGTTGTGCATCACGTCGCCGGTTCGGGCATGTACCTCCGCGGCGGGCACCCACACTCGGCATCGCGGGCCGATGAGTGGTTTCACCAGGGTGGCCTTGGCGATCGTGATCGGGATGTAGGGCTGTTCGAGCTTGGGCGTGCGGGCGAAAGCGACCAGGGTCGAGGCGTCGAGCAGCGCGGGGTGCAGATGGAATCCGGTGGGTGCCGGATGGTCGGGGTCGAGCGCGATGTCGGCGATCAGACCCGTTCGCGTCCGGACCAATCGGCCGAGGGCTCGCATCGGCATGCCGTGGACTATGTGTTCCGACCGGGCTTGTGTGTAGAGGTCGTCCATGGTCGTGAACGCCGGGCCGGCCAGGTCGTCGGCGTCGGCGAATCCCGGATCGGGAGGCTGGGCAAGGATGCTCATCGTCGCGGTCATGTGTCGACGGACGGTGCCGAATTCGCCGCCGTCACCAACCGAGATGCTGGTGACGAGCACGTCGAGGGCACCGTCGGGCCTGCGTTTCAGTCCGATCCGCAGGCGGCGGTCGAACCGACTGTCGGTGACGACAGGTTCCTCGAAGATGATGCCGGTCAGCTCCAAGCAGCCCTCGACACCGCGAGTACGTGCGAGCCGCCAGACCACGTCGAGCAAGGTGGCGCCGGGAAGCACACTCGTCTCGTGGACGTGATGGTTGGCCATCACGAAGTCCGTACGGGAGAGCAGCAGCGTCGCGCCCAGATCCTTGTCGGACATGATCACCATGCGACGGGGAGACTCTCGACTCCGTAGAGGCCGACCGACGGCGGGCGCATCCGCACCTCGTCGACCGGTACCGCGAGGTGCAGGCCGGGAAACCGGGCGAACAGGCGGGAGAAGACTTCCTCCAGTTCCATCCTGGCGATGGCGTGCCCCAGACAGTGATGGGGGCCGTAGCTGAAGGACAGATGATTACGTGGATTGCGGGCGACATCGAGGACGTCCGGGTGCTCGTATGCCCGGGGATCGCGGTTCGCCGTTTCGAGCACCATCACCACGCCCTCTCCCGCGTGAATGGTCTCGCCGTCGATCTCGATGTCGGTGACAGCAACTCGCTGTACCGGGTTCTGCACGATGGTCTGGTGGCGCAATAGTTCCTCGACCGCCGAGGGCCACAGGTCGGGTTGCCCGGCGAGGCGGGCGAGCTGATCGGGGTGTGCGAGCAGCGTGTAGGCACCCAAACCGATCATGGTCGCGGTGGTCTCGTGTCCGGCGACCAGAAGAATGAGTGCGATCTGCACCAATTCCTGCCGCGCCATCGTCCCGGGCAGCAACTGCTCGTGGACGAGGCGGCTGAGCAGATCGTCGGCCTGTTCTGCCTGCTTGCGGGTGAGCAGTTCGTCGAGGTAGCCCATGATGGCCCCCATCGCCGCCATCACCTGTTCCTGTGTGCTCGCGATATCGATCATCGCGCGCGTGTTCTGCTCGAAGACAGGTCGATCCTCGATCGGCACACCCAAGAGCCGGCAGACCATGCTCGACGGCACCGGAAAGGCGAGGGCCGCGACAAGATCGGCGGTCGGCCCGACCGTGTCAATCTCGTCCAGACACGAATCGACGATTTCCGCAACCACTGGCCGGAGCTCGGCAGCGCGCCGTGGCGTGAACTCTTTGACGAGTATCCGGCGCACCCGCAGGTGGGCGGGGCCATCGGTCCGCATGAAGGTGTCTTTCAATGGCGAAGCGAACGCGCCCTCATAGAGGAACGGATAGCCGGGCACACCCTCATCCGAGCTCAGCCTGGAATCGTCGAGCAGGCGCCGGACGTGCTCGTGCCGCGTCACGAGCACGGCGGGCAAGCCACTGGCCAACCGCACCCGCTGGAACGGTGCCGAATCCTGCAACTTCGCATACGCGCCGGGCGGATCGAATCGCGATGTGCGTTCGGAAGGGAAGGGGCACAGGCTGTTCGCGGCGGCGGTCTCGCTCATATGGCCAGTCTGCTCGCAGGCTCCGGACCCGCTGCCGAATAGTGAGCATCGGCGCGGGCTGCAAAGTGTTGGCATGGCAGGTGCGAATCAGCGCACGACAGGAGGGGCCGATGACCGAGGAAATCCGGACCGCCGAGGGTGAGGTGACCGGTTTACGCTCGGTCGGTATCACGCGAGTCGACGGCAAGACGATGCTCGAGCACGCCGGCGGTCCGGTAAAGATCCGGGAATTGTCCGAGCTGTTCCACACCGCGGTACTCGAGGATGATCTGCTGCACGATATGTTCGCGCGTGGTTCTCGACATCACGCCGTTCATCTCGCGCATTTCCTCGAGGAGATCATGGGTGGTCGTCAGCGCTACACCGACCTGCACGACGGTGTAGCGGGGTTGTTCGAAGCCCACCGGGATCTACGAATCACCGAAGACCAGCGACGCAGGTTCGTCGAGATCATGATCTCGGTGCTCGACATCGTCGACTTTCCCCGAGACAGTCGATTGCGAGCGGGATTCTCGGCCCGGCTGGAACAGGGCTCGCACTTCTCGAAGAACCTCTCGCAGGTCGGTGCCGAACCGCTGGACCCATGGCCACCGGTCGGTACGTGGGATTGGTGATCTAGGCGAACCGGTAATGCCGTTCGAAGCCCTCGATCGACTCGAGTACGGCGAGACCTGTCCCAGCCAGGCACGCCTCGAAGAGCTCGCGATAGGGCTCGATCGTCATCTCGGCGTGCTCGACTCCGCAGAACCGCTGCTCCCCGAGTTCGCTGACGAGCTCGTAGGTCGCCATGTCGAGTTCCTGACGCTGCCCGATGGCCGCACTCATCGCCATCGGCCCGGGAGCGGAGGTTGCGCCTTCTTGTAATGTGCCGCTGTAGAATTCGGAGCAACAACCTGACCCGTAGGAGAACAGGCCGACTCGCTGACCCGGCTTCGCGTGACCGTGCACCAGCATCGAACACAGGGCGAGGTACAGCGAAGCGCCGTAGGTGTTTCCCACGTCTTGGGCGAATTCCAGGCCGCCCGCCATCGCGACCTGGAAGTGCCGGGCGACCTCGCTGCGGGAAAGGCGACCGTTCTTTCTGGTCAGCGTGCGGTGTGCGCCGACCACCATCCCCGCGAACGGGGTATGGAACACCATCCGGTCGAAGGAATTGAAGGTCGCTCCGGGGTTGCGCTCGCAGTACATCGCATAGGTCTCGTCCAGGCAGGTCAGGTAGGACAACAGCGATAGATCGGAATTTCCGGCCTCGAGTTCGGGGCGCGGGCGCAGGGTGTCCATGACGTGGAAGGTGTACATACCGCTACGGCCCAGGTCGATCTCGAGAATCGAGGGATCTCGCCCGACCAGCATAGCTACCGCGCCCGCCCCCTGGGACGGTTCCCAATAGCTGTCGATATCGATCCGGGCAGCGGCGTCCGATGAGATGACGAGCGCTCTGGCTCGCGGGTTCGACGATGTGGCGACGATCGCGGCGGCGGCGTGCAGTGCGGCGGTCCCGCCATAGCACGCGTGCTTCACCTCGAACGAGCGACAACGCCTCGTCAACCCGAGCAGGTGGTGGATGTAGGTGCTGATCGGCTTGCCGAAATCGAGGCCCGACTCCGTACCGACCACGAGCAATTCGATGTCGCCGATATCGGCCGGCGACATTCTCCGCAGTAGCGGCAATGCCGCGTTCACCGCATTGGTCACCGGATCCTCGCAGGGCAGGTTCACCGATTTGCGGCGCATCATCAGATTGGTCAGCCGGTCGCGATCGAGACCTCGAGCATCGAAAAGCACTCCGGCATCCAGCGACGCACGTCCGACGTAACCATCTATATCGTGGATTCCAACTCTCATCGCCGAGCCTGTCCTTCCATGTCGTCATAGATGGCTTCCAGAATCGCCGCGCTGTGCTCGCGGTGGTAAAAATGTCCGCCGGGGAAGGCGCGGGCGCGGAACGAATGCCCGGTGATGTCGCGCCACGCCAGCACATCGGCGACCGAGACAGCCGGGTCCTGCGCACCGACGAACGCCGAGACAGCTAGCGGCAGCAGCGGTTTCAACGGCGCGTCGTAGGTCTCGTGTACCGCGAAATCGGCGCGCAGGATCGGCAGAAAGGTCGCGAGGAGGGCGGGATTCCGGATGACCTCGTGCGGAATTCCACCCAGCCCCACCAGGTAGTCGATGAAGACCTCGTCGGAGGCGGTATGGACCGACGGCCACGACGGCGCACGATGGGGCGCCCGGCGGCCGGACACCGCGAGGAGCCGGGGCATCGGCGCACCCAGCTCGTACAGCTTGCGGGTGAGGGCGTAGGCGACGCCCGCCCCGAAACTGTGCCCGAAGAACGCGAAATCCCCGACCAGGCGGGGTCCGAGTACGTCGATCACGTGGTCGACGACCAGCGGCATCGACGGCGGCATCGGCCGGTCACGGTGAGCTTCCCGGCCAGGAAGTACGACGGGGGCCACCTGGAGCCGGTCGGCGGGGTGTTTCCACCCCAGAAAAGCCAGCGCGCCGCCTCCCGCGTGCGGAAAACAAAATACCGTCGTCACTGTCGTCCGATCACGATGCTGGTGTTGAAGCCGCCGAATCCGTAGCTGTTGCTCAGTGCCACGGCATCGGCAGCGAGAAGGGTGCCGATACGCGGATGACGCATCGTCGACGAGATCGGTGTCACGAGCCCCACAGTCGGATGCAGCCTGCCGAGCTCGAGCTGGATCAGGGTGGCGACGCACTCGACCAGACCTGCCGCCGAAAGAGTGTGCCCCACCATCGATTTCGTTGCGTTTATCCAGGGGGGATCGGCAACCCGCGCGAAAACTTGATCCAGGGCCGCCAGCTCAGCGGCATCGCCGACGACCGAACCACTCGCGTGCGCGTTGACGTAGGCAACCCGGTCGGGGGTGATCCCCGCCGCGGCGATGGCCTGACGCATCACCTCGGCTTCGACGTCCGCCCGGGGTTCCGGGCCTGCCGAGGCGTGCAGGCGCTCCGCCCATCCGCGCACTACCCCGTATACGCGTGATTCGCGGCGTTCGGGGGGTGGATCACGCTCGACCACGACCGCGGCCGCGGCCTCCCCCGGGATGAACCCCGCGCGGTCGACCGAGAGCGGAACGCTCATGCTGTGCCAGCTCAGCGCACCGGCGTTCGCCAGCGCCCGCGATTCGATCGGTGCGGATCTGCCGACGGACCCGACGACTACACAGGCGTCCGCTTCACCGGTCGCCAAGAATCGGCAGCCGCAGATCAGCGCGGCATTGCCGCTCGCGGAGGCCGCGCCGACCTGGATTCCAGGGCCGGTGATCGCGAGAACCTCGCTGATCACCGAGAGCAGGTGCGAATCCATCAGGCTCAGCGCGAGGCGCGGCGACACGTACTGTTCACGCTGCGCGAACTGCCCCTCGGCGCGGTGCACGGCGTCGGCGGTGAGATTGTTGCCCGCGACGACCAGCGCGATCCGCCCGGGGTGATCATCGTTCGCGAAGCCCGCATCACGCCATGCTTCCAACGCGGCGAGCACGCCGGCACGCACCGGCGGACCCGATCGCGCACACACCTCGGCGGCCCGCGTGGCGATCGCCACGTCGGGATACCGCTGCACGACGTCATCGAACGCGAGAGCAGGCAGCGGAGCCCGATATGTGGGGTATTCGGGATCGCGGACCTCGCCGACGCCGGTCAGCCCGCCGCGTACCGCCGCGGCGAAAGATTCGGTGCCGACCCCGACCGAGCTCACCAGACCGACGCCGGTCACTCGCGGGTGCCGTCCGCTCACACTCCGCCGCCGAGAACCGCGGAAATCTCGCCGAGACTCATGGTCTTCGCGAATCGCGCAATCGGGACCGAGACGTCGAGCGATTCCATCGCGCGAACGAGGACCTCGGCCCGTTCGATACTGGCCAGACCGAGGTCGGAGAGGGTGTTCTCCGCTCGAAGAGCCGCGGGATCCAGCGCAGGCGCGACGTCGCTCACGGCGTCGACGAGTTCCGGCAGCAGTACCCGGCCGTCGAGATCGGGCCGGTCCCCGGCGACGGGGATCACTCCGTTCTCGCTGTGCAAGTCGAACTGCAGCAGTGACGCTACCGATGCGGTGGATCTGTCTTCGACGGCGTCCACCCACAGCCGAATACGGCGGTAGACCGGTGCGGGCAGTGGCGCGCGACCATCGCTCCACGCCGGATCAGCTGCGGACACAACGGCATGGGCGTTGGTACCGCCGAGGCCGAAGGCCGACACACCGGCGACCCGTCCACCTTCGCGTTCGGGCCAGGGCATGGCCTCGGTCACGGGGAAGAAGGGCGAATCGGCGAAGTTGAACCGCGGATTCGGATTGTCGCAGTGCAGGGTAGGCGGAATGACGCCGTGCTGGACGGCGAGAACAGCCTTGACCAAACCCGCCATACCCGACGCACCCAGCAGGTGGCCGATATTGGACTTCACGCTGCCGACCGCACAGGACCTCGGTGTCGCGCCACCACGGAAGACTCTGCTGAGGGCCTCGAGTTCGATGGGATCACCGATCACCGTGGCCGTACCGTGCGCTTCGACCATGCCGACCTCCGCCGGGACGCGCCCGCTCATCGTCATGGCGTTGCGGATGACCCGCTCCTGACCGTCGAGACCGGGAGTGGTGAGACCCATGGTCCAACCATCGTTGCCGACCGCGACGCCATCGATAACCGCTCTGATCCGGTCGCCGTCGGCGATCGCATCCTCGAGTCGCCGCACCATCAGCACCGCGCCGCCCTCCCCCGGGACAAAGCCGTCCGCGTCGGCCGAAAACGTGCGGCACTCACCGTGACCCGACAGTGCTCCCATCGCGGCGAACTCGCGATACGGCTGCCGATCGAGCAGGTATTCGGCCGCCCCGACGAGCGCGGTCGAGACCTCGCCCTGGAGCAGGCTGTGGCGCGCGAGCGCCAGCGCACCGAGCGCGGACGAACACGCGGTGTCCACCACCATCGCGGGGCCACGAAGGTCGTAGACGTGGGCGGCCATGGCGGCCATGAAGTTCTGGTCGCCGCCGGAACCAGCGTGTCCGTGCCGCTGGATCACGCGGTGACGATAGTCCGTCAGCCGGCCGCCGACGAAGATCCCGATGTCCGACCCGGCGACCTCCTTGCGGAGATACCCCGCGTCGGCCAAACACGCGTCGACGCCTTCGAGCACCAGCCGTACGGTGGGGTCGAGCGAAATGCCCTGATCCGCCGACAGTCCGAAGGCTTCGGCATCGAAAGCCTCCACACCGGAGACGAATCCGCCCCTTCCGGGCTGCCCGGCCTCGTCGTCCCACCGACCTGCGGGCACGCTCGAGATCGAGTCGGCGCCGCTGCGCAGGTTGGACCAGAACTCGGCGACGGTGTCGGCGGCGGGGAACCGGCACGACATCCCGACAACAGCGAGGCGTCCCGAACCCGGATGTCGTCGGCCGCGGCGAGCATCGATGTCGCGGGCGGCGCCGAGCGCCTCGGCGGCCCGGCGCAGTGTCGGGTTCTCGATCAGGTCGGTTGGCGTCACCGGCCGGCCGAGGAGAGCTTCGAGCCGTACGGTGAGTTCGGCCAATGCCACGGAGCCGACCCCGAGATCGTGAAAGGTGGTGTCCGGGTCCAGGTCCGCATCGGCCAGTCCGAGGACCTCGGCGAAGACCTGTTTCATCGCGAAGGGCACCTCGCTGCCCAAGTGCGGCGCCTGCGCCGAGACCACACTGTCCGCTCGTGGTTCGAGTCCTCGCGTGATATCGGGGAGGTCGAGCAACCGGTCGGGCTCGAGACGCGCGCGCCCGGTGACCACGACGGTGTGGGGTTCGAGGAGACCGTCGATGGCCAGATCGATCACCGCCACACCGTCTTCGACCCGGAGCGGAGCCAGACCGCACCGGCTGGTGTCTCCGCCGCGCATTCCGCTGACTTCCCACTCCGGCCACGCGATGGAGACGACGCCGCGCTGCCCACTGCGCAACGCCAGCTGGTCGAGATATCGGTTCGCCGCCGCATAGGAGCCGACTCCGGCACCGAGGGCGGGGAAGGTCGCGGCCACCGAGGAGAACAGGATGACGAAATCGGGATCGGCGCGATCGATCTGTTCGCGATTCCTGGACTCCCACAGGCGACATTTGGCGTCGAAAACGCGGGCGAGTTCCGCAGGATCGGTGTTGGCGAACTCACCGACACCCGGCATGGCGCCCGCGCAATGTACGACACCCGCCCAGGGACCCCAGCGATCGGTGATCTGCTCGCAGAGCGCGGCCAGCCGGGCGTCGGCGAGGTCGCCGAGGTAGAGCTCGACCTCCACGCCCGCCACGCGCAGCCGATCGATGGCGCCACGCACTCGTTCAGCGCGCCGGGCCTCAGCGCTCTGATCGCCGGCGGACAGTTCCGGAACCGCGCGGGTGCCACACAACACGATCCGTCGTGCGCCGCGGGCGGCGAGGTGGTCGGCCACCAACACGCCGAGCAGGCCGGTACCGCCGGTGACCAGGTAGGGACGATTCGGGTCCAGCGCCCGGCGCTCACCGTCGCGTGGTTGTTGGGCGGCCAGGACCGGGACGTACGGTGCGCCACCGCGATATTCGACCTGCGGTGCGGAGTTCCCTACCTGTGCTTCGATGTGGCGAACCGCGTCGACACCGCGCTCGTCGGTGGCGAGGGCCGTGCCGTGGAAGGTGGCCGACTCGGCCGACAGTGCGAGCACCAACCCCGCCAGATCATTGCCGAGTCCACCTCGCGATGCGACACCGGCGACGTGGATCCAGCGGACACGGCGGCGCAGCTGGACAGTCGCGCGCAGAACCGCCCACCGCGCCGCCCGCTGGGACACCACGCCATGGTCGACACCGAAATCACAGGCGTCCACGATCGCATCGACCCGCTGACAGAGATCACGCATATAGCGCTGTAGCGCACCATGATTCGTGGGCAGGTCGGCGAGGTCGATCAGCTCGTGCCCCGCTGTCGCGTCCGCCGGCAGGCCACGATTCGATGCGGCGACGAGAAAGGCCAGGCGTGGCTTGCTCGACGGCCGAGCGGAGTGCTCGGTCGCGGCGATCCATCGGATTTCCGCGAGCAGCACATCATCGGAGGGCGCACGGCCCCGCACTCGGTCGGGGAGCGTTGCCGCCCAGCCGGTGCCGGGGTAGCGCACGGACGGGTTGTACCGATGTGGTCGGGATTCGAATGGATACACCGGGAGGTCGAGCAGTCGACCGCGCGCGGCGGAATTCAGACCGGCCCAGTCGACCGATTCCCCGCGTAGCCATTTCGCGCATGCCCGTTCCAGCTCGGTTCGCGCCGGGTCGGCGGTGACGATCGGGGGTGCTCCAGCGATCAAGCGACGCAACGCGGAACGAACCTCGGCGATGGAGGAGACGATCACGGCGAACCGTTCAGCCATCGGCTCGCGGCCGATTTGAAGGGTGAATGCCAGGTTGCGCAACAGTGCGACCGCCTCGCGGTGCGGGGGTTCCGTACTGGGACGCAAGGCCGGCCGATCGTCGAGTGCGCGTCGGATCTCTTCGACCAGCCGATCGGGAATCGAGGACTCGGAGTCGACAAGCCGCGCGATTCGTCGGAGGACCGCCGCATCGTCGACGCTGTCCGTCGTGCTCGGCGCGAGATGCTCGGCCTCCCGGGCATCCAGCCAGCGAAGCAGTCGCTCAGCGCTTTTCACCAGCGCCGAGGAGGTCCTGGCCGACAGCACAACGGCCTGGGGCCGAACCGAATCCGGAGCGATCGGCAATTCCTCGGGCGAGGCGGTTTCGGCGACGACGACATGCGCCGTCGCGCCGCCCGCACCGAACGAACTGACACAGCCCACCCGCGGGTGCGTCCCGTCGAGGACCCAGGGGCTGCCCTGACGCTGCACATGGACCGCGGCGCTCGCCCAGTCGATCAGCGGATTCGGTTCCGACGCGTGCAGGGTCGGCGCGAGGTACCGATGCCGTAGCTGCAGGATGACTTTGATCAGACCCGCTATGCCCGCGGCGCCCTCCAGATGGCCGAGGTTCGACTTCACCGATCCGATCGGACAGGACGGGCGCTGCGTTCCGAGTACCGTGGTGACGGCGTCGACCTCGATCGGGTCGCCGATCCGGGTGCCGGTGCCGTGTGCCTCGATATAGCCGACAACGTCGGGCTCGACGCCCGCGCGGGCGAGCGCGGCTTTCATCACCGCCGCTTCGGCGGTCGGGTCGGGGACCTGGTAGCCGTTCGTGCGTCCGGTGTGACCGATGGCCGAACCCTTGATCACGGCATGAATACGGTCACCGTCGGCCAGGGCTCGGTCGAGGGACTTACACACCAGCACACCGACGCCCTCGCCTGGCACCATGCCGTCGGCATCGGCGCCGAAGGGCGAGCACCGCCCGCTCGATGACGTCATGCCCAATTGACGCTGCTCGATGAAGCGCATCGGGTGGGTGATCACATTGACTCCCCCGACGAGCGCGACTTCGCATTCGCCATCGCGCAGGCTGCGGCAGGCCAGGTGCACAGCGGTCAGCGACGCCGAGCACATGGTGTCCACGGTCATACTCGGGCCGATGAAATCGAACGCATAGGACACCCGATTGGCGATCCCGGCCGTCGACGACCCGGTACTCACCAATCTGCCGGCGATCCGTTCCTCGACTCCGACGAACGAGTAGTCGCTGTACATGGTGGCCGCGAATACGCCGACCGCACGACCGTATTCACGAGACAGTCGGGCCGGTGGGTATCCCGCGTCCTCCATCGCTGCCCACGAGGCTTCGAGGAACACGCGTTCCTGCGGATCCATCAAATCGGCATCGACCGGAGTGATGCCGAACAGACCGCTGTCGAACAACTCGGGCCCCGTGAGGAATCCGCCCCGCAGCGGCCCCGCTGACCGATCATGGGCCGCGTGGTCCGGTGGCATCGCGCCGACGGCGTCGATTCCATCGCGCAGGAGTGTCCAGAAGGATGCGAGATCGTCGGCTCCGGGGAAGCGACCGGCCATGCCGACGACGGCGATGTCGGTGTTCGGATCGGCGTCGCGGGTTCGTCCGGCCTCTCGGGCCGGCTCGACTCGGCGGGATGGCGCCGCGGCGGCGTCGACAACGGCATCTCGAAGGCTGCGGTGGGCGAAGAAGGCGGACGCGCGCAGGGGAATGTCGCGCGCGGTGAGTGCGGCGGCCAAGCGCTCGAGGGTGAACGACGACAACGAACTCGACTCCAGCGGTGTGTCGAATTCACCAGGGTGCGGCGACCGGCCGGTGGCTTCAGCGAAGGCTGCGGCGAGGTGGACGAGTACGTCGGATTCGCCGGTGGCCGAGGTGTTGCCGGGCGCGGTGCCTGCGGGCGCTGGTAGTGGTGTCCGCGGATGAGCCAGCGGTGTCTTCGGCAATGCAACCAGCCTGCCTGCGGCGCGGGCAGGCTGCCAGCTGTCCAATGATCCATCGAGCCACAGCGCGAGACAATCGGCGTCGTCACCACCTGGACGAGGTTCGCTCCGGTGCCCGCGGTGCGCTATCTGGCTGTCCGGGGATCGCAGTACCGCCTCGATACCTGCCTGGAGCTCGCCGATGTCCCGGACGCAGCATCCCCACCGCCAGGCCGAGGCCGACCGCCCACGTTGCGTACTGAAAGCCAAGTCGTCCAGCGACACCACTGTCGCTGTGCTCGCCAGCCATTCACCCAGTTGGCGAACAGATGCGATCACTTGGTCGCGAGTGGCGCCGGACCACACCACGGCCCGTGGTTCGGCGCGGCCGACCCGGCCCTCGTCACTATCGGTGCGCGGCCGTGGCGCGCGCAGGAGCGCATGGGCGAAGCCGCCGCCCGCGGCGAATCCCTGGACGACAGTCAACGGACGTGCACTGCTCAACGGTTCGATCGTCCGAGCGACCCGGATCGGGAGATAGTCCCAGGGGACCATCGGGTTCAGCTCGTCCGCTGTCGAACCGGGAAGGATCCTGCCCTGCCGAATCTGTGCGACGGCACGCGCGATCTGGGCCATTCCCGATGCCGCTTCGGCATGGCCGAACACCGACTTCACGCTGCCGATGGGAACGGGCGCAACGGATCGGTCCGCGCGGCTCGGGTGTTCACCGAGAACTCTTCCCAGGGCTTCCATCTCGGCGGCATCGGCCACGGCGGCACCCGCGGCGGCGCACTCGACGTATCCGATGTCGGCGGGGACCGCGCCGGCGAGGTCGAGTGTTGTCCGCAGCGAGGCGGCCATCCCGTCGACAGACGGCGATTCGAATCGCCTGCCGCCGCCGTGATGTCCAGCGTGGGTCGCCGCGACGACAGCGACTACGTTGTCTCCGGCTCTTTCCGCGTCCGCCAACGGCCTCAGCACCATCGCGCCGACGGCTTCACCGGGAAGCCATCCGGCTGCTGCGGCGGCGAACGCCGGAAGATAGTCCGCTGCGGGGTCCTTCGCCACGAGACCCCAGTCGCGGAGCTGATCGAGGTGAGTCGATCGCAGGATCAGGTTCGAGCCGACCACGACAGCGGCGGCGCACTCACCGTCGGCCATGCTGCGGCGGGCGAGGTGGATCGCGGTCAGCGTCGAGCAGCAGCCCGCGTCGATCGCGATGCTCGGCCCGTCGAAGCCGAAGTGATGTGAGATGCGTTGACATATATCGGAAGTCACGGTGCCGAAGTCCTGCCACATCGCCGCCACGAAGACACCGACCCGGCCCGCTGAGGAGCGCAGTTGCTCGCTCGTGTAGCCGGCGTCCTCCAGCGCGGACCATACGCGTTCGATGCCGAGCAGAAGTTGCGGATCGGTCCGGCTCGCCTCGAGTGGCGTCATACCGAGCAGATCGATATCAACGCGATCCACCGAGTCGAGCCAGCCACCCCGGCCGCGCACGCCACCCGGTCGGCCCGGCCCCAATCCGGTGGCACCCGAGGTGAGCAACTCCGACAACTCGTTGTCCGCGCAACCGGGCAGCATGGTGCTCAGACCGATCAGTGCGGAGGGCTCCGAGCGGTGCGCGATCACCGCGTCCTCGGATCGCGCCCGAACCCGGGTCGCGCCGCCCAACAGCGAACAGAGGAACACGTGCCGCGAGTCGAGGCCGAGGGCGGAACTCAGGTGTGCCGCGGAGACCTCGCCGATCGGGCAGAGTCCCACGCCCGACTCGGCCTGGTGCTGTTGGAGCAGTTGCGTCATCGCCCCGGCTTCGATGGCCAGGTAGCGCGCGGCGTTCTCACCGTAGAGCGGTTCGATGCTGTCGAGCGCGCCGATCAGATAGATCTCGAAGGCCGCGCTGTCGAAGAGTTCTCGATTGTAGTAGAAATGGGCCTCGCGAAGCAGGCCCGCGCCGACCGGTTCGAGCTCGTGCGTCTGCGGTCGGTAGTAGTAGGTGCCGGGCGTGATGCCGTTCACCCGTCCTTCCCGGACGAGTACGTAGGTCTGTACCCCGTAGCAATCGCCGGCCGAGGGATACCGATATCGTTCGAACTCGGACGATTCCGGAGCCAGCAGCGCCAGCAACTCGCCGAGTTCGGCGGCTTCGACGTTGCGTTCGGCGAACTCCCGGACGCTCCTGCGGATCGTTTCGCCGGTGCTCGGACGCGCGCTGAGCGCAACGCCAGGACTCCCCGCGCTCGCCGCCCGTCGATTGCGATGTTCGGCTTTGAACGCCGCGCGGCTGGCGGGCGAGAAGAAGTCCACCGTGTTCCCCGTGGTCGCGGCGGGCATCGGATCGTCGGTCAAGGTCGCTGCGATCGCACGCACGGTCGGCTGGGGGAGCACATCGGCCACCCCGATCGGCCGCTCGAACCGCTGCTTGATGTCCTCGGAAACCTGAACGAGCGTGAACGAGGTCGCGCCCTGGTCCCAGAGGTCGGCGTCCGGATCGATCGGATACCCGAGCGCTTTCTCGAAGGCCGCGACGAGCTGGTCGAGCGCGGTGGCCGCGCCGAGTCCGCCGACGGGCCGATCCCGCACGTTCGGCGCAGTGCCGGAGGGCAGGTGCCAGGGCAGCGCGGCACGGTCGAGCTTGCCGTTCGTGGTGACCGGGAAGGTGTCCAGGCAGACCAGGTGGTTCGGCAGCATGTAGTCCGGCAGCACATCCTGGCAGCGCCCGCGGATCTCGGGCAACGTGATCGGCGCCCCGGCCGACCGCACGTAGGCGACCAGCTTGGTATCACCGCCGGCATCCGGCCGCGTCAACACCACCACGTCGAGGACATCCGGATGAGCGCGAATATGAAACTCGATCTCGGCGAGCTCGACTCGGTGCCCACGGACCTTGACCTGATTGTCGGCACGGCCGGTGAAGGTGAGCTGCAGATCCGCGCCGAGGTAGGCGCGGTCGCCCGTTCGATACATGCGGGTAGCCGGTCGCAGCGAATGCGGATCGGCGACAAACGACCCGGCGGTCGCGGCGGCCGACCCCCAATAGCCTTCCGCGACACACGCTCCGGCGATATAGAGATCGCCCTCGGTCCCGATCGGGCACGGCGCCAAGTGCTCGTCGAGGACGTAATATCGTGCGTTGTCGATCGGCCGACCGTACGGAATGCTCCGCCAGTCCGGGTCCACTCGATCGACAGCGAAATAGTTCGACCACACGGTGGCTTCCGTCGCACCGCCCAGGCTGATCAGCCGCGCTTCGGGAGACACCTGCCGAAGGGCGGCGGGCAGGTCGAGCGGCGTGTAGTCGCCGCTGAGGAAAATCAGCCGAAGCCGCGGCAGCGGGGTATCGAGCAATGTGCGTAGTTGCGCGAGTGCCGCGGGCGCGGAGTTCCAGAATGTGATGCCACGGTCGAGGATGCCACGGAGGGCAGCCGGATCGCGCCGCTCGACGTCGTCGGCGATATACAGTCGCGCGCCGACGCCGAGCAGACCGAAGACATCGAAGACCGACAGGTCGAACCCCAACGCCGCGACCGCGAGACCGTAGTCGTCACTGGTGAATTCACCGATACGCCAACACCACTGCAGCAGATTGGCCAGCGAGCGGTGGGAGACTGCGACACCTTTCGGAGATCCGGTCGTTCCCGACGTGAAGATCACATAGGCCAGCCGATGGGGATGATGGGGTGGGAAGACGCGGGTCGGGTGCGTCGGGAGGTCGAGGTGTCGCAGCGGTGAAACGTCGATCTGGCGGACACCGACGTCGCGCGGGCCAGGAGTCTCGGCGGTGACGAGAGCGACCGTTGCCCGGGTCTGCCGAAGCACAGAACGAAACCGTTCGATCGGAATCGTCGGCTCGACCGGAACATACGCGGCGCCGGCTTTCACCGTGCCAAGGACTGCGGCCACCATCGCGGCACCGCGAGCGCACCCCACCACGACCAGATCACCTGGCCGGACGCCTGCCTGATGCAGAGTCTCCGCGATCTGCTGTGCCCACCGGTTCAGCGCGCCATAGGTAACCTCCTCCCGTCCGGTGACTATCGCGACAGCATCCGGTCGAGCTGCGGCGATTCGTTCGAAGGGACGATGCGCGGGCTGCTCGGCATCGAACTCGTGATCAGTTCTGTTGAACAGATGAACGATTCGGCGATACTCGGGCAGCGTCGGGGTGCCGCGCGGCGCAGGCGCGGGATCGTCCCCCACAGCCAGTCGGTGCACCATCGATGAATAACGCGCGAACGCCGTTTCGATCCAGCCGTCAGCGAAGGCGCACTGATCGACATCCCAGCCGAACCGCACAACCTCGCCGTCGGAGAAGCCGACGCAGTCGACATGGACACCGGGGGTCGCGCTTTCCCACGCCGCGAGCCGGTATCGGGCGGGCAGCGGCCACCGTGACGCGTCGACATCGCAGGTGAAGACCAGCGAGGGCGTTTCCGGGGCAGGTGCGGCGCGACGCAACCGACGTCGCACACGGAGACCTTCCACCTCGTCAGCAGCCAGGTCCTCGGCGAGCAGCACCGCGAGTTCGGCGGCGAGTCGTCCTACCTGCTCATCAGGTCGAGCGGTGGCGACCCAGCTCAGCCTGGTGAGACCGGTGGAATCGGGGTGCTCTCCCCAACGCACGACGGTGACCGGCACCGGCGCGTTGTGCTCTGTTGCGCACGCGATGAGAAACGCGGCCAGCAGCAGCGCGTCGACAGTGGAACCCGCGGCCACCGCGGCACGTCGCAGACCGAGAAGCTCGACCGGCTCGCCGTCGATCCTTGTCCGACAGCGCGACGGCGCCGACACCGGCGGTAGCTCCCCGCCGCCCACCAGTTCGCCCAACTCCGCGAACCGTGCTTCCCAGTGCGGTGATCGGACGGCGCGCCGACCACCACCCTGCTGGTCCAGGACATCGACCGGTGGGCCGGCCAGCCGTCCGCGTGCGGGCGCGCCATCGAGCATCCGGATCAACTCACGAGCCAGGAAATGACACCAGGGCGCATCCACAACCGAGATGTCCAGCGCGACGTGGAGTTGCGCATGCGCGTCATCGACAGTCACTGCGACCGTCGCCGCGGGCCAGACGCCGACCGGACGATCGCGGTGCAGAAGCAACGACCGCACCGCCGCGTGCGGATCGCGTCGAATCCCGGGACCGGTGCTCGTCTCCGGCACCCGATCGTTCTCGCGCAGCACAGGCACCCGCCAGCCGGCCGGGGGTTCGGCGAGCTCGACGAACCTGCCGTCGTCGGTGAGCACCACCGAGAGCAATTCGTAGGTCTCGATCCAGGTAGCCACCGTGGCATCCACCTGGCCCAGCACGGCCATCGGCACATCGAAGGAGAAGGCCAGGCGACCGCTCGGTGCCGACTGATCGGCGGCCCTGGCGACGACATAGGACTCTTGCAGCGCCGTCGGCGAGACCGGCAGTGCGACGATCGGCGCGCCGAGCATCCGCAGGATGTTTTCGAAGTCGGCCATCGCCATGACGATCGGCACGGGCCATGCGGCAGGATCAGCGATGTCCCACCTGAATCGGAGTCCGCCGTCCTCCTCCCACACCTCGCAGTCGAGTGCGACCCCCGAGGTTTCGACCGCTTGCCACTGGATGTCCCGCGCGAAACTGTCGGCGTCGACGGCGGGAACAGCATCGATCATGCTGGTGAAGGCGAGCCCGATGTCGTCGATGACCCCTCGTGCGGGATCGTCGGCGGCGCGCCGGGCGGCACGCGCGACCGATACCGAGGACAAGCCAGGATTCTCGAGTCCACGCCACACTTGACGGTGAACGGCCGTCGCCAGTTCCGCGATGTCGAGGCGGTCGTCCGCGAGAACGGGCAGCGCGTAGCTGAACGGACCCGCCATATCGTCCGACCCGGAGGGCAGCCACGGTCGGTTGCTCAGGGTGACCGCGGCGACAACGCTTCCGCCGAGCGCGTGGATCTGAGTCGCGCAGAATGCCGCCAGTACCGCACTGGACGCAGTGAGCCCGGCCGCCGCGGCCCACGCGCGTACCGCCTCCCACTCGGCCCGCGACAGACGCCCCGCGCGACTGTCGCGTCGCTGGCCGGTCGGTGCCGGCGGAGCGACACAGCGGGCGGTCGCGGCGCCCAGCTCACCAAGAATCTCTCCGCACGCCGGGGGCGCGGAAGTCCGCGTTCTCGCGCTCAGAGTCCGCACAGCCGAGGCGAATTCGGCGGTGCCTGCCGCTGGGAGGCTGCTGCCCGAGTACAGCGCACCCCACTCCGAGAGCAATCGTTCGGTGCTGTATCCATCGAGTAGCAGCATGTCGAACGCGAGGTCGACGACGGCACCGCCGTGCTGGTGGACGACGACCGCCACGGTCGCCGCCCGATACCCGGCCTGCCCCGCCGTTGCGATGGATTCGCGCACAACGCCGATACCGAAATCCATGGTCGAGGCTGGATCGCCGGTCTTCCGTACCACCGTCAGCATCTGCTCAGCGGTCACCGCGTCGACCGTGAGCACGCCGCTCGAATTCACCGTTGAGCGCAGCGCTCCGTGCCGAGCGACAATCGCGTGCCATGCGGTGACCAGCGCATCCAGGTCGACGTCGGGCAGCATCAGACGCAGATAATGCCGACAGCCGACAGCATCGGCGGTCAGCGCGGGATTCGTACCGATCAAGTACGCCTGTTGCTGTGCGGACAACCCGACATCGGTAGTGGCGTCATCGATCCGGGTCTCGGAATCGGAAGGCGACACAGCCACCGCGGTCGCCACCTGCCGACTCAGCGCGTCGAGATCTGCGGCGGTCATCAGGGATTCGAGATCGAGTTCGGTACCGAACTCCGCTTCGAGCGCGGCCCACAATCGGGTGACTGCCAGCGACGGGTGTCCAGCCGGCACGGGCGTCTTCGCGGTGATCGCGTCGATGCCCAGAGTTTCCCGCACGACCGACTCGACACGGGTTCTCACCTGCTCGAGATCCATGAACGCAGCCCCCTGAGAGCCTCGGGTCGATGACAACCTCAGCCTTGCCGCCGGAGACTCGAACAGTCGACCAGGAGTGGACGTCCTGACCGGATGCACATTTTTGCGCCTCATCCCCCACCGGATGTTGGCAGTCTTCAGATCAACAGCGCATCACCTGATCTGGGGGCAGCAGTATGATTTCGATCGGATCCGGCGCTGAGGCTGATACCCAAGCGCACCAACGCTTTTCCTGGTTTTCCCAGATCAACTCGGGCAAACATTTCCCAGCACTGCGGATCTATGTGGCCATCCTCATCGCGCACGCGATCGAGCACACAGTCCAGGCCTTTCAGATCTACGTCCTCGACATGCCGCGGACGAAGGCAGGCGGGTTCATCGGCTACCTGCTCCCTGCGGTGAACAAGGACGAGGTCCTGCACTGGACATACGCCGTACTGATGATCGTCGGGCTGATCCTGCTTCGCCCGGGCTTCAAGGGCCGCAGCAGGAAGTGGTGGACGATTGCCCTCGGGATTCAGATCTGGCATTTTGCCGAACACACCTTCTTGCTTGCGCAGTACTGGTCCGGGATGCATTTTCTCGGTCGGCCGGTGCCGACCAGCGTCGTACAAGCCTTCTTCCCACGCGTCGAGCTGCATCTCATCTACAACATGGCTGTCATGCTGCCGATTCTGGCCGCGTTGAGCCTGCATTGGTTCGGGCCCGCCGCCGCAGGCTCCCAGGGTGATTGCGACTGTCGTTCGCATTTCCGTTGACCGTCATGCAGTTCCTGTCCGACCATCTCCTGCACCTGATTGTCGGAGGATTCCTCGTCTTGTTCCTCCGCAAGGCCGTCGTCTCAGCTGTTCGTCCCACCACAAGCCCCGATGACATCGAGTCCGGCGGATCGGCACAGACCGGCGAGTGTTGCGACGAGAGCGCGACAGGATGACATCGAGCAGGCGGGCATTCGGGCTCGCGGTGCTGATCACGACAGCACTCGCCGCGCTCCTCGCGGGAATATCGGCTGGTCATATCGCCGATCCACCGCCGCCCGCGTTGCTGGCCTTCGATCCGGGACCGTTCACTCGATGGGGTGGACCGCTGCTGCGACTCGTCGGGACGACAACCGCGGTTCTCACGGTCGGATCGCTGCTGGGCATGGTGCTGTTGGGCGGACCGACCGAGCACCGGCGGACCACGGATTCCCTGCGACGCGGAGCCCGTCGGCTCGCGCTGACGACGGCGGCCACCTTGGCCTTTCAGGCAATGCTTGGCATCTCGGCGATTGTCGGCAAGCCGGTGCTCGACATCCCCCCAGCCGACGTTGTCGCGTGTCTGACATCGCCGAGCATCGCGTACTGCCTCGCGGGCAGTGCCGGCTTCCTGACGCTGGCCGTACTGACACGAACGACCGTCCTGCCCCTGACGCTGCTCACGGTTGCCATGGTTGCCGTGTGTCTACCGTTCCTCGGCGGCCATCCGAGCTCGGCGTCGAATCACGTGATCAATGTCGCGATGATCGTCGCGCACGTCGTGTGCGCGGCACTGTGGGTGGGTGGTGTGGCGGTGCTGGTGTTCATCGGGGCCGTGCGGGGTGATCGTGCCGCGCTCCGGGTGGCGTTGCCGAAACTCAGCCGCCTCGCGCTGGTGTGTGCGGCAGTCACGGCCGCGAGTGGCCTCGGCAGCCTCCTCGCTCGAATCCCCGAGGCGGACGGATTCTCGCGCACCTATCTTCTTCTCGTACTCGCCAAGGCGGCCGGGCTGGCCGGCCTCGTCGCGTTCGGCGCGTGGCACCGACGCCACAGTGTCCCCACTGTGGCACGCGGCGGCAGTCCAGAGCGGTTCTTGTACACCGGTTTTGCCGAGGCGGTCGTGATGACCGCCGTCGTCGCCACAGCGACCGTGCTGTCACAAACCCCGCCCGGGGGGCCCGGATGACCCGGACCGTCGTGCTTCGGGTCCGCGAGGCCCACGTCTGGATCGCGCACACCGGAGATGTCACGACCCTCGATTGTCTGAGCCCTGAGGAGCTCCGGAGATGGCGGCGTATCGTGCCGACGGAAGCGCGCCGGGCGTTCGCCGCCGCCCACGCCCTCGCCCGCCACGCGCTCAGTTGGTGCGCGCCACGGATCGACCCGTCGGAATGGCGGCTGAGTGCGCGGAACCCACATGGCCGACCCGAGGTTTCGGCTCCGCGGCTCGACGCGGACATCCGCGTCAATCTTTCGCATACCGACGGGATGGTCGCCGTCGTCGCCACCTTGACCGACGCGTGCGGAATCGACATCGAACGGCGTGCTGACTCCGCCATGGTCTCGCGGGTCGCCCATCGGGTGCTCTCCGCTACCGAACTCGCCACGATGCGCGACCTCGACCCGGCGGCTCGAACGGACCAATTCTGTCGCCTGTGGACGCTCAAGGAGGCGACAACCAAGGCGCTGGGAACGGGTTTGCGCACGCCCTTCGACACCATCGCCTTCGATTTCGACGACGACCGGAACGCACGTCGTGCCGACAACGATCCGAGCTGGTCGATGCGCTCGTGGCCCGCCTCGCCCGAGCACCATGTGTCCGTCGCGGTCCACGCACCGAAGGTCGACTTCGTCGTCCACAGTCTTTCCGAGGAGCTCCGTGCTCGAAATCCCTGACACGCCTGTCCTTTTCGTCAATGCCTTCGGACAGGGCCCGGCCCCCTGGTCCCGCCTCGGCGAGCAGATCGCCGGTCATCCGACATCCCTCTGGACACCTGCCTTGCAGTGGACCGGGGCGACCCAGGCGTCCGAACTGTCACGACAGCTGGCGGCACTCGGCCGACCGGTTCACCTTGTCGCATGGTGCACCGGACCGAAGATCGCCCTGCGGGTTACCGCGCGACACCCGAATTCCGTCGCCTCGCTGGTCTTTCTCAATCCGTCACTCAAGGGGCCGAGTCGCGCGAAATCTCTCGACACCGAATACGAGTCCGAACTCGAGGCACTGCTTCGCACCGTATACAGACGGCAAGCGAGCGCCGGCCGGCTCGCCGAAGCACTCAACCGACGGCGGTCAGCTGGTACCAGCTCGTCCATCGGCTTGCCTGCCGAACTCGCCGACGCGGGAGTCGGCGCCTTTCACAGCGCGCCCGATCTCATCGCGTATGCGACACAGCATCTGGAGTTCTGGGAGGACGACATCCTGGCCGACACCGCCGTTCGATCGATTGCCGTCCCGATAACGGTCATCTCGGCAGTCCAGGATGTCGTCGTGTCCGCAACCGATGCCGCCGACATCGCGCGAGTGTTCCCGCAGTCGGAATCCGCCACCGTGGGTGGTGGGCACTTCTCTCTTTTCACCCACAGCGACGAGGTGGCGGCGAAGATCTCCGCTCATCTCGCCTCCGTGCGGACGCGAACCCGGTCGTCACTCCCACGGTAGCCGACCGGTACGCGTCCACTTGTCGATCCGATCCACCACGCCCGGAGCTCGCACCGCCGCCGTCAACACAGCGGCGGCCTCGGCACCCCCGTGCGCGGGCAACGCGTCGAAAGAGTTGGTATAAGCCTTGATTCGGGCGATCGTCGCACGATCTACTCGAACGCACCGTCTGGTCGCGGCGGTAGCCGCCTGGTCCACACGCTCACTCACCTCGTCGACCAGCCCCATCCGCGCCGCTTCGGGGGCCGTCATCGTCCGAGTCGACAGCGCGAGGTGGCGTGCTCCCCCAGGGCCGACTCTTCGACGCAGAAAGGGATACACCGCCGCGGGCACCAGACCCCACAGGGCCTCGGGTAAGGAGAAGGTCGAGCCGGCTGAAGCGAGCACGACATCGCAGGCCGCGACCAATCCGACCCCGCCCCCCGCCACTTGTCCGTCGACGATCGCG
Organism: Nocardia sp. NPDC059177; assembly: GCF_042755165.1. Classification (NCBI taxonomy): domain Bacteria; kingdom Bacillati; phylum Actinomycetota; class Actinomycetes; order Mycobacteriales; family Nocardiaceae; genus Nocardia; species Nocardia sp. NPDC059177. The sequence goes on along the minus strand of NZ_JBHZBX010000010.1, from coordinate 117,753 downwards.
ATCGTGGTGAGATCGCCCAGCGCGAGGCGTTCCAGGACCGAGTAGAAATCCGCTGTGGTCCGGACCGGTTCAGCGACATCGGCCAGGTCCATACCAGCGCAGAACCACGGGCCGTGATGCCCGAGTCGCAGGACCCGGACCGTGGGTGATCTGTGAACGACGTCGAGGGACCGGTGCAGCGCCGTCAACAGATCGGCGTCCAGGACGTTGCGCCGCCCAGGTCGGTCGAGTGTGAGTGTGGCAGTGGCCCCCTCGATATCGAGTTCGAGGGGGCCACCGGAATCAGCGCGCATCGTCGGACGGAACCGTCCTAGCCCATCGGGGGCGCGATGCAGAAGGGGTGCCCAGCCGGGTCGATGAAAACCGACCAGTAGTCGCCACCGGGCTGGTGCTCAGCCTTGACCGCGCCTGCGGCCAGGAGTTCCTTCTCCGCGGCCGCGAGGTCCTGTGCTTCGAGATCGAGGTGGAACTGCTGGGGAACATCGCCTTTGGGCCACGCAGGCGCGACGAAGTTCTCTACCTTCTGGAACCCCAGCTTGAGCCCGGCGTCGCTCGCCAGATACGCGACGTTGTCGTCGCGGTGGACCACGTTCCAGCCGAGGACCTTGGCGTAGAACCCGGAAAGCGCGTCATGGTCGGGGCAGTCGAGCGTGGTGCAGGTATACGACGCGATCATACTGAGTGACCTCCTTGGTCGTTCGTTGAGGAAATATCCGATCTGAACCTCACCCGATTACGCTCGTTTGGTCCGCAGTGCCTTGACAACCTTCAGGTCGGTGGACTGGACGAACTCCGCGTACTCCGGTGAATCCTTGGGGCACAGGGCAATCAGGCCTTCCTTGTCGAAGACCAAGCCCCACCCGTGGGTGCGGGTCAAGGGCGATGTGCGCAGGCACGGCTGTTCCTTGGAGAAGAACTGCGCACGCAGGTCAGCCTTCTCCGCCTCGCTCACCTCGAGATCTTGCCGGGCGAACCAAGACTCGAACAACACGTCTTCTTGGGTATAGGTGTACGGGTGCTCGGACAGCATCTCGTACTGGATCTGCGCGACCGATCGTGAGGATCCCCGCGCGACCGGCACCTTCCCGTAGTCGACCTTGCAATCATCGGCCACCGCGATGAATGTCCCGATGTAGTTCATTGCGCTCCTTCGGTACGGCTGACAATCATTGGCTAGTTCCGACTCACTCGGCCCAGCAGTGCGGTAAGGGCCAGACCGATACTCAAGATCCCCACCACCACAATTGCCAGCAACGCCGGGCCGAGCGCGGAGAGGTTCCAGTTCTCCGTGAGCAAACTCCGCAGCGCCTCCAGGATATAGGTGACCGGGTTGACTGTCGCCACCGCGTCGAGAAGCCCGTTCAGCTGATCCTTCGGCAGGAAGGTCGTGGTAAGGAACGCGAAGGGGAAGAACAGGATCGTTGCCGAGGCGACAGCGGCCGTGCTCGCGGTCTTGAAGGCGATCGCGTAGGTGAATCCGGGGAACACCATACCCCATAGTGCCGAAATAGCAATGAAGACAAGGAATCCCGCGATGCCGTTGTGGAAACCGACACCGACGAAGAAGCCGAGACACAGCACGGGGAGGGTCATCATGGCCACCAAGACGAAGTCCGCTGCCATCGTGCCGATCAGCAAGGCCAGCCGCGACACCGGCGTCATCAGCAAGCGGTCGAAATAACCCGAGTTCAGGTCCGCTACCAGCGATGCTCCTCGGCTGATTCCGGTGACCGCGAAAACGATGCCGACAGGTAGCTGAAATGCCTTGTAGTCGATCGCGAGCGCCGACTCGGTCAGTTTCTCGAGCGACCCGATATTGACCGCCATGAAGAAGACCGGAATCATCAGGGCCGGGAACACCGCCTCCGGCTCCCTCGGCAGCTGGCGGATCGATCGCATCGCGATGATCGCCACATCACGAAGGAACGACGAGGTCCGCGGCGCGAGCTCGGGGTCGACCGCGAACTCGTCCTGTGTGGAATGCATTTCGACTTCAGCGGATCGACTCATTCTCGCCCTCCGTGATGTGGCCACCGGTGAGTTCCATAAAGACATCGTCCAAGGTGGGGGTTCGCAGTGTGATATCGGTGAGTTCCAGCTCGGCCTTCTGAATCGCCATCGCGACCGGGCCGATGGTCTGCGCACCATCGGAGGCCCTGGCCTCGATTCGCTCCGCGAGCGCCGTCACGGATTTCACCCCTGGGATCGCTGCGAGCGCTGCCTCCGCGCGCCGCGCGTCACCCTTGATGTTGGCAACGACGATGTCGTCCCGGACCGTGCGTTTGAGCTCGTGCGGGGTACCCTCCGCGACCAGACGGCCCTCGTTGATGATGCCGAGCCGATGCGCCAGCGCATCCGCTTCCTCCAGGTACTGCGTGGTCAGCAGAATCGTCACGCCGAGTTCCTGATTCAGCCGCCGGACCTCGTCCCACATCTGCTGTCTGCTGCGTGGGTCCAGCCCCGTGGTCGGTTCGTCCAGGAACAGTACCGGAGGCCGGTGCAGCATCGCCGTCGCGATGTCGAGACGTCGCTTCATGCCACCGGAGTAGGTCGAGACTCGTTTGTCGAAATCGCTACCCAGATCGATGAGCGACTCCAGCTCGGCGATCCGCTTCTTCGCGACGGCCGGCCTCACGTTGTACAGCTTCGCCTGCAGCGCCAGCATCTCCCGCCCGGTCTGCAGGCCGTCGATGGCCGTGGCCTGCAATGCCGCACCGATACGAAGTCTGACATTGGTGGGGTCGGTCGCGACGTCGTAACCGGCGACCCGGGCAGAGCCGCTGGTCGGCATGAGCAGCGTGCAGAGTATCCGCACCGTCGTCGACTTTCCGGCGCCGTTCGGTCCGAGCAGGCCGTACACCTCACCGCGTGGGATTTCGAGGTTCAAACCCTCGAGGGCGACCTTGTCCTTGAATGCTCGCCCGAGGTCTCGCGCAACAATCGCGGGAGTCATCATCGCTTCCTCACTACCGGTCGACTCCTGATGAGTGCCGTGGTCACAGCTGAAAGAACAGCCAGTCGTTGGGCTTTCCGAGCATGGCCTTGACCGCCGACTCGTATCGGGTCTGCGAAGCGAAGGCATGCTGGCTGAGGGTGTGCGCGTCGCGGAAGAGCTTCTCCAGGGAACTGGATTCCCGGAAACCCGTCGAACCGGCGATCTCGTGCACGATTTCACTGATCTCGCGCGCGGTTTCGATCACAAAGCACGCGGCGAGCTGCATGGCGATGCCGTGTTCGGTGGTGACGAATTCGCCGGTCAGCTGGTGCTGCCACAGCTGATCCACCGTGTCGTAGAGATAACCGCGGGCAGCACGGTACTTGGCCTCTGCTTTTCCGAGTTGGCGTTGCACCGAGGGGCTGTCCCCGAGAACCTCCATCATGAAGTTCCCTCGCTTGGTACGCACCAGCGCGCCGACCTCGTCCAGACCGGCCCGCGCGACGCCCAGTGCGGTGGCGGCGAAGGCCGGGTGTCCCGACCAGAGCCGCGACTTGTACAGGGGGCCGGAAAAGTGACTGTTCGGCTCGCCCAGCGTGAGTGGCGCTACCCGTGCGGCAGGAACGAACACCTGGTCGTAGGCATAGTCGTGACTGCCGGTTCCTCTGAGCCCCAGAACATCCCAGTTCTCCACCAGCTCGCAGGCACCACGGTCCATCGCCGCCAGGAGCATGACCGGCCCGGTGGGGGTCATTGCGGGCTGCCCGTCCACCATGAGCATGGCGTAGGCGGTCACCCAGGTCGCGATGTGCGCGCCTGAGGCGAAGCCTGCCCGACCCGAGACGAGGTAGCCGCCGGGGACCTCGACGGCCATCGCCGGCGGAAACGCGCCGCCACAGATGACCGCGCCCTTGTCCGCGAAGACTTCCTCGACCCCCTCCGCGGAGAGTGCCATCATCGCGAACGCCTGGCTGTTCATGTTGCCCACCAGGAAGCCGGCGCTCGAATCGACGCGGGACAGTTCCTCGACAAGCCGAGTCGCCTCGAGCGGATTCAGCTCCAAACCGCCGAGCGACTCGGGTACCTGCACCTGGAACGCGCCCGCGTCGACGAGCGCCCGCGCGACGTCGTCGGGGAGCCTGCGATGCGCCTCACCGGCCGCGACACCCGACCGCAAGATCGGAATCAACCTCTCGAGCATCTCGTCGACAATGCGCGCGGAAGGGTCCGTGTCACGCTCGACTGGTTCGCGGGATTCGATCACGGTCATGTTCCCCACCTCGTGGCCTGGGCTCGCTTGTCCACGGGAAGGCTAGGAGCATCAGGCGGACGAGACTGCGCAGAATTGAGCTCTCTCCACAGATTCTTCCAGCGCTCAACCTTGAGCCTCGAGCATGCCCGTGGCCGTCATAGCGTGCGATGACAGCATCCGGCCATCGTGAGGAGTTCCTTTGCGCGAGCAGTTGTTGCACGACCTGCTCGATCGTCGGGCGAAGCTGTCACCGTCCAAGATCGCCCTCTGCGCCCGCGACCGGTCGTGGAGTTACGGACGAGTGCGACAGATAAGCCTTGCCATCCAGGGTTACCTGCGCGACCTGGGAGTCGAGCGCGGCGATCGGGTGCTGACACTCGCCTCCGCCAGCGCGATGGCCGTCCCCCTGGCCTTCGCGTGCTCGCGGGCTGGGCTGGTCTATGTCCCGGTCTCCCCGGATCTCAAGCCGTACCAGTTGCGAATGATCGTCGACGATTGCCGGCCGACGGTCGTGGTATTGGAGTCCGCGACGAACGATCTGGCTGCCGATGTGGCCCCGGACGTGCCGCGCATCGACATCGACGAGCTCGCCGAGGCGCGCCGCAGGCCGACGCCTGGCCGCTATCGGCCCGCGATCTCGTGCGATCCGGTGTGCCTGATCTACACCTCGGGCAGCACCGCCGCGGCGAAGGGTGTCGTATCCACGCACGCGCAGGTACTGTTCGCCACCAAGGCGATTCAATTGCGGTTGAACTACACAGCCGACGACAGGGTGCTGTGCGTCCTCCCTCAGTCCTTCGACTATGGCCTCTACCAGGCATTCTTGACCACAGACGTGGGAGCGACCCTGTTCTTGGAGCCCCGGGAGTCGGCAGGAACCGCCATCCTGGCGACGCTCGAACGCACCAGGACAACGGTGCTGCCGTGCGTCCCCTCTCTCGCCCAGATCCTGCGGATGGCCGTCACCCGATCGGGCGAGCCACCGGCGAGACTGCGCATGATCACCAGCACCGGTGCCGCTCTGGCCCCCGCGACCATCCAGGACCTGACCGACCTCATTCCCGGACTGGCGGTCGTGCGAATGTTCGGACTCACCGAATGCAAGCGAGTGGCGATCATGCCCATGGACCAGCTCGACCAGCGCCTCGACTCCGTCGGCTATCCACTCGACGACATCGAATGCTTCGTCGTCGACGAGCAGGGCAACCGGCTACCACCCGGCCACCGGGGCGAACTCGTCGTGCGCGGCGCGAATGTCATGTCCGGGTATTGGAACGCTCCAGACCTCACCGAGCAGCGTTTTCGCCGGGACTACCTCGGCGGGACCTTGCTGTGGACCGGCGACCTCTGTCACCTGGACGAAGACGGATACCTGTATCACCACGGCCGAATCGACGAGCAGTACAAACAGAACGGATTCCGGGTCTCAGCCGCCGAGATCGAGGGCGCGGCTCTCGACATTCCGGGAGTGTGTCAGGCAGCCCTCATCGCCCCGACCGACGACCAGCCGGCGTGCTTGGTCGTCGTCGTCCAGTCCGATCTGACGCTGCGCGACATCGTCGTCCAACTCGCCGATCGAATCGAGCGGAGCAAGATGCCGCAACGGACACTCATACGAGACAAGTTGCCGCTGAACATCAATGGAAAGGTCGACAAAAGGCTGCTGCGGGAGTCGTTGTGACCGGCACGTCGTCGGTCGAGCTGGCCTGCCGGTACGGAAGCCCACTGTATGTCTACGACCTCGCTCTGGTACGAGAATCTTGCACGAACTTGCGCGCTGTTCTGCCCCCGGGCAGCAGGCTGTACTACTCGTTGAAGGCAAATCCGCATCCAACGATCGTCGCGTGCCTGCTCGACCTCGGCTGTCATCTGGAGGTCAGCTCGGCCGGCGAGGTGGACGTGGCGTGCGCTGCGGGCGCGTCACCGGATCGTGTGCTCTTCACCGGTCCAGGAAAGACGCGGTCCGCGATCGAGCACGCGCTTCGGGTCGGCGTGCGGCGCTTCTCGGTCGAGTCGGCGGGCGATCTCGATCGGATCGCGACGGCGAGCCTGGCGCATTCGACGAAGGCCGAGTGCCTGATCCGCGTCAACCGCGATGCCCCGCTCGCGGGGGGTTCGCTGACCATGACAGGTGTCTCCTCACAGTTCGGTGTCGACGCTTCCCTGTTGATGGACAGGCCCGAGCTGTTCGGTTCACGTCCCGGCGCCGACATCAGCGGATTTCACCTCTACGCCGCGTCGAACATCGCCGACCCGGCGCGCCTCGCCGAGCAGCTGTACGAAAACGCCGTCATCGCAGCGGAACTGAGCTCGGCGACCGGCATCGCCCTGCGCGAGGTAGACCTCGGTGGCGGGTTTCCGGCTCCCTATGCCGGACGAGGCACAACACTCGACGTCGCCGAGCTCACGGGACTCGCCGAGCGTTTGTCGTCGGTATGGTCCTGCTACGACCGACCACCCCTGCTCAGCTTCGAATCCGGCAGGTTTCTGGTAGCGACAAGCGGGTCCCTGGTCGCCGGCGTCGTCGACAGCAAGACGTCCAAGGGATTCACCTATGTCGTGCTCGAATCCGGCGTCAACCATCTGGGCGGGATGTCGGGACTACGGAAGCTGCCACGGCCACAGCCGAGTGTCGAGGTCCTCGGCGGCGCGGACGGTCTGGTACGGGGGTCGCTGGTCGGCCCGCTGTGCACACCGATCGACTGTCTGTCCAGCGATGTCGAACTCCCGGTGGTGACCGAGGGTGACCTGATCCGCATTCCCGACGTCGGCGCCTACGGATTGACCGCGAGCCTGATCGCGTTTCTCGGCCACCCGGCACCGACCGAGATCGTCATCGACGGCGCGGACGGTGTCATCTCGGCCAGCCGGTTGACGATCGCCAGAACACCTGTCGGTCCCGAACCTTTCAGGGAGTCACCATGAATGACCAGTTCGTCGCCATTGTGCGCACCCGCCTGCCGTTCCTCGCGGCGGACGAGCCCCTGCTGCCGGATGCCGACCTCGCCGAGCTCGGGCTCGACTCCCTGCGGACGGTCTCGCTGCTTCTCGATCTCGAGGACGCTCTCGATATTTCCCTGCCGGATTCGGCAATCGGTGATCCTCGGACATTCAGCACCCCCCACAATTTGTGGCTCGCGGTGGACGCGGTTCTCTGCAATAGGTGACCACCACCTACCCGGGATCATTTCATGATCATTCGGCCACGCCCGGACCGACGTCGAGCCGTCTGGGCATCACATGCCCCAAATACGTTGGGGCCCTGCGCTCTTCGCAGGTCACGCAGCCCAAGACGGTTGACGGGGGTGGTACGTCTTGATATTTTTGCCAGGGAGAGAATCCAGTTGGTTCCAGGGGAGGGACCTCACGATGACAAACGCATCAACGATTAGGCAGTAACGACCAGCAGGACTGTCGAACGGTACGCCTTCGCGGTGCAATCTCGACAACGTTCCAGCCCGACGCTCCGTTCCTGCGATTTACCCGAGTCGAGGGCAATCCGCCTCGCTACCGATTCGGTTCGAGTCCGCCGGAGCGGGACTGGACGTACCATGATCTTGGGGAACGACGTGACTATCGACTGGTCCAGCAGCTCACCTTCCAGACAGGCTCAGACTCCGGAGCCGACCGCACAGCATCGACCGCCGGTGACCGAACTGTCGCTGGGCCTCTCGCTGGCGGATCTGATCAGCAAGGGCCAACTCCGTGGCCCTGTCCGGCGGATACCCACGGGCAGCCGGATCTACGGACGCAGCGACACTTCGGACTGGATCTGCTTGATCCGCACCGGCTGGGCGAAAACCCTCAGCACCTCACCGCAAGGCAAGCTGTGCGTCCTCGGCATCGAAGGGCCGGGGTCGGTGCTCGGAGTCGCCAAGGACGCCAAGGGGTCGCGCAGTGAGGACGTGGTGACCAAGAGCGAGGTGATGTTCAACGTGATCCCGCGCATGGACTTCGAAAAGTTCCTCGCCACTCCTCCCTTCAGCACCCAATGGCGCGGTCACATGATCGATCTCATGACGGAAAGACAGCGGACGATCGTCTCTTTCGTCACCCTCGACAGCGAGCGGCGACTCGCCGCGACGCTGATCCAGCTGGGTACCAACTGGGGGATCGCCCACAACGGCTGTACTCGGCTTCGATGTTCGCTCACGCACGAAGAACTGGGTCAGATGGTGGGAACCACCCGGTCGCGCGTCGGATACTTCATCAACAGATTCCACGACCTGGGACTGGTCACCAAGTCCACCGACGGACTCGGCCTCCGCATGGAAGCACTGCGACGCTTTGTCCACGGTTGAGCACGGCACCGGACGTCGCGCTTGGTTGTTCCCGGGACAGGGGTCCCAGGTCGCCGGCATGGGCATCGAACTACTGGCCCGCTTTCCCGCCGTCCGACGACTCTGCGATTCGGTGCTTGACTTCGATATCGCTGCGGCCTGCGCGGGCGACGCCGGGCATCTCGAGCGGACCGACCACCTCCAGCCGACACTGTTCACAGTCAACTACCTCTCCGGGCTGGCCCGCCGTGACAGCGAAGGCTGGCCCGATGTGATGGCGGGCCACAGTCTCGGTGAGATCAGCGCACTCGCCATCGCAGGCTTCATCGACTTCGAACAAGGGCTTCGCCTGGTCGCGGCCAGAGGCCGGTTGATGCACGCGGTCCGCGAGGGTGGTATGGCCGCCGTGGTACGCGTCCCTGCGGCTGTCGTCGCCGATGTGCTTCGCTCCAGCGCGATCACCTCGGTCGACATCGCGAATTGGAACTCGCCCACCGAGACGGTTCTGTCCGGGCCGACTGCGGATCTCGCGCTGTTGAACGACGAAGTCCGCGCGGCGGGAGGCATCCTCGTGCCGCTCAAAGTCGGTGCCGCATTCCATTCGCGCTATATGGCCGACGCCGCGCGGGCCCTCGAGGCCCACCTGTCCAGGGTGGACTTCAGGCAGGGTGTCGTCCCGGTGCTCAGCAATGTCACCGCCGGCGAATACACGCCGCACAGCGCGGCGCGGCTGTTGGCCCAACAGGTGCGCGAGGCCGTTCGCTGGAGCGACTGTATGGCGGCGTTGCGTGCTCGCGGGGTCACCGAGATCGCCGAGGTGGGCCCCGGCCAGGTGCTGACCAAGCTCTGGTCGGCGAATATCGGCGCAAGCCGATCGAACCCGGGTACCGAAAGACTATCGACCACGTCGAGGTCGGGCGCATCGGCCGACGACGACTTCCGCACAGCACACGGCGTGCGGCAGGCCTACGTGGCCGGATCGATGTACCGGGCGATCTCCTCGGTGGAATTGGTCGAACGTATGGCGAAGTCCGGCTATCTGGCGTTCTTCGGGACCGGCGGACTCACTCGGGAGGAGATCGATCACGCCACGTCGCGGCTCGCCCGTACCTGTACAGGTCTGCCATACGGCCTCAATCTACTCAACCAACCCGACAGGATCGACGCCGAACAGTGGGTCGTCGATGCCGCCCTACGTTCGCGGGTATCGGTCCTGGAAGCCGCGGCGTACACCACTCTGTCAGCACCTCTGGTCCAGTTCAGGTACGCGGGCAGCCGGCTGACCACCGGGCGGCCGCACGTGCCGAATCGGATACTCGCCAAGGTCTCACGCGGCGAGATCGCGCGGAAGTTCCTGCTGCCCGCGCCCCCGAAGCTCGTCGATGAGTTGCTCGGCACAGGGCTGCTCACCGACGAGGAGGCACAGGTCGCGAAGATGGTGCCGGTCGCCTCCGATATCTGTGTCGAATCCGATTCCGGCGGTCATACCGACCGCGGCAGCGCACTGACCCTGATACCGAGCATCGTCGACCTGCGCACGACCGTGTCTTCCGAGTGCCTGCTGAGCAGGCAGGTGCGCGTCGGTGCGGCGGGCGGCATCGGTACACCGTTCGCCATCGCCGCGGTGCGCGCGCTCGGCGCCGAATTCGTCCTCACCGGATCGATCAATCAGTGCACACCGGAGGCCGGGACATCGGAGACCGTGAAGGACCTCCTGTCGACTCTCGGTGTCCACGACACGGGTATGGCGCCGGCGGCCGATTTGTTCGAGGTCGACGGCCGAGTGCAGGTGGTTCGCCGGGGGACGCTCTTCGCCGCACGAGCCAACAGACTGCACCGGGTATGGCGCGAGCACAGCCGCTGGCACGACATCGATCCCGCGGTCCGATCCAGCATCGAAGGCCAAATCCTCAGAAACACCTATGAATCGGCACTCGAGCAGGTGAAAGCACGCTATCTGCGGCTGGACCGACCCGACCGTCTGAAACTGATCGAGAACGACCCGCGTCACGAGATGGCCGCGGTATTCAAAATCTACCTGGTGCATTCCACCGACTCCGCCATCGCGGGCAACCACCGCCGCGCGGCCGACTTCCAGGTCCATTGCGGACCGGCGATGGGTGCATTCAACATGTGGGCCCGCGGAACGGACCTCGCAGACTGGCACAACCGGCACGTCGACACGATCGCGGACGCGTTGATGGCGGCCGCACTCGGCGGGTCCGGCTGAATAACATTGAGCAGCGCAAGGGACGTGATCGAGAGAGGCTTGCAGCCGTCGCCAGTATCACTGCCGGAGGTTACGGATGTTCGTCGCGCCTTTCTCGAAGCGGGCCCTCGCCTGGCTCATCGACATGCACGTCAGCATGATCGCGCTCGTTTTCGCCTACGTGGTGAGCACCTGGGGATCGAACAACCACGGGGGATCGACCGCGACCGTCATCACCATCGTGGCGTACGTGGTGTGGTGGATGGTCGGTTTCGTGAATCGCTGTATCTGGATGGGACGCACCGGCCAGTCCTGGGGCCGCAGGTTCTTCGACATCTCGCTGGTCAACGAGCGCGACGGGAAACCGATCGGCATCTGGAAAGCCTTCATCCGCGAGAACACACACTTCCTCGACTATTTTTCGCTCGGCTACGGCTGGTTCCGGCCGCTCAAAGACCCCAAGGGCCGGACGATCGCCGACTACCTGAACAAGACGATTACCGTAGAGGGCCAGCCCCCACATCAACCAGTGATCGTCGCCGACCCAGCCGGGGTGGCCGACACCAGCACGAGCCCAACGAAAGCGGAAGTGTGATCCCTGATTGCCCCCTCCCCCACCCGCTACCGTGACCCGGTCGGTCCCGCACTCCCTTCGCCGCGCGCGCCTCCAGCGCCGGCACGGACTGACCGAGAAGCCCTTCCCCTCGGCAGCTGACGCGGTTGGCTCGGTCGTGGCGTTTCACGCAACCGATCCAGCCACCGTCTTCCTAGGACTCGCTGCCCGCCTGGCACCCGTGTCCGCCGAGGAATTGTCAGCCGAGTTGTACGACTCCGGGTCGTTCGTGAAAATGCACGCGATGCGCCGCACGGTGTTCATCGCCAGACGAGCCGACGTCGCGCGGCTACGGGCGGCAGTGACCGACGATCTGGCCGTGCGCGAGCGCCGCGCGATTCTGCGGCTGTTGAGCTCGGCCGATCTGGGTGAGACCTGGCTGAGATCGGTACAGGACGCGATCTGCGACGTTGTCGCCGACGGGATCTTGCGATCCGGCGCCGCGCTCGTCGAGCTCGAACCTCGGCTCACACAGCAAGTCCGCGCACCGGACAGGGCGTCGGCCAAGTGGGTTTCGATCGGGAGCCGACTACTCGGACTGCTCGCCATGGAGGGCTGGATCGAGCGTGGCGGTCCGGTGGGATCGTGGCAGAGCAACCAAGTCACCTGGGTTCGAGCGAGCGGGACGCCGCCGGTTGATCCGGCCGCGGCCCGGGCGTGGCTGTTGTCGTCCTACCTTGACCGATTCGGACCCGCCACCATGACCGATCTGACCTGGTGGACCGGATGGGGCAAGGGCGTGATCAATCGAACCCTCGGCGACATCGGCTCTCGGACAATCACATTCGAGGACGGGCAAGCGGCCGTGACAACCGACGACGACCTCCTCGACGACGAACCGGCGAGTACCGGGCGGGCGGTATTGCTCCCGTCGCTCGACCCGACCGTCATGGGCTGGAAAGAACGTGACTGGTATCTCGGCCCCCTTCCGACCGCCCAACTCATCGACCGCTCCGGCAATATCGGCCCCACCGTGTGGTGGGACGGTGCGGTCGTCGGCGGCTGGGGCCAGGATGCCGGAGGCACAGTGCGCTGGGAGCCACTCGCACCGCTGACGGCACAGGCACGCGAAGCTATCGGCTCCGAAGCCGACCGGGTGACCGGCTTCCTGGACGGCCGCACGGTCGCCCCACGGTTCCGAACTCCGCTCGAATTGCGCTTGGCGGCGTCGTGACCGAGCCGTTGTTGATCGTCGATTCCCCACCGACGCAGCGGGAGTTCGTTGACAGCTACCTCGCGCGCTCGCGGCCGCTCGTTGTGCGCAACGGCCTGCAGAGTTGGAATATGCCTCCTCCGTGGACCTTCGACAGCGTGCTTTCGATGGTCGGCGATCAGCGGGCCCCGATCTACGACAGCCTGTTCACCCTCACCGGGCTGACGACACTGCGCAAGTATCATGCTCGGTTCGTTCAGAACGCCGAACCCGGTGCGCGCCCGCCCTATCTGCGATGGTTCTCCCGCCAGTCCGCGGAGCGGCTGCCCTGGGCCGACGACGCTTTCCTGGCCCTGGCGAACTCGTGGCATGCACCGGAGTGGATTCCGACCGAGGGATATACCTTCCCCGCCGGTGCCACGGCGGTCGATATCGCACGTCAGTCCTTTCCGGCGAAGGGGATTTTCGTGTGCGGCCGGGGTGGGATGACCCGCTGGCACGTCGATCCCTGGTACAGCGACGCGTACCTGTGTCAGGTGATCGGCCACAAGCGAATCCTGCTCTACCCGCCGGAAACCACCACTCCCGCTGATCCAGAAGCGCTTTTCGCCGTCATCGACGCGCCCGGCATGCTGCCCCCCAGGTGGCCGTCGAGTCCATTGATCGACGTCGTGCTCGCGCCCGGCGACTGCGCCTATATCCCCCAGCAGCACCCGCACGCCGCGCTCGCCATGTCCCCGAGCTTGTCGCTGACCTGGAACTTCGTCCACAGCGCGAACGACACGGGCTATCGATCCCTGCCCAGCTCGGACGCCGCCGAGGACGCGGCTTTGGCCTATTTTTCCAACATTCGCGCATGAGGCTATGGCGGGGCGATATGTCGCGACCGGCGCGGCTGCGGGCGTATCGTGCCGCCGCGACCGCGCTGGCGCTGCGCAGCGATCACACGTTGCGTGCGCTCGTTGATGCGGCCGTGCCGGTCGGGGCCGGGATCGGTGGGCAGACCGCGCTGCTGGAGGTCGCCGGGACGCCGGTCTTCGTGAAGCGGGTGCCGCTCACCGAGCTGGAGCGACGGGCCGAGCAATCGCGCCGTCGCCTACTGGGACGACCGGCCACAGATACGCCACCGGATCGAGGCGGTGCGGGACGCGTCCGCGAGCATCGAGCGGGAACTCGCCGCCGGGACCGCGTTCATGAACAGTCGTGGCCTGCTGCACCTCGACACGCACTTCGAGAACATCCTGACCGACGGCAGTCGCCTCTACTTCGGCGACTACGGCCTCGCGCTGTCCGCCGACTTCGACCTCTCGCCGTCGGAAGCCGCGTTCCTCGACCGGAACCAGACCTATGACCGTGGGCGTCCCGGCCGGAACCGCCGCGCTCATCACCCGGCACGCGCCGATCGCCGCGACGATGTCGGCGTTCCTGCGGACGTTCCAGCAAACGAGCCGGCGCACGCCGTATCCGGACGAGGAGATCCGCTACCTGCTCGATGACCGGGAAGCCACACACGGCCGGTCCCTCTGACACCGCGGAAGCAACCCCTCGGCAGTCCGGCGGTTCCGTCAACCAACGGTCACAGACCCGTTATCGAAGCACCCCCGATTTCGGCGCTCATGCCACTTTCGCACCAATCCGGACAGCGACGAGCTGGGCAAACGCATCCGAAACCAGATTTTCGAGAACTTTTTCTGTGACCCGCGCCACCGCGGTAACGCCGGCAAACCCCCTGCATAGATAACGATTCTGCAACCGCCAGGCGAAGCTACCAAGATCGCCATCGTTTGCCGTTCAGATTCTGTTTACCCGGCGTTCACTTATCGTGACCATTCTGCAATCAGGTCACAAACAGACCTGCGGTTTGGTTAGCCCGGAAGTATCCAACCTTCGGAAGTACCGAACAGCGCGTGGTCTCCCCGCAGCCAGCTGTGGAGCACCGTGCGACGCGGCGGACAGCCATCGAGCGTCCCGCCCTGACAGCGTCGCACCTTCCATACAGACAGAAACAACACATCGCCTGACCGGCGTGCGCCGCTGCGTGCGCTGCCGCGATCCACCGTACTCCTCCGCGATGCCGGTGCTCGCCAGACAGAGATGAAGGAACAGAAAAGCAATGCTCAACAAAGACAAGCTCAGCACCGTTATCGGCCGTCGTTCGCGCCGTGAGGCGTTCACCGTGGCGGTCGCCGCGGTCGGTCTGGTCGCCGTAGCCGCGTCCTCCGCCGTCTCCTTCGCCGACGACAGCGTTCCCGAGCGTGCAGCCATGGTCGTCGAGCAGGCGGAGACCATCCCCGCCGCCGGCGCCGCCCCGGCCGTGGAGGCCGCCCCCGCCCCGGCTCCCGAAGCCGCACCCGCGCCCGCTCCGGAGGCCGCCCCGGCCCCGATGCCGGAACCGGCCCCCAAGACCTACCCGAACAACCTCGACGGCTGGATCCGTGAGGCGCTCGACATCATGGCCGCCAAGGGCATCCCCGGCACCTACGAGGGCATCCACCGCAACATCATGCGCGAGTCGACCGGTAACCCCCAGGCGATCAACCTGTGGGACATCAACGCGATCAACGGCATCCCCTCCAAGGGCCTGCTCCAGGTGATCGACCCCACCTTCGCCGCGTACCACGTCGAGGGCACCCCCTTCGATGTCTGGAACCCGGTCTCCAACATCGTCGCGGCCTGCAACTACGCCGCCGCCCGCTACGGCTCGATGGACAACGTCAACAGCGCGTACTGACAGCTGCTGACGCATTGAACGCCCGCGCCCCGGTCATCGTCGACCAGGGCGCGGGCGTTCGTCGTAGAATCGCCGACGTGCCAGACAGCGCCGATCAGGCACCCGATCACGCGCATTCCGACGCGGCCACCGCCAGCCGCGTCGCCAAGGCCCGCCGGCTGGCCGCCTACGCGTGGTCGCGCGACATCTGCGCCACCGAACTACGCGCCCTCCCCGCCGCCACCCTGCGCAAACTCGCCAGAGCCGCCGACACCAACCCGCCGAGCACCGGTGAGACCTGGCAGGTCGTCGCCGACCTGCTCGACCAGAAGGACGGCTGGGCCGCCCGCAACCCCGGCCACCCGGCCGCCGCCCGCACGCACGCGGACGAGAAGCTGCTGTGGGTGAAGCCGCCGGTGAAACCCTGGTCCCAGTCCTGAACGGTCAGTCCGGCCGCAGAACGGCCGCGTACTGCTCGACCTGTCCGGCGGTGCGATCACAGCCGACGAGCACCGGCAACGTGCCGAGACGGCGCAGTTCGATCCGGTGCCGGTGCACAGCGCCGGATCGGGGGTCGTGGACGGTGGCGTCGTAGTGGGTGTCGTCGATGGCGGTCACGCTCAGCCGGCGGCTCAGCCAGTCCCAGCCGTACCGGGCGAACAACTCCCGTTCGATGACCTGCTCGGCGGGCTCGCGCAGACTCGACCAGCCCCGGTACAGGTCGAACAACTCCGTCGGGTCGCCGGTGCGCCGGACCAGCGCCGCCATCCGGTCGGGGGTCAGGTTGCCCCAGTACCGGCCCTCGGGCAGGTCGACCAGGGTGGGCGCGAAGCGGTGCCCACCGAAGCTGCTGATCCGCCACACCCGAACCCCGGTCGCGTCGCCGTGGGCTTCGCGCAACCGCTGGTAGAACGGGTAGCCGAGGGTGCCGCAGCAGGCGTCGACCGAGGCGTGGGTGCAGACCACCAGGTCGCGGTGCCCGGCCGGTTCCCGGTACGGCGCGAAACCGTCGAGCGCGGCCGGGGCGGCGCCGAAGAGGGCATCGATCAGCTCCGGCGCCCGCTCGGCCGGGACGTGGTACTCGGCCCGGCGCAGCGGCGCCGCCGGGCCGTCCGCCCGGTCGAAGCGGATCACCCGCATCGCGCCCGGCGCCGAATACCGCGCATCCGGGGCGGCGGCGAAGGTCTTCATCGTCCGGCCGGCCTCGGCGATACTCCGGGTCGCCCGGCGCAGCGCCGCGCGCAGCGCTTCGGGCACCCGGGCTGTCTCCCACACCGGCGTCCCCATGCCGGGCGGCCACGGCAGCGGCAATTCGAGCATGAGGAAATGGTCGAAGGATCGCGCGGTGCCGATCGGATCCTGCGCGCTCGCCCGCGCGCGCGACGAACACGACTCGGCGGCCGGGATCACCGGCTCGGGCCGCGGCAGGCGCGACACCCGTCCGGCCATCGCGTCGAGCACCGTGTGCCGGGCGCGCCGGGCCTCGGCGTCGAGCTCGTCCACCGTCCCCAGTTTGGTGACGCTCTCGATCGCGCTCGGGCCGGTGAACCCGTGCGCCCGCAGCACCCGGTACAGCTCGGCGAAGTCCACGATGCCGTCACCGGGGGTGATCGCCGGCGGCATTCCCCCGCTCGCGCGCAAGCTGGCGCGCGCGGGATGGTCGCGCACGCCGACCGCGGCGATGTAGGGGGCGAGCTCGGCCAGGTGCCGGTCGGGCGGCTCGCCGCCGTAGTGCACGACATTGCCCGGATCCCAGCACGCCAGGAACGCTTCGTGCCCGACGCGGCGCACCAGCGCCACCGTGTCGGCGGCTGTGCGGGTCAGCCCGCCGTGCGGTTTCACCGCGATCGTCACACCGAGGGACGCGGCGTAGGGCGCGGCCGCCGACATCAGGCGCAGGTAACGCTCGGCGTGGGCGAGTTCGGGACAGCCCATGTCGACCAGGACACGCACCTTGAGTCGCGCGCAGTGGTCGAGCTGGCGGCGCAGCGCCGCCGTGGCGCGTTCCTCGGTGCTGTCGAGATCGGCGGCATGGCTCAGGATCGCCGGTGTCAGATCGTTGGCCCGGATCATCGCGGCGACCTCGGTGACCTGCGCCTCGGTGCTGTCGGGGGTGATCACCTCGGTGACACCGTGCACCGGCAGCGCCACCGACTCGAAGCCCGCCACGCGGATTCCGGCCAGCGCGCGGTCGAGCGGGAACTGCGCCCACGGGCGCACGGTGCAGGCCAGCCCGGACTCCATCGACATCGGCATCCTCTCGGTCGTCACTTCTCGTAGCGGGTGATGATCACCCGGCGTGGCCGCTGCTCGTCGACGAGCACCGTGTGCGCGCGCACCCCGTACAGCTCGCCCACCGATTCGTCGGTGAGTGTGGTCTCGACCGGCCCGATCCGCACATCGCCGCCGCCGAACAGCAGCATCGCGGTGTCGGCGATCTCGATCGCGTGATCGGGATGATGGGTGGTGAGCACGACGGTGCGGCCTTCGTCGGCCAGGCCGCGCAACAGATGCAGCACCTGTCCCTGGTTGCGCAGGTCCAAGGCCGCGGCTGGTTCGTCGAGCACCAGGATCGGGCTCTCGGACACGATCGCGCGCGCGATCAGCACCAATTGCCGCTCACCGCCGCTCAGGCTCGGATAGTCCCGCCCGGCCAACTCCGCCACCCCGACGCGCGCCATCGCGGCGCCGGCCAGTTCCCGGTCGCGTCTGCCCGGCATCGCCGCGGCGCGCAGGTGCCGGGCGCGACCCATCAGCACCATGTCGAACGCGGTGTAGGAGAACGTCGTCCGATGATGTTGCGGCACATACCCGATCGTGCCCGCGCCCGCGACCCGGCCCTCGGTCGGCGCGGCCAGACCGACCAGACAGCGCAGCAACGTGGTTTTCCCGCGCCCGTTGGGGCCGAGCACGGTGAGCACCTCACCGGCCTCGAACCGGTGCGAGACCTCGCGGAACAGCCAGTTCACGCGGTCGTGGGTGTAGCCGAGCGACTCCACGGCCAAGGCGGGTTCAGGCATCGGACCACATCCGGCGGCGGCTGCGTTGCAGCAGGATCAGGAACACCGGCGCGCCGACGAGGGCGGTGAGCACCCCGAGCGGAATCTCCGCGGCGCCGAGGGTGCGCGTCACCGTGTCGATGATCGTCAGGTAAGCGGCGCCGAGTCCCGCGGTCACCGGGATCAGCACCCGGTGATCCGGCCCGACCCACAGCCGCGCCAGGTGCGGTACCACCAACCCGACCCAGCCGATCACACCGCTCACCGCGACCGCCCCCGCCACGATCGCGGCCACCGTCACCAGCAACAGCCAGCGCAAGGGCGCGGGCCGCACCCCCAGCGTGGTGGCGTCGTCGTCGCCGAGGGAGAGCAGGTTGATCCGCCAGCGCAGGGCCCAGATCAGCGCGCCGCCCAGCAGGACCGGGCCGAGCGCGATCGCGACCTTGCCGAAGCTCGCGGTGGCCAGACTGCCCAGCAGCCAGAACACGATGGCCTGCAGTTCGCCGTAGGGGTCGGCCAGATACGTCAGCAGCGATACCAGCGCCGCGAAGAACGCGCCGACCACCATGCCCGACAGCACGATCGTCAACGGCGCCGCCCGCCGTCCCCGGCTGGTCGCGAACACCGCGACGAGGGCGAGCAGTCCGAACCCGAAGGAACCGAAAACCAGTGCCGCCGAACCCAAGCCGAGCACAATGGCCAGTGCGCCACCGAACGACGCCCCCGACGACACACCCAGAATGTGCGGGCTGACGATCGGATTGCCGAACACCGCCTGCAACACCACCCCGCACAGGGCCAGGCCTGCGCCGATCAGCATCGCGAGCAGCACGCGGGGCAGCCGCACCCGCAGTACCGCGGCCTCCTGGGTCGGCGACCAGGTCTGCTCGAGCTCGAACACTTGGCCGAGCAGGATGCGGACCACCTCGTCGACGGCCACCGGGTAGCGGCCGACGCCCAGCGCCAGCACCCCGACCGCCAGCACGAAGACCGGCAGCCCGATCAGCACGCAGTACCAGCGCACCGGCCGGGTTCCGGAACGCTCGGTTCCGGTCTGCTCAACGACCGAAGTCCGCATAGTCGCGCGAGCCTCCGTTACTCGGCATCGCCAGCATCGCGTCCAGCTGCGCGGCGGTGGGTTCGACCCCGTACAGGAAGCCGTACTGGCGCACGATCTCCGCGCGCAGCCCCGGTGCGCGGGTGCCGTGCACCAGGCCGGCGAGCCATTGCCACATCAGCGGTGACTCCTGGCTCGGCGGATCCCACCGGTAGCCGCCGAGCGGAACCTTGTACACCCGGCGCTCACGCACCGCACGCAACGTCGCCAGGGCCGGGTCGCCGTAGAGATCATCGGGCTGGGCCGGACCGAAGTTCCCGAGCAGCACGACGTCGGGGTCCCAGGCCAGCAGCTGTTCGGTGCCGATGGTGGCGCGCTGCTGGCCGATCCCGGCGGCGCAGTTGCGCGCACCGGCCAGTTCGATGACGAAATGGTTGTAGGAACCGGCCCCCGCGGCGTGCATGGCCTCGGCGCCGCCGAACAGATACAGCACCGAACATGCCGGGTCGGCGGGCGCGGCGGCGCGCATCCGGTCCAGGGTGGTTCGCATCCCGTCGACGATCCGGCTCGCCCGCTCCCGCTTGCCGAGCAGTTCGCCGTACATCCGCACCGCGCCCTCCAGATCGGCCTGCGTCCCGTAACTGAGTTCGGCGACGGTCAGGCCCGCGGCGCGCAGCGGCTCGGTGATCCCCGGCCCACGATCGCCCCACTGGATCACCACATCCGGTTCCGCGGCCAGGATGCTTTCGACATTCGGCGCGAACTCGGCGCCGGCGACATCGGTGCGCACGTCGAGCAGGCGCGGATACACCTCGCCGAGGAAACCGCTCTCGATCGCGGTGGCCGAGGCCGCGTTCATCCCGGCCAGCACATCCGGGCCGCCGTTGACCGCCACCATCATCGACGCCGCCGGCATCGGGATCGTCACCACCCGACGGGCCGGACCGCTCAGCTCGACGACCCGACCGGTCAGATCGGTCACGGTCAGCTCGGCGCCGGTGCCCGCCGATCCGGTGCCGCCGCACGCGCCGGCGAGAAACGGCAGCGCGGCCGCGGCCAGTGTTCCGCCGAGCATCCTGCGTCGCGACATCTCGCCGCTGGGCGGCCGGTGATCGGGCATCGGGTCGGTCCTCTCGTGTCCGGAAGAGGACTCGAGCACACGCCACCCGGCCACGATCGAAACCGCCCCTGCACCGTCACCGATCAGGGCATTTCTCGCTGCCACCCGCACGCCGCCGCGGGTCCTCGCCCGTGGATGGTGTCCGCGACAGGTCAGTATCCTGACTCCCGGATCAACGCGCACCCCGACCTTCCAGCCTGGCGGCCGTGGTCTTCGGTGGGGTCGGCTCCCCGGTCACAGTGGCGGGACCGTGCCGGATTCACACCGGCTTCCTGGTTCCCGTCGCGGTAGTTCGAGCGACACTGTAACGCCACCGGGCGGTTTCGGTGTATCCGCTCATCGGTATCGCGACATTGCCCGTGACGGCGGCGCTCGCGGGTCGCGGACTCACTGCGCGGCCGCGAAGTAGGCCGTGCGGACCTCGATCTTCGCCGGTAGTGGGAAGTCGGGGCTGCCCGAGCCGAGTGGGCCGACGGCGACCTGCCAGGTGTTCGAGGACTTGTCGATGGCGGTGCGGGAGTCGGAAGGTTGCAGGACCACCTCGTGGCCGCCGGAGCAGGAGTAGGCGCCGACCAGGCCGTCGGCGCGGCCGCCCCAGGCGCCGCCGACGCGGATTCGGCACTGGCGTCCGTCGGCGAGTTCGAGTGCCCAGGGTTCGGGTGATTCGGTGCGGCCGATGGGGGTGAGCGGCGGGTCGACCTGATATTCGCGCAGGGTGCGCTGCCAGGGGTCGGAGCCGCAGAGCAGGGCGGTTTTGCCGGGGGTGGGCCAGCAGACATCGGCCGCGGCCGCGGACGGGCCGCAGTGGTAGATGCCGGACGTTGTCGCCGACCGGCTCGGGACGGCATCCGCGCAGTTCAAGGTGCTGACCGGGTCGGCCGTCGCGAGGGCGAATCCGTCGCGGGGCTGACCGGAGGCGTCGACGGCGATCAATGTCACCACGGCGGTGGCCGGACCCGGCACGGGCGCGGGCGTCTTGACCGGGGAACCGGCGTCGGACGGTGCCGGAGTGCCGCCGCCGGTCGGTGCCGTGATGTCGGGAGCCGGCGTGCCGCCGCCGGTCGGCGCCGTGACATCGGGCGCTGGCGTGCCTTCGCCGGTGGGTGCGGCACTCGACGGCAGGAAGGTCATCCCGGGATAGTCGATGGGTTGCTGCTCGTCCGCGCAGCCGACGAGCGCGACCGCGCAGACCGCGCCGATCACGCCCAGTGTTCGTCCGATGATCATGGCCGCCCCTTCGTCCGAGAGCTCGAACCCCGACGTCTGTGCATCGTCTGCGCGGCCGCGCTCGTTAACCCGGCGAACAGATCCCGTCGGCCGCCTCGATCACCTTCGCCGACAGCGACCGCAGCGCGGCGCCCTCCTGCTCGGTGAGCTTGTCCACGAACAACTCTCGCACCAGTTCCACGTGCTCGGGCGCGGCCCGCCGCAGCACCTCGCGCCCCGCCTCGGTCAGCGAGACGATGATCCCGCGCGCGTCGTCGGGCGCGGGCACGCGGTCGACGAGTCCGCGCGTGGCCATCCTGGCCAGCTGCTTGGACAGCCGGGACTTGTCCCAGCGCACCTCGGCGCCCAGGTCCTTGGCGCGCAGGCAGCCGTTCGGCGCGGCCGAGAGCGACACCATCAGTTCGTAGTCGGCCATCGACAGGCCGTGTTCGCTCAGCCCGGCGTTGATCGCCCCGTCCAGGCGCTGGCGCATCTTGATGAACGCCTGCCAGGTCTGTTGCTCCGCCGCGGAGAGCCATCTCGTCACGGGAATGATCCTAGATGGCTTATGGTTGACATGGAAACCAAGTACCGAAGGTCCACCTCAGGAGGCGTTCGCCATGCCAGCTATCACCGTCGACGACATCATGGTGTTGCCCCGGCTGCCCCGGCCCGACGTCACCGAGACCCAGCGGCAGGTCCGCCAGATCACCAGCGCGCACCGCCAGCAGGAAGGCGCGGGCTTCGAGGTCACCCGGCCGTTCCCCAGCGTCGATCTGCGCGCCGCCGACCCGTTCATCCTGCTCGACCAGATGGGCCCGGTCGCCTACGAACCCTACGAGGCCAAAGGCGCGCCATGGCATCCGCACCGCGGCTTCGAAACCGTCACCTACATGATCGACGGCACCATGGTCCACCACGACTCCCAAGGTGGCGGCGGCGTCATCGGCGAAGGCGACACCCAGTGGATGACCGCAGGCTCGGGCATGCTGCACGACGAACTGCCCGAAGAGAAACTGGTCATCTCCGGCGGCACCTTCCACGGCATCCAGCTGTGGGTGAACCTGCCACGCGCCAAGAAGTTCGCCACCCCCCGCTACCAGGACCTGCGCGCCGGCGAACTGACCCTGGTCAGCTCACACGACGGCGGCGCACTGGTCCGCATCATCGCCGGCGAGCTCGCCGGCCACGCAGGCCCCGGATCGACCCAGACCCCCATCGCCTACGCACACGCCTCGATCAGCCCCGGCGCACAGCTGGAAACCCCATGGCCACAACACTTCACGGCCATGGCCTACGTGCTCGGCGGCAGCGGCACCGTCGGCACCGAACGCAGGCCGATCAGCGCCGGACAGCTGGCGGTCTTCGGCGCCGGCGACGCGATCTCGCTCACCGCCGACACCGAACAGCACACCACCACCGGCGATCTGGAAGTACTGCTGCTCGGCGGCACACCGCTGCGCGAACCGGTGATCCAATACGGGCCGTTCGTCATGAACACCAAGGAAGAAATCATCCAAGCCATGGAAGACTTCCAGGCCGGTCGGATGGGCACCATTCCCGCCGAACACCTCACCGGTCGCCGGTTGGGTGAATAAGCGACCACGAATCGGAAGAACCCGCGCGGTTGACAACGGGCGGCCCCGTCACGAAGGTGGACGGGGCCGCCCGCCATTCGATGTGTCCGGGCCCACCACCGAACCGCAGCAGACATAGAGGAATTCATGAACGTTCGCCGGCTCACTGTCAGCCTCGCCGCCGTAGGCCTCGGCCTGCTCGTCACCCCCGTCGCCAATGCCGACGTGGTGTCGGGCTCCGCGGGCACCGGCTCATCCAGCTTCGACTCCCTGCTCGGCGCGACCGGCTCGGCCAACCTGGTCCAGTCCGGCTCGGCCGGCGGCGCCTTCGCCAGCTGCGACGAAGCCATGCGCGCTGGTCGCGCCCCCCTGTTCCGCGGCGAAGCGGGCTACTCCCCCCACCTGGACCCCGACGGCGACGGCCTCGCCTGCCCCACGCAGTAAGAGAACGCAGAAAAGCACCCGATGTGGCAGCTGCCGCATCGGGTGTTTTCTTTACCGCCGGAAAGTCAGCGGCGGAAGATCTTGATCAGGAGCAGGCCCGCTACGAGGGCACCTGCGCCGATCACTGTGTATTTGACCTTGGGCTCGTTGAACTTGGCGACCACCATCGCCTTGGTGTCGTCCGCGATCCGTTGCGGATCGGCGCGCACCGCCAGTTCGTCGAGTGTGGTCGCCAACCGGGCGCGCGCGATCTCGATCTCGCGCTCGATCCGGTCGGTGTCGTCCTTGGCCACCGTCACCTCCAGGTAAATGTCTGCTGCTCGCCGACGAGTCTATCCATGCCCCTGGGCGGCCTCGTCGGTTACCGTGCGGTGGTGACCGACAACCATCGCCTCTCCCCCGGAGACACCGCCCCCGATTTCACGCTGCCCGACGCCGACGGCAAGGACGTGTCGCTGTCGGATTATCGCGGCCGCAAGGTGATCGTCTATTTCTACCCGGCCGCCAGCACCCCGGGCTGCACCAAGCAGGCCTGCGACTTCCGCGACAACCTGGCCGAACTCGGCGGCGCTGGCATCGAGGTCCTCGGCATCTCGCCGGACAAGCCGGCCAAGCTGGCCAAATTCCGCGACAACGAGGGCCTGACCTTCCCGCTGCTCTCCGATCCCGAACGTGACGTGCTGAAGGAGTGGGGCGCGTTCGGCGAGAAGATGATGTACGGCAAGACCGTCACCGGCGTGATCCGCTCGACCTTCCTGGTCGACGAGCAGGGCAAGATCGAACTCGCCCAGTACAACGTGCGCGCCACCGGGCATGTCGCCAAGCTGCGCCGCGACCTGTCGGTCTAGTCAGCCGCCGAAACCGGCGATGTACACCTCGTAACCGTCGAGCAGCCGGGCCAGGCCGAATTCGAAATCGGCACGGTCCCAGTCGATGTCGTCGTCCTCGAAGGCGGCGGTGGCGAGGGCGGCCGAGACCGACGGGAAGCGCTGCGGGTCGAGCACCCTGGCCATCACCGAGACGAAGTCGCCCTCGTCCACGTCCAGGTCGCGCAGGAACCGCCGCTTGCTGACCACGAACATCGACACGTTCATCACCAATTGGAGCTTCACCGGCATCGGCACCGCCGCCTCGGCCAGCACGCCGAGCGCGGTCTCGAGCCAGGCCATGTTGTTCGGTCCCCTCGGCGGCCGGGCCAGCGGTATGTCCATCCACCACGGATGCCGGCCGATCCGGTCGAACTCGGCCAGCGCCCACTGTTCCAGCCCCGCGCGCCACGGCGTCCCCGGCGCGATGACGGGCGGCTCGCCGACCACCCGGTCCATCAGCAGATCGATCAGCGTGTTCTTGCTGTCGACATAGCGATACAGCGACATCGCGGTGAAGCCGAGCTGCTTGGCGACCCGGCCCATCGACAGCGCCGCGTACCCCTCCGCGTCGGCCACCTCGACGGCCGCGTCCAGGATCTGATCGAGGGTGAGACCGCGCCGGGGGCCACGCGCGGCGGGCTGGTCGAGCCCCCACATCAGCTCGACCACCTTGGGCAATGCCGTATCGCCGGACGTCGTCATCGACTCCTACCTCCTCCGCTCGCCTCGACTCTAGCTGTCGCCTCCCTTGCGCTTCAGAACTGCTTACTCTATAAACTAGGTTTATTACATAAACAGTTTCTCGAACGGAGAGCTCATGCCCACCGAACCCGCCCCCGCGCTCACGGTCAGCGCCCTGCGCAAGTCCTACGGCGCCCACGTCGTGCTCGACGACCTGGACCTGAGCGTTCCCGCCGGCACGGTCTTCTCCCTGCTCGGACCGAACGGCGCCGGCAAGACCACCCTGGTCCGCATCCTGGCCACACTGATCCAGCCGGACAGCGGCCGGGCCGAGGTCTTCGGCCACGATCCGGTCGGTGACGCCGATGCCGTGCGCAGGCTGATCGGCGTCACCGGTCAGTACGCCGCCGTCGACGGCGTCCTGACCGGCACCGAGAACCTGCGCATGACCGGCCGACTCCTGCATCTGGGCCGCGCGGAGACCAGGCGCCGCACCGCCGAACTCCTCGACCGCTTCGACCTCACCGACGCCGCCGACCGGCCCGTGGACACCTTTTCCGGCGGTATGCGCCGCCGGCTCGATCTCGCGATGAGCCTGATGGGCAGGCCGCGCATGGTCTTCCTGGACGAGCCGACGACCGGTCTCGACCCGCGCAGCCGCCGCGACCTGTGGACCGCGATCCGCGAACTCACCGCCGACGGCACGACGATCTTCCTCACCACCCAGTACCTGGAGGAAGCCGACCAGCTCGCCGACCGGATCGCCGTCCTCGACGGCGGACGCATCGTCGCCGACGGCACCGCCGACGAGCTCAAACGC
Organism: Nocardia sp. NPDC059177; assembly: GCF_042755165.1. Lineage (NCBI taxonomy): Bacteria > Bacillati > Actinomycetota > Actinomycetes > Mycobacteriales > Nocardiaceae > Nocardia > Nocardia sp. NPDC059177. The sequence continues at coordinate 91,828 of NZ_JBHZBX010000010.1, read as the reverse complement.
CTGGTCCCCGGCGGGCACCTGCGCCTGCGCTTCGCCGAGCACCGGCTACTGACCGCCGCGGCCTCGGTGGTCGCCGGCGGTCACACCGATCCGGACCAGCTGACCCTGCAGGTGCCCTCGGACGGCAGCGCGACCGAGATGAAGCACCTGCTCGACCGCTTCGCCGAACTCGACATCGCCGTCGAACAGCTGACCGTGCACACCCCCGACCTCGACGACGTCTTCTTCGCCCTGACCGGTCAGCCCCGCCCGGCCGTGGCCGCGGCCTGAGCAACGAAACGAGAACTGCCATGAACGCCCTGCAAGACTCCGCCACCATGCTCGACCGCAATATCCGCCACACCCTGCGCAGTCCCGACATGATGATCATGACGGTCGCGCTGCCGGTGATCATCCTGCTGATGTTCGTCTACGTCTTCGGCGGCGCGATGAACATGGGCCGGGGCGCCTACATCGACTACGTGGTGCCCGGGATCATCCTGCTGTGCGCGGGTTTCGGCGCGTCCACCACCGCGGTCTCGCTGTCCACCGACCTGGCCGAGGGCATCATCGACCGGTTCCGCACCATGGCCATCGCCCGTTCGGCGGTGCTCACCGGACATGTCACCGAGAGCGTGCTGCGCAATCTGATCACCTCGGGGATCGTGATCGGGGTGGCGATGCTGATCGGTTTCCGGCCGACGGCCGATCCGCTGCGCTGGCTCGGCGTGGTCGGTGTGCTCGCCATGTTCATCTTCGCGCTGTCCTGGCTCGCCGCAGCGCTCGGCCTGCTCGCGCGAAACCCCGAGGCGGCCAACGGCTTCACCTTCGTATTCATGTTCCTGCCCTATGTGAGCAGCGCGTTCGTGCCCACCGAGTCGATGCCGACCTGGCTGCACGCATTCGCCGAGAACCAGCCGGTGACACCGGTGATCGAGACGATGCGCGGGCTGCTCATGGGCACGCCGATCGGCACCAGCGGCCTGCTCGCCGTGCTGTGGTGCGCGGGTATCGCCCTGGCCGGGTATCTGGGCGCCGGCGCGCTGTTCCGCCACCGCAACAGGTCCTGACAGACGCCCCCGGGCGGGTCAGTCGGCGGATTGGGACTGCGGCCCCTGCGGGGTGACGGCCTGGGCGGGCTGCATACCCATCGGGATCCCGGTGCCGGGCACGGTCGGCGCGGCGGCCGGGATCTGCGGCACGATCGGCGGCGCGGGTTCGAGCGGCAGCGGATCTTCCTGCGGCGCATCGCCGTACAGCTGGGTGGGGTAATCGAGGGGGAACTCGGCCGGGTCGACCAGCTGCGGGTTCGGCGACACCGTCTCGTACTGCGAGGTGTCCGACAGCTCCGGCACCGGGGGCACCGCACCGGTCTCGGCCGAGCCGGAGTCGGTGGTGTGCTGGATCTCGGGGACCTGCGGGGCGACCGGGCCAGCGGGCGCCGCACCGGGCTCCGAGGACACCGCGGTGTTGTCCACCGCGGGCGGCCCGCTGTTCATCACCGCGTACGACCCGCCCGCGACGAGCCCGCCGGCCAGCACACTCGCGGCCGCGGCGACCAGCGCCGTGCCCCGCTTGGACCGCGGAGTGAGCACGGCCGGCACCTCGGTCGCGTCGCCGAGGGCGACCAGCGCCGCACCCGCCGCGGGGGCGAACGGCGCCAGTCGGCACGGCAGCACCGGCACCCCGAACCCGGCGACCGCCTCGCGCACCGCGGGCGCGTCGGCCGAGGAACCGACGAGCACGACGGCGCCGGGCTTCACCGAGGCCGCGTCGAACTGATCCCAGGCCGCCGACACGCCCGCGCGCAGGGCATCGGGAGTGGGCGCGCCGGTCTGCGCGTAGGCGGCGAGGACGCGGTGGCGGCCCGCGTCGATCAGCGTCATCGCCTGGTAGCCGGGCACCGCCTCGTAGACGAGCAGGGTGTCGAACTCGTCGAGCCAGGTCATCGCGCCTGCCACGAACAGGTGCGCCGACTTCGCCGAGACCAGGGAGGCACTGCTCCAGTCGCTGGTTGCCAGCCGGGTGACGATCGCGCGCCGCTCGTTCGCGTCGCGGTAACTCACTGCCGCTCCGGCGATCTCGTACTCGTCGTCGAGTTCGGCGGCGAGCGCGTCGAGCGCGGTGTGCACCGCCGCGGCCACCTCGGCCTTGCCGTCGCCGCCGGCACGCATGGTGCGGCGCAACAGCATCCGGTCGGAGAGGGTGCCGCCCGACTCCGCGAAGGCGACCGCGTGCACGGCGCCTCGCTCGGTGCTGACGCCGAGGGTTACCACAGATCCTGGTGCCACAAGTCTTGCCTTCCCCTGTGCGAAAACTGTGCGAATCGGGTGCGGAACGCCGGCCGCGCGGGGGCCCACGTGGATGCACGCACGCTCATCTGATGATTCGTCACCGGTCACCGCCCGGATGGGTGGGATCTCACCCGATCATCGGCACATTGTTGACACGCTGTCGGTATGCGCGTGTCGGGAACGTCGGGATACCGCTAGCCTGGATGGGTGGAAGTACACGCGCAGGCCCGGTCCAAGCAGAGCCGTCCGGACCCTGCGCTGGAATTGCAGGACGATCCACAGGAACTGATGCCGCGCAAGCGGCCGACCCAGGAACGCAGCAAGCGCAAATTCGACGCGCTGTTGCAGTCGTCGCGGGAATTGCTGGTCGAGGTCGGTTTCGAATCGTTCACCTGTGAAGAGGTCGCGCAACGCGCCGAGGTGCCCATCGGCACGCTGTATCAATTCTTCGCCAACAAATACGTGATCGTCTGCGAGCTCAACCGGCAGGATCTGGTGGCGGTGTCGCGCGAGCTCGCCGATTTCCACGGCGAGGTGCCCTCGCTGGACTGGTTGCGGCACATGAACCAGTTCGTCGACCACCTGGCGAATCTGTGGACCACCGATCCCTCGCGGCGCGAGGTGTGGCTGGCCATGCAGTCGACCCCGTCGACGCGGGCCACCGGCGCGCTGCACGAGAAGGAATTCGCCGAGGTGGTCTCGCAGATGCTGCGGCCACTGACCCCGCGCACGCCGCGCGCCCGGCGCACGATGATGGCCGAGGTACTCGTGCACGTCGTGTATTCGATGCTGAATTTCTCGGTCCAGGACGAGCAGTCCAATGCCGACGCCGTCGCCGAACTCAAGCGCCTCATGGTCGCTTATCTCCTTGTCGCAGAAAAGGAATCGCGGACCGCCCAGGAGTGACGGTCCGCGATCGGTAGAACTAGCGAGTGGTTTCGCGCCCTTCGATGAGGTCGGCCAGTTCGCCGGGGTCTTCCAGTACCACCATCGCCGCGGCGGTGTCGCCGTCGTGGGTCAGCGACAGGTGGACCCGCACGCGTGGCAGGAATTCCGCGGCCAGGCCGTGCAATTTGATGCTCGGCCTGCCCCAGGCGTCGTTGACCACTTCGATCAGCGGATACGGGTTGTCGCCGATCTGCGGGCTGCGCGCGAAGCGAGACGATGCCCAGGCCTTGAGCACCGCCTCCTTCGCGGCCCAGCGTGCGGCGAAGCTGCGGGCCGGGTCCGTCTGCTTGCTCTGGCAGTAGCGGCGTTCACCAGCGGTGAAGCTCTCCCTGAGCATCGTCGTCCCCGACCGTTCCAGCTGCTCGGCGAACTCGGAGATGGTGACCAAGTCCAAACCGATTCCGAGAATCGTCACGAAGCGGCAGCCTACGACGCTTCGCCCGACTGCGGAGCCGAACCGACCTGGTACACACCCGCGCCGTCGAGGCGGGCCTGCGGCGAGAGCAGCATGTCGGCCTCGAGCTGGCGAATCTGCTTGGCCGGGGTGCCGTCGGCGCCCAGGCGGCGATCGGCCGGCCGCTCGTAGAGCGCCGCGCCGCCACACATGGCCTCGGCGAAACGCTGCCTGCCCGCGAGCTGACGCGCCTGCGCCCGCTCCTGGTAGTCCGCCCGCGCACCCGGCTCGATCGCCGCCAGGAACGCCTGCGGATGCACCACCGCGAGCAGCCCGGACACGTGCCCGAAGCCGAGCGAAGTCACCAGGCCCGCCTTCAGCGCGAACTTGTCCCCGAAGCGCAGCGGCTCGCGCGCCCACACCAGGTGCGGGTAAGCCTGCATCTTCTCGTCGACGCAGTCCAGGCTCCGGTTCGGCGGCACCACACCGTTTTCCAGCACCTGGCACAGGCCGATGAGCTGGAAGGCCGCCGCGCCGCCCTTGGCGTGACCGGTGAGGCTCTTCTGCGAGACCACGAACAGCGGTGCGCCCTCGGTACGGCCCAGCGCGCCGGCGAGCCGCTCGTGCAGCTCCGACTCGTTGGGATCGTTGGCCGCGGTGGAGGTGTCGTGCTTGGAGATCACCGCGATGTCGTCCGGGGTGACACCGAGCTTGCGCAGTTCGGCGGCCAGCCGCGAACCACTGCCGCCACGACCCGCACCCAGTGCGCCGAGACCCGGCGCGGGGATGGAGGTGTGCACGCCGTCGGCGAAGGACTGCGCGAAGGCGACCACACCGAGCACCGGCAGACCCATCTGCACGGCCACGTCACCACGGGCCAGCAGCACGGTGCCGCCACCTTGGGATTCCACGAACCCGCCGCGACGGCGGTCGTTGGCGCGGGAGAAGTACCGGTCGCTGATGCCCTTGGCGCGCATGGCCGCCGAGTCCGCGGTGGCCGACATGTCACCGAAGCCGACGATGCCCTCGATACCGAGATCGTCGAAACCGCCGGCGACCACGACCTCGGCCTTGCCGAGCCGGATCTTGTCGACGCCTTCCTCCACCGACACCGCCGCCGTGGCGCACGCCGCGACCGGGTGCACCATGGCGCCGTAGCTGCCGACATAGGACTGCACCACGTGCGCCAGCGCGACGTTGGGCAGCGCCTCCTGCAGGATGTCGTTCGGGCGCGGTTCGCCGAGCAGGTTGTCGACGTAGAGCGAGCGCATCGAGGACATGCCACCCATACCGGTGCCCTGGGTGTTGGCCACCAGGCTCGGGTGCACCCAGCTCATCAGCTCGTCGGGGCTGAAGCCGGCGCCGACGAACGCGTCCACGGTGCAGACGATGTTCCACAGCGCGACCCGGTCCACCGAGGCCGCCATGTCGGCCGAGACGCCCCAGATGGTGGGATCCCAGCCGGTCGGGATCTGGCCGCCGACGACGCGGGAGAGCTTCGCCTTGCGCGGCACGCGGATCTCGGTGCCCGCCTTGCGTGTCACCGTCCAGTCGGCCGAATCGGCGACCGGGGTGATCACCGTGTGCTCCGGGTCGGCGGTGTGGAAGGCGCGGGCCTCGGCCTCGTTGGCGACGGTGAAGCTCAGGTCCTGGTCGAGGAAGACCGAGGTGAGCAGCGGTGCCGCGTTGTCGAGCATGGCGCCGTCGTCTTCGTAGCGGCGCACACCGCAGCGCTCGACGACGGTGTCGTGGTAGCGCTCGGCCAGCTCCGACTCCGGCACCAGGTCCCCGGATTCGGTGTCGTACCAGCCCGGCTTCGGGTCGTTCTCCCAGCGGATCAGACCGGTGGTCCAGGCCAGTTCGAGCACACCGGCGGCGGAGAGCTGATCCTCCACCTCCATCTCGAACCGGGTCCGCGAGGAGCCGTACGGGCCGAGTTCGGCCGCGCCGACGATGACGACCATGTCGGCGAGATCGGCGGTGACCGCACCCCATTCCGGCACCGGCAGTGCCGAGCTCAGGGTGGGCGGTGCGGGCAGCGCGGCGATGGTGGCGGCGGTGGCCGCCTCCTGCTCGCTCGCCGCCGCGGCTTCCTGGGCCTGCTTGGCCAGCGCGGGCAGGTCCAGCTTGGCGCGGGCCAGGCCACCGGTGAGGTCGATCTGCTGTGGGCCGGTGATGGTCACCTGACGAGCCCGCGAGGTGCACCACTTGAGCAGCTCGGTGGCCATCTCGGTGGTCGACCAGGTCTGCACGCCCGCCTTCTCGGCCGCCTCGACCACCGGGTCGTTGTGGCCCATCAGCCCGGTGCCGCGCACCCAGCCGATCAGCGCGTGCACCATGGTCACCCGGGCGGCCCAGGACTTCTCGGCGCGCCAGCGGGTGACCACCGCGTCGAGCGCGGCCTTGGACTCGCCGTAGGCGCCGTCGCCGCCGAACAGGCCACGGTTGGGCGAACCCGGCAGCACCACATGCAGTTTCGCGTCCACGTCGTGGTCGGCGCCGAGGGCGGACAGGCCGCCGATCAGCCGTTCCACCGACCACAGCAGGACCCGCATCTCCATTTCGGCGCGCGCACCGGCGTCGGCGAGGTCACCGGCGACGCGCGGTGCCGCGAACGGCAGCAGCAGCGTCGGGGTCATCGCGTCCTTGGTCTTGATCTTGGCGCCACCGGCATTGTCGACCTGCTCGGTGCCGACCCACTCGATCAGGGCGTCGAGATCCTGGTAGGAGGCCATGTTCGCCGGGACCACCCACAGCGCCGCGCCGTGGCGGGCGTTGTCGCGGTAGAGCGAGCGGTAGAACTTCAGCCGCTCGTCGTCGAGCTTGGAGGTGGTGACCACGACCGTGGCGCCACCGGCGAGCAGCTTGCCGGTGACCGCGGCCGCGATGGAACCCTTGCTGGCGCCGGTGATCACGGCGGTGTCGTCGGACCACAGGCCGGGCTCGGCGGTGTCCAGTGCGGCGTCGGCGATCTGGCCGTAGACCCCGGCCAGCACCGAACGGGCCTCGTGCATGGCCCGCTGACGCCACCAGTTGGCCTGCGCGGCAACGGCTTCGCCCGCACCCAGGTAGCCGGTGAGCGGCTGTTCGGCGGTGACGGCGTCGTCACCGAGCCACATCTTCGCCAGGTCCTCGCGGGCGGTGGCCCAGCGGTCGTCGATCAGGACGGCCTTGCGGGCGTCGAACGCCGGCGCGACCAGCCGCGGCCAGTCCGCGCCGAGCTCGGCCGACACCAGGTCGACGAGGGTGTCCGGGGTGGCCTCCGGCGCGCTGACCTGCTCGCTGAGCCCGAGCTGTTCGAGCACGACCCGCGCCGCGGTGGCGAGCACGCCGTCGCGCCCGGTGATCTGCTCGGTGAACTCACCCAGCGCGGCCGCGTCGACGGTGCCGCCGGACGCGCCACCCGCGCTGGGCAGCGAGACCGCGACCCCGCGCCGGGCGGCCACGGCCTGCACGGCCGCGTCGATGGCGGCGTCGACCGAAGCCGCGTCGCTGAGCGCGCCGCCGACCAGTCCGCCGAGATCGCCGCCGCGCACGCTGGCGCCCTCACGGGTGCCGAGGGAGACCTCGGCGGTGACGTGGCTGGCCCAACCGTCGCCGAGCTCCCAGGTCTTCTTGACCCGGTCGGCGATGGCCGCGGGCCGCTTGCCGGACGGACCGAAGACCTTGCGCAGGTGATCGCCGATGGCATCGGTGAGCACGGTGCCGAACGGCTTGTAGGTGCGGGCCAGCCGTTCGACGGTGCCCGCCAGCGCGCCCATGTCGGCATCGGCGGCGCCGTCGATGGCGCCCAGCGACAGCTCGGCGCCGAGGTCGACCAGCAGCTGGTTGCGTCGCGAGGAGACACCGTCGCAGAGGCCTTCGATGGTGTCGACCGGGCCGATCTGGTCCAGGCGCAGCTTTGTCCACAGCGCGATGAGCACGCGGGTGGCGTCGGCGGCGCTGAAGACGATGTCGTCGGGGCGCGGACCGCCGGTGGCGACCGGTGCGGCCGCGGCGACCGGGGCCGCGGCGGGCGCGGTGGTCTCGGCGGCGGGCGCTTCGTCGATGTCGTCCTCGACCGGCGCGGGATCGGTGTCGGTGGCGTAGACGACCGCGGCATCGCGCTCGACATTGACCACCTCGACGGTGGCCGACCCGAACGCGGGCAGCTTCAGCGTCTGCGCGGCCAGGTTCGCCACCGTCGGGGTGGCGCCGAGGCCGATCTCGACGAAGCGCTCCACGCCGAGACCGCCGTGCGCGGTGTCGGAGAACAGCAGGTCCTGGGTTTCGATCCAGCGCACCGGGCTGGCGAACTGCCAGGCCAGCAGCTCGATCAGCACCACCCGGCACAGTTCGGCCGAGCGCTGCGCCCAGCTGTCGAACTCGGCCAGCACAGCTCGCAGCGGCTCCGAGGGCACGAGTTCGGCGATCTCGGTGAGGAATTCGCGGCTCAGCGAGAACGGCCGCGGCACCAGGTTCGGGATGTAGCGTCCGACCAGCACCGCCGGGTCGATCTCGGTCGGCAGCAGCTGCTCGAGCTTGTGCCGGAACTCCGGGACGCCGTCGCGCAGCACCGAGGAGTGGAACGGCACATCGATGCCGGGCACCAGGATGAACGCCCGCTTGCCACCGAATTCCTCGCGGCGCCGGTCGATCTCGGTTTCGAGGGCCTCGAGGCCGGCGACCGTGCCCGCGATGGCGTACTGCGAGCCGCGCAGGTTCAGGTTCACCACCTCGAGGAATTCCCCGGCGGCCGCGCCGACCCCGGCGACGAAGTCGACGACCTCGGCGTCGGGCAGGCCGAGCTGCGACGGGCGGATGGCGGCCATCCGGTAGTCGCTGCGGCCCTGGGAGTCACGCGGGACCAGCTCGTGCATGGCCGAACCACGCTGGAACACCACCTCGAGCACGGCTTCCAGCGGCAGCACCCCGGCGACGGCGGCGAGCGCGTTGTACTCACCGACCGAGTGACCGGCCAGCATCGCGCCCTCGACGAAGGCGCCCGCTTCGCGCAGCTCGGCGACCTGGGCGACACCGAGGGTCGCCATGGCGACCTGGGTGAACTGGGTCAGGTGCAGCACGCCGTCCGGGTGCCGGTGTTCGACACCGCGCGCCTTGAGGTAGGTCGGGTTGTCGCGCACCACCGCCAGGATCGAGAAACCGAGGGCTTCGCGGGTGTGCGCGTCGGCCCGCTCCCACACCTGCTTGGCCGCCTTCGAGCGGGTCAGCGCGTCCAGACCCATCCCCTTGCGCTGGATGCCCTGGCCCGGGAAGGCGTAGACGGTCTTCGGGGCGGCGGTGCGCCCGGTCGCGGTCATGACCAGGTCACCGTCGACCCGGCAGGAGACCTCGACGATCTCGCTGCCCGCGTCCACCGCGATCCGCTCCACCCGCACGTCCACGGTCGCGCCGGGACGCACCATGCCGAGGAACCTGGTGGTCCAGGCGGTGAGTGTGCGTGCGGGAACGGAGCTTTCGGGATCCACCGCGACGACCGCGTGCTGGGCGGCGGCCGAGAGCCACATGCCGTGCACGATCGGGCTGCCCAGCCCGGCCAGTGCGGCGGCCGCCTCGGAGGTGTGGATCGGGTTGTGGTCGCCGGAGACGGCGGCGAAGGCGTGCATGGCGCGCGGGGCGGTCATGGTGACGTCACGACGACGGCGACGCGGGGTGTCGGTGGCGGCCTCGGACACCGCACCGGCCGCGCGCGGCGGATCGGTGAGCTCGCCCGCGCCGTTGCGGCCACGGATGGCGAAGCGCTCGACGAGCCGGGCCAGCGGGGTGGCGTCCAGGCCCTGATCGAGGATCAGGCCCACCGAGACGGCCACCTCGACGACGCGGCCCATATCGGTGTCGACGACCTCGCCGCCTTCGGCCCGCACGACCAGAATGCTGGTCTCGGAAGGCAGTTCGCTCAGCAGCTCGATCTGGTGATCCAGGTGGACCAGGTCCAGCATGCCTTCGATCACCGAACCGCCCGCCGGGGTGCGCGCCGCGCCCAGCACCGCGAACACCGCGGGCCAGCAGGCGCCGACGAGCACGTCGGGCGCGGTGCGGCCGAGGGTGCTCAGTGTCGCGGGCAGACCGGAGCCGGTGACTCCCGCGTGGTCGGCGACCAGATCGGGCATCCAGGCCAGGTTCAGGTGCGCCACACCGGCTTTCACCTCGGGCAGCGCCTGCCCGGCGGCCACGCCGAGCAGCGCCGACATGGCTGCCTCGGCATCGGCTTCGGTGATCACCGGCGCGCCACCGGAGTACACGCTCACCGGCACGGTGATCCGGATCGTCACCGCGTCCTTGCCGAGCAACGGCACCGACAGCTCCACATAGCTGAATTCGGCTTCGGGACCGGTGGTTTCGGTGAGGGTGGCGCCGGTGCGCTGATGCACCGCGCTCCCCTGCGTCACGGTCCACTCGGCGGTGCCGCCGAGGCGATGCACCGGGTTGACGGTGGTGCGTCCGGCCCACTGCACATCGGGCGCGGCCAGCACGGTGTCGATCGCACCCGTGGCCACCCCGGCCACGCGGCGCGCGTCCCGCAGCGCGGGCTCCTGGCCCGCGGCGACCAGCGTGTCGGCGGTGTCGCGCTCGAAGCGGTCGAGCAGCTCGCCCACCGGCTCGTCGACCCGGGTGATCCCGGCGACGGCCACAGTGCCCGGGATGACGCACACCTGATCGGCCGAGTAGCGCGGATCGTGGGCCTGCCACAGCGAATCCGAGCGCCACCAGCGCCGCACGTCCGCGTCGACGACGGGCACGAAGTTCACCGGCTTGCCCGGCGTCTTGCACAGCGAGACGAAGAACGGCACGTCGGCGGGGTGCAGCACGGTGTCGGCGACCGCCGGGTACTGCTTCTTCAGCGTGCACAGAGCCTGTACCGGGTGCTCGAACTCGGCGTCGTCGGCGAACAGCGTCTCGATCTCGCCGCTGTCGGCCGGGTGCAGCCGGGATTCGGTGCGGCGCATCATTTCCGCGAACCGGTCGCGCCAGCTGATGTCGAGCCAGTCCGAGCGGGTGGCGTCGATGATCGCGTCGCCGATATCACTGCCGCAGTCGAACGAGATCGGGACATCGCTCGACACCGCCAGCGAGACATAGCGTTCCAGCCACTGCTGGTAGGTCATGGTGGCGACATCGCCGAAGTACGGCTTGGCGGTGGCGTCGAGCGCGGCGATGATCTCGTCGCGGCGGCGCGCCACGGCCTCGGCGTCGCCGGCGACCTCGTCGAGCAGGCGGCCGGTGCGCGAGGCGGCATTGTCGATCTCGTGGATGTCGGCGCCGAGCTGGCTGCGACCCGAGGCCATCCCGCCGCTCGCGGTGCCGGCGCCGACCCAGTCGGGGGTGCCGGGGGTGTCGACGAGCAGCTGCTTCACCTCGGGCGCGGTGGTCGCCTCGAGGGTGGCCATCGCGGCGGTGCCGACGAGCACACCGTCCAGCGGCATCACCGGGTAGCCGTGGCGGGTGGCCCAGGCGCCGGTGAGGTAGTCGGTGGCGCGCTCGGGGGTGCCGATGCCGCCGCCGACGCAGACCACCACATTGTCGTGGCCGCGCAGCTCGGAGTAGGTGGCCAGCAGCAGGTCGTCGAGGTCTTCCCAGGAGTGGTGACCGCCGGCCTTGCCGCCCTCGATGTGCATGATGACCGGGTAGTCCGGTACGGCGTCGGCGATGCGCAGCACCGCGCGGATCTGCGCGACGGTGCCCGGCTTGAACGCGACATGGCTGATGCCCGCGTCGCCGAGCTCACCGATCAGCGCGACGGCCTCGTCGAGCTCGGGGATGCCCGCGGTGACGATCACGCCGTCGAGCGGCGCGCCGGCCGCGCGGGCCTTCTGCACCAGGCGCTTGCCGCCCAGCTGCAGCTTCCACAGGTACGGGTCGAGGAACAGCGAGTTGAACTGCACCGCGCGGCCCGGCTGCAGCAGCCGGCGCAGCTCGGTCATCCGGTCGGCGAAGATCTGCTCGGTGACCTGGCCGCCGCCGGCCAGCTCGGCCCAGTGGCCCGCATTGGCCGCCGCGGCGACGATCTTCGCGTCGACGGTGGTCGGGGTCATGCCGGCGAGCAGGATCGGCGAGCGGCCGGTGAGCTTGGTGAACGCGGTCTCCACCACCACCCGGCCGTTGGGCAGGCGCACCGGCTTCGGCGCGAAAGCCGACCACGGCGTCGATGGTTCGGGCGCGGCACCCGGGGTGAGCAGGCTGCGCTGGCCCGCGCGGGTGGCGGCGGCGATCACGCCGACACCGGTGCCTTTCAGCGAACCGCCGGTGACCCGCGAGAGCAGGTCGCCCGGGCCCAGTTCCAGAATCCACTGCGCGCCCGCGCCGACGACGGCGTCCACGGTCGCGACCCAGTCGATCGGATCGACGAGCACCTGCTGGGCGAGACCGGCGGCGAACTCCGCGTCCAGCTCGCACTGCCGCGCCCAGCCGGCCACCAGCTCGACGGTCTCGGCCAGCGCGGGGTGATGGAAGGCGACGTCGACCGGGATGTCCTCGAACACCGGCGCGAACACCGCACCGCCACGCGCCTTGCTCTCCCGCTCCCGGGTCTGCTCGTCGTGCAGTTCCGCGCAACGCGCCCGCACCCGATCGAGCTGCGCGGGCGCACCCGAGAGCACGACGCGGCGACGGCCGTTGCGGATCGACAGCACGGCGGCGAGCGCGGGGTCGACACCCTCGCCGACCTCGGCCACGATCGCGCGCAGCTCCTCGGGATCGACATTCGACACCGCGACCATCGGCGACCGGTCACCGACCGGCATCAGGCCACGCCGGCGCGCGACCAGCCCGGCCGCGGCACCGACGAGCTGGGCGATCGCCAGCATTTCCGCATCGCGCGCACCGCCTGCCTCGACCGCGGCGGCGGCGAAGAGCCCCTGCGAATGCCCGATCACCGCGACCGGCGCGTTCTCGGCCGGATCCAGGCCCTGCAGCCGCAGTGCCCTGGTCGCGGCGAGCTGGGTCAGCAGCACGCCGGGCATGGAGACCGCCGCCGCGCGCAGCACCGCGTCCGCGGGCGCCGAGGACGGCTCCTCCGGCTCGTCCAGCTCGCTCTCCAGCACCCAGCCCATGGGATCGAAGCCACTGGGCCGCACCACCAGCAACTGCGCCGCAACCGGTTCGATCAGTGCCGCGGCCTCGTGCACCAGCGCGGCCAGCTCGGCCTCGAGCGCACTGTCGCGACCGATCTCCTCGAGCTCGCGCAGCCACTGCGCACCCTGCCCACCGAACGCCAACGCGTATCCCACCCCGTTGCGCAGCTGCTCCAGCAGCGCCACCCGGGCACCCAAGACCTGCCCGGATCCCGTTCCGAGTTCGGTGCTCTCGTTGATCGTCAAGACGCTCGACTTCCTTCTCCTGGCATTCCGCCCACCGACGGCACGCGCACGTATCCGGCAGCCCTTCGGGCCTGTTGCGAGCCACGATCGCACAAAATCATGAGGAAAGCCTCACGTTTCCCGCCGCCCAGCCAGCTACTCCCGGGTATTTCTGTACGCCCGTACCATTTCAATCTGAAACATGACCCTCCCTCACGTTTGAACCCGCAGGTGAGGGCGCTCGGACTGGATGCGAAACATGAGTGCCCCTCACATTGGGGTTTACCAAATCGTTATAACCCCAGGTCGTGTTACCGACCGGTACGCCACGCCGCCACCACGCTTCGCGTAGCCGGAATTGCCCGGTAGAGTTTGGACGGTCGTACACATCCAGCGCGAGTGGCGAAATTGGCAGACGCGCCAGATTTAGGTTCTGGTGTCCACGGACGTAGGGGTTCAAGTCCCCTCTCGCGCACAGATTCACGGTAGATCTGCCGCATTCACGTGCCGTGTGTTCGAGCGCACTCGAACACACGGAGGTGACCTGGGAAATGCGCTCCCACCTGCACGAACTCCTGGCAGATTTGCCAGGATCGACCATCCCTGCCCCTGCCGGACCGCGCACACGGCGCGATCGGGGGCAGCGATGATCCCCCCGTTGATTCCCCCGCAGGCGCCACTGGAACAGCTGATCCGTGGCCCACTGCCGAAGCCGCCGGGACCCGACCCGATCCCCGACGACGACGTGCTGTTCGGCATATCGACGGTCGGCGACGCCGGCAGAGTCCTGGACCGATACGTGATGACCGCACTCGGCTGGCTGCCCGGGACACGCCTGGGGATACGCACCCTGGACGACCTCCTGCTCGTCAGCGAAGCCGCCGACGGTCCGGTCCACGTCACCGCCGACCGCTACTTCCGCATCCCGTACCGGCAGCGCCGCCGAGTCGGCCTCCTCATCGGCCAGCGCGTCCTGCTCACCGGACGCCGCAGCCGCAGACAGCTCCTGATCCATCCGCCATCCCAACGGGCAGGGTCCTGGCCACCCAACTCGCCCTGCTGGCCGGTGACCCGTGGTCGTCCCGAACGCGGTCGCCACGACGAGCGACACGATCGCCGCCGCGCGCCTGCTACTCACGCAGATGGGACTGTCGCCCGCAGACCTCGTGACTCCCGCCACCTCCGTGCCGACGTTCGCCGAAATCGTCCCGGCGGTCCGCGCGATCCGCACCACTGCCCGCACCAACCGGGCCTCTCGCGGAGGCACCAGCGCCGTCGAACACTTCATCTCCACCGTCCGCTGTGTCTACCGGTACGCCGAAGATCGAGGATGGATACGTGCCAGCGGCAACCCCGCCCGGCAACTCGCGTTTCCCGCACGCCGCAAATCCCACCGCTACGCGATCCCGTCGGACCAACTCACCGAGATCTGCCGAGTCGCCGCCACCACTGGCAACGATCCCGACCTGGACTCCCTGATCCTGCGCCTTCACCTCGAAACAGTCTGTCGCCGAGCCGGAGCCCTCTCACTCCGCCCACACGACCTCGACATCTCACGATGCCTGGTCTTCCTCCGCGAGAAGGACGGAACCGACCGCTGGCAACCGGTCTCCCCCACGCTGATGAGCCATCTCGTCGCTCACGGCCACGGGCGCCACAGTCCTCAATCCGGGCAACTCCGATACCGGAACGGTAAGCCCATCACCCATCGACGCTACGACCACATCTGGCACCGCCTCGGCCTCGAACTCCCGTGGGTCGCCACTCAAGGCGTCACCACACACTGGCTGAGGCACACCACTCTGACCTGGGTCGAGCGCACCTTCAGCTACGCCGTCGCCCGGGAATACGCCGGGCAGGCAAAACCGGCGGCACCACCGCGACCTACGTGAAAGCCGACCTGTTCGAAATCGCCGCCGCCCTGTCAGCCCGACACAGGAAGCACACCCGCTACTTCTCGCAGACAACAACATCGACCCTGGCATCAGGCGGTAACTCGTCAGGACAGCAGATCAGATTCCCAGTCGGCGAAGCGATCCCGCATCGCAGCGATGTCAGCGACGGCGACGCCGTAGGGCGTGAAGTCGCGGTCGGGGATCTGCCGGAGGTAGGACAGCGATTCGGCGAACATGCTCCGGTCGAAGCCTGGATTATGTTCCGACGCAACGATAAGGAGGGCCTCACGCGTGTAGCGTTCACTGACCAAGATGGCGTCGATATCGAGATAGTCACGCGGAGCCCAGCGATTGAACAGCGCATCCATCTTCCCGGCCACCGCGTCATCGGGATGCAAGACCGGCCCGACTTCGAGCAGAACGGGTGACTTGGACCGCCAAAACACTCCGAGATCCACCTTGGCTACGTACCCCTCGGCGAAAGAAACCGTCAACTGCACTAGGTCAGGTGTGCGGCGCACAAACGAAACATCGAGACCCGCCTCGAGGAAGGCCGCGGCGACGTCATCAGCGACCTCGCCAGGGCTTCCTCGCCGATCGGAGAACAGATCGACATCCTCGGACGGCCGCGAACCCATCCCGTGCAACGCCACCGCATGACCACCACCGAGCACGAACCCACGGTTACCAACGGTGCGAAGTGCGATGCGGGCCAGCTCGAGTTGACGCTGATCCATCAGGCAGCCGCGCGCAGCTGCGGGAACTGCTGCTCCCACAGCGCGCGCACTTGTCGCGCCGGACGCATTTGCGCCCAAATCACGGCAAGTAGCCGCCCACTGACCAGTTCACGCAGGTGACGGCCGGTGCCCTCTTCCAAGACGATCTTGTACACCGCAGTGCGGTCGTATGAATCGTCCAGGTCGAACTCGGTTCGACCACCCCACGCCAACTCCGTCGGCAGCCGCAACACCCCATGTTCAGGCCCACGCAGATCCGCCAAGGAGTCAACGACCTCATACGGCTTGACCTCGGCAAAACTGAACGGCGTACCGGGATGATCGGACATACCACCAGTCTGCCCGACGGCTCGAGGTAGGTAAACCGCGGCACGGTCTAGCGGTAGGTCTCGGCACCGCGGCGTAGGCGATCAACACCTCGCCGACATCGCCCGGTCAGGGCATTGAGTTCCGCGCCGCATTTGTGAGATCCATTCGTTCCTCCCAGGTCATGTACCGATTCCGCGGCGGGCCAGGAACACCGGTCAGCGGATCAAGTCTCTCGACGTGCGCCCTGCACCACTCAAGCCACTCGATCGCCGCCGTTCGCTGCTCCTCGTCCTGGATCACCTGGACCCGAGCCGCCATCGCAACCAAGTAACGCCGGATCGCGCCTACCTCCGCCCATTGAGATGCCTGCTTTCGCAGTTCCTCGGCCTTCAGGTTCTCTTTGTGCTGGATCTCGGCGAGACGCGCCGCTTCGCGCTGACGCTCCGCCTCGGCAATCTGTCGAAGCCTGGCCGCTTCCTTCGCAGCATCACGCCGATCCGCATCCTGCTCAAGCCATTGCATGGCCTCGGGCAACAGATCCTCGACCACGATTCGCCGCTTGGAATTGTCGTTGAACTGCTGAAAGTCGCGACCCTCCAGAAGGCCGACACTGATGCCGAGCTCATCGTTGGGGACCGAGTCCCATTTCGGAATACGGTTCCAAGAGTAGCGTTTCTGCTCCTCGATCTCTTTGAGAGTGGGAACGTGAGCGACGCGGTCATGCTGCTGAATCACACTGACGGAGTAACAGTAATCGCGAATGGTGATCTTGAGATCCCCGTGCTCATAAGTTCGCTGGTATCCGTGGCGGTCGACCTCACGGCGCGGCAGCACCGTCCTGTGTCCACGGGCATCCGCCTCGGTCCCGAAGGTGTGGAGGATCCGTAGCGCACGAGGTTTGACCTGCGCGGTGCAGTTCAGACGTTTTTCAGTACGGACGCTCGCGACGACCGGGTGCCACCGAGGAATGCGGTCGCCCGCAGCAACATCGCGAGGCCACGTAGAGAGCCATTTCGGTGCGGTGATAAAGGTGAAAATCACCTCACCATCGGTATCGGTGTTCGCGACCATGAGGCGACGTCGCGCGCCGGCGAACTGGTTGGCGTTGACCAGGTCGACAAGCCTCGAAAGGTACCGCTTCCTACCCGTCGCACCCCGACGAAGTTCACCGCTCGCGGCCTCGACGTCTGCGGCCAGCTGGCGCGCCGCCGCCAGTTCCTCGTTGTCTTGCCGCTCGATCGCGGGGTCACCTGCTTCAACCGACGCCGATACCACTGTTGTGTCTGGTTTCTCAGGAAGCACTCGTGGGGACGGAACCGCGCGAGCGGTCTGACGCTCGCCGTCGGCGGAACTCGCCGTCGCCGGCCTCCGGCGTACCTGCTTGGTCACTGCCGGGAACGCCCCGTGGGCGCGATAGTATTCGCCGGTTTCGGTCAGCACAGCGCTCCAGCCACCACGCTTGGTGATCCTCACAAGTCGGCGGTTTTGCAGAGCGATCGCGGTGGTCTTGTAGGTCGAGTTCGGCCAGTCGCGCGGCGGGCAGCCGTCTGCGATCCAGTCGAGAACCTCTCGCTGACGACCATTCAACGGGGTGGCTGTGCTGACCATATGACGATTCGAGCACAGCTGCCTCCGAGTAGCCAGTGCCAAATTCACGGACTCCCCCGGCGCCGACATCTCTGGCAACGACAGCGAGACGAACCGCCGCGTGATGCTTCGTCATGCCGCTCGAACCCCTCGCCACAGGTCGCCTACCGTCGTGATACTGCCGCTCATGTGCGAGCTCGGTCTGCTGATGTAGCTCGGCCTGTGCCAGTTCGGGTGCCGAGGTGGATGGAACTCCAGGAACAGCGCCGTCCAGAATGCTGGTGGGATCGCGGAAGTAGGTCGCGTACCGCCATCTCTCGGGTGTCCGGTACAACACGAACGTGGTCGGAGTCCCCCACCTCAATCGAGCGGCCAGGCTGCCTTCGGTCATGAACGTGACCCTAACCGGCTGGTCGACCGCAGTTCCGTCGGCGGACCGCTGCTCTGCCCCGCCGACGGTCCAGGGCGCGAAAGATCCCGATCAATGGGAAGCCCCGTATTCGATTCGGGCATACAGCTGCTTCTGTGAGTCGCGACACACCCCCCCATTCCGGGAAAGGCACTCCCACCCATGCGAATCCGATCTCTTCGATTGTCCATTGCAGTCATGGCGGCTGCGGCCACCACCGCTACCACCGGCGTCGCGTCCGCCGATATCGACTTCGGAAGCTCCGGCGGCGGCGACATGGTCATCACCCTGGTGCGCCATGCCGAGTCTCTCGGTAACACTTCCGGCCTGATCGACACCAAGGTGCCCGGACCCGACCTGTCCGCACGCGGCCGGACCCAGGCCGACAATCTTGCCGTCCAGCTGGCCGGCAAGAATTACGACTGCGCCTTCGCGTCCAATATGGTGCGTACCGAGCAGACTGCGGCACCGACCGTCGCCGAGCAGGACCTGAGCCTGGGCATTCAGCCCGGTTTCCGGGAGATCGAGGCAGGCGAGTACGAGGGCACCCCGGAGGCCGATGCGCTGTCCGGGTACCTGCAGGCGCCGATCAAGTGGCTCTCCGGCGACCTGAACGCCCGGATTCCGGGCTCCATCGACGGCAACGAGTTCGACGGGCGCGTCGATCAAGCACTGCTCGATGTGCAGCGCAGTGGCTGCGTCAACCCGGTGATCTTCTCGCATGGCGGCACCATCATGTTCTGGTCGATGATGAACGCAGCCAACGCCGACAAGAACAAGCTCGGCACCGATCCGATGCGCAACGGCGGCCGCGTCGTCCTCGAGGGCAACCCACAGAAGGGCTGGACGATCGTCGAATGGGTCGGCCACCCCGGCCTGGGCTGATCCACCGTTCCGCGCCCCGGTGCCACCGACACGATCGATGGCACCGGGGCGCGATCGCATCTCAGCCAAGATCCCCATTGCGCAGTCGTGAGTCGCCCGGAGCCACCGGATCCCGTGGACCTAACACCGTAAATGTAACCGATTCGTCCGCAAATATAACCGTCGTGTGGTTACATTTGCGCATGGCGAACTTGGATGAGCTGGTGGCAGAACTCCGAACCGCTGACGGCGACCGCGTCGACGTAGAGGTCAAGTCAGCGGCCGGCGGGTTGCCGCAGTCGTTGACCAGCACATTGAGCGCCCTCGCAAACCTACCGGGTGGCGGCACCATCATCTTGGGACTGGATGAACGCACCGGCTTCCGACCAGTACCCCTGTTCGACATCCAGCGTCTGAAGCAAGGAGTGGCCACCAAAGCCCGGTCCTTCACGCCACCCGTCCGGATCGTCATCGAGGATGCGGCCGTCGACGAAAGTCCGGTCATCGTCGTGCGGGTCCACGAGTGCGACCGGTCAGCCAAACCATGCCGGGTGTCCGCCAGCGGAACGGCGTACCTGCGCAGCCATGACGGCGACTTCGCAATGTCGGGGCTCGAAGAACAAGCATTCCTGGCATCCAGACAACAGCCGTTGTTCGACCGCGCGCCGGTGGCAGGCGCAACCCGGGCGGATCTGGACGAGGACCTGGTCCGCGAGTTCCTCCGATCGGTACACGACCGCGATCCACACGGTCTGGGACGGTTCACCGACGACAATGAACTGCTCCTGCGTGCTGGTGTCGTGGATTCGGCGAATGTCCCGACGGTCGCCGGGATACTCGCGATGGGTCTGTATCCGCAGCAGTGGTTTCCGCGGTTCATGATCCAGGCCGCCGCGGAACCGTTGCCCGGAGATCTGCCCGGCAGCCGAGCACGCAACCAAACCACGATCACCGGCCCGATTCCCCGCATGCTCGACGAAGCCCTGGCATGGGCACGCCGGACGTTCGACACCACCATCGTCACCGACGACGACGGCACGGTCCGGGATCGACCGGAATTTCCGCTGGTCGCCTTCCGGGAGCTGATCGCCAACGCGCTCGTCCACCGCGACCTCGACCACTGGTCGATGGGGACGGCGGTCGAGGTCCGGTTGCGCCGTGATCGCTTGGTTATCACTAATCCCGGTGGCCTCTATGGGATCACAGTCGAGCGATTAGGGCGCGACGCGGTGACTTCCGCGCGCAACGCTCGACTCGTCGCGATCTGCCAGCACGTCCGATCCCCGGAGACCCAGGCTCGGGTCATCGAAGCTCTGGCGAGTGGACTTCCCATGGTCGCCGAGTCACTCGCGGCGGTGTCCCTTCCGCCGGCCCGCTATGCCGACGCCGGGATACGCTTCACCGCGGTCCTGTACCACGCACCGCCTGGACCGGCCGCCATTGTGAGCCTGAACCTGACCGAGCAGCGAATCTACGACGCACTGGCCGCAGGGCCACACAGCGTCACCGAACTCGAAACCAGGCTCGGCCTGTCCGGGCCGAACATCCGCAAGGCACTGCGAAGCCTGCGAACTGCCGGCCTCGTCGAACAAGAGGGCGGTCGCGGGAAGCCGACGACCTATCACCGCAACGCATCCTGATCGCCGCCGCGACGTGATTCTCTATCGGAGCCGAACTTGCCGAAGCCGTGGCGAATCGATTTCTAGGAGGTCGTGGTCCACGTCCGTGTGGGTGCTTCGCGGGTGGCGCAGGTGCCTGCGGGGAGGTCCAGGACGGACTGGAGGGTCGGGTCTTCGTCGATGGCGTGCCACAGGTGGCCGGTTTTGGTGGCGGGGCCGGGGTCGGACGGGCCGGTCAGGTGCCAGCAGCCGGTTTCGTCGTGGGCGACGTGCAGGATCGGTTCCTGTTGTTCGAAGACCTGGGAGGTCTGGACGCACTGCGTGCCGACGACCCAGTGGCGCATCCACCAGGCGCGGGGGTCCCGTTCCATCACCCGGTCGACCACCCACCAGATGAACGGCAGGTCTTCGTGCGCGCGTGCCTGGCCGGCGGTCAGGTCCGGGCCACCCTGTGGCACCTGCTCGAAGGGGTCGTCGACGAGGGCGTAGGCGTGGGAGCCCTGGTGGGGGAAGACCACGGCGTGGAAGGTCGCGCCGCCGGGGTTGCCCGCGCCGATGCCGATGGTGATGCGGCCCGCGTGCGGATCGGAGCCGGTGGTCCAGCCCAGCGCGTAGGACGCCAGTTCGCCTTGCGGCCCGACGAATTCGCCGAAAGCCCGCCGATCCATGCCGGTCGCGTCCGCCGTCGGCACTTCGCTCATTCGGCCGGGAATCACCTGCGCATCCGTGTTCACCCGGGGATCGTAGCCACTCTCGCTGTCGCCCGGCGATTCAGGCGGGGGCCTCGGCGCCTTCCTTGCGTGCCCGTTGCGCGGCGGCGGCAGGCATCGGCTCGTGGCGCAGGTACTCGCGGGTGAACGATCCCGCGCCGTGGGTGAGTGACCTCAGGTCGACGACATACCCGCTCAGTTCGAGTTCGGGGACCTCGGCGCGGATGTGGGTGCGGCCGGTCTCGGCCGGTTCGGTGCCGAGGATGCGGCCGCGCCGGGTGGACAGGTCGCCCAGGACGGCGCCCAGGTGCTCGTCGGGCACGGTGACCCGCACCGCGGCGACCGGCTCGAGCAGCCGGGTGCCGGACGTGTCGGCCGCATCGCGCAGGGCGAGGGCTCCTGCGGTCTGGAAGGCGGCGTCGGAGGAGTCCACCGAGTGCGCTTTTCCCTCCAGCAGGGTCACCCGCACATCCACCAGCGGATACCCGGGTGTGACCCCGCGCGCGGCCTGCGCCCTCGCTCCCTTCTCCACCGATCCGATGAACTGGCGCGGCACCACGCCACCGACCACCCGGTCGACGAACTCGAATCCTGTCCCCTGCGGCAGCGGTTCCACCTGGACCCGGCACACCGCGTACTGCCCGTGCCCGCCGGACTGCTTCACCAGCCTGCCGTTGCCCTCGGCCGGCGCGGCCAGGGTCTCCCGCAGCGCCACCCGGAACGGTTCGACGTCCACGCGCACCCCGAACCGCCCGCGCAACCGTTCCAGCGCGACCTCCCGGTGCGCCTCCCCCAGACACCACAGCACCAGCTGATGGGTGTGTTCGTTGTTCTCCAGCCGCAGTGTCGGATCCTCGGCGACGAGCCGGGTCAGGCTCTGCGAGAGCTTGTCCTCGTCGGCCTTCCCCTGCGCCCGGATGGCCACGGGCAGTAGCGGTTCCGGCAGTTGCCACGGCTCGATCAGCAGGGGCTGCCCGGTGCTCGACAGCGTGTCGCCGGTTTCCGCGTGGCCGAGTTTGCTCACGAACGCGATATCGCCGGCGACGGCCTCGCTCAGGGTCCGCTGCTGTTTGCCCAACGGTGCGCTGACCCCGCCGACCCGGTCGTCGGCATCGTGTTCGGGTCCGCAGACGTGGACGGTGTCCTCGCTGTGCAGCGTGCCGGAGAACACCCGCACCAGCGATATCCGGCCCACGTACTGGTCCGACGAGGTCCGGATGACCTCTGCGGCGAGTTCGCCCGCCGGATCGCAGCGCAGCGCGGTGGGTGTGGCGCCGTTGCCGCGCGACACGGCCGAGAGCGGGTGTTCGAGCGGTGTCGGGAACCCGCCCGTGATCAGTTCCAGCAGTTCGAGCGTGCCGAGGCCCTGCTCGGCGTCCTCGGGCGCCGGGGCCGCGAACAGCACCGGATGGAAGCTGCCACGCGCGACGGCGCGTTCCAGGTCATCGACCAGGGTGTCGAGTTCGACGGGTTCGCCGTCGAGGTACCGGTCCATCAGCGTTTCGTCTTCGCTCTCGGCGATGATCGCCTCGATCAACCGATCGCGGGCCGGGTCGAGCTCGGTGAGCTGTTCGGCGGACGGTTCGGTGCGCTCGCGTTTCCCGCTGCGGTAGTCGGCGACCCGGCGCTCGAGCAGTTCCAGTAGTCCGATCGCTGGCCGGTGCCCGTCGGGGTTCTTGGGCCCGTAGACCGGCAGGTGCAGGGGCAGCACGGTATCGCTCGCTCCGTCGGCCAGCAGCGCCTGACAGGTCTGTATCAGGTCCTCATAGTCCGCCCGTGCGGTGTCCAGATGTGTCATCACGATGGCCCGCGGCAGCCCCACCCGCGCGCATTCGGCCCACAGTTCCCGCGTCGCCCCCGCCACACCCTCGACACCGTCGGCCGCCGACACCAGGAACAGTGCCGCGTCCGCCGCCCGCAACCCGGCCCGCAGTTCGCCGACGAAATCCGGGCAGCCCGGCGTATCGATCAGATTGATCTTCACCCCGCCCCACAGCACCGGGACCACCGACACCTGCACCGACCTGTGCTGTCGCCGTTCGACCTCGTCGTAGTCCGACAGCGATGTCCCGTCCTCCACCCGCCCGGCCCGGTTCACCGTCCCGGTCGCCAACGCCAGCGCCTCCACCAGCGTCGTCTTCCCCGCCCCGCTGCTACCGACCAACGCAACATTCCGGATACTCTCCGGTCGCTGCGCCCCGTTCGTCCGGTCCACCATGTCGCACGCTCCCTCGGGTTGGGGCTTCGGCTCCTTCGAGCTTCCCACCGCAGGCAGGGGCACGTCCACGGTTTCGCACCGATCGATGCCGCGACCCAGCACGAGTGGCCGATCGGGCAGGTGTCCGCAGCGTTCAGTGCTGGACCAGACCGCCGACCGGAGTGGACGTGATGTGACCGGTTGCCGGCAGGGTCTGGGCCAGTGCCAGGCCGTGATCGACAAGTGATGCTCGGCGCAGAGTCGCCACCTCGCCGATCGGCGTCCAGGTCGGCTCGACAGTCGCCCCGTTCGGTTCAGCTCGCAGCCGACCGCCGGTGATGCGCACGCGGTAGAAGATCCCGACATTCTGATGCTCGACTCCCGAGTGGGCCATGGCCGCGGGGATCACCCTCGAATCCACACCCAGCAAGCGTTCGACAACGCCGTCGTAGCCGGTCTCTTCGGAGAACTCCCGGGTCACCGCATCGTAGGGATCCTCCGCATGCTCGACCCCACCGCCGGGAAGTGTCCAGTTCGTCTCACCGCACGCGGCCACGTGACGGGCGAGCAGCACCCGGCCCTGTTCAAGGCATACGGCGTAGGCCGCGATCCGGAAACTCACCCGCTGAGCCTAACCCGCCGACTGGGTTCAGATCTCCATGTACAGTGGCGGGCCCGTATCGCGGAGAGGTTGAACCTGGTGAAGGTGTTCGATGCGGCGCGGGGTGCGCGAATGGCCAACTACAGCGCCGTCTCCACCGCGCTGGCGCTGTGCAGTGATCGTGAGCTGCGGGAGCTGGTGGCGGGGGCGGTGCCGTTGGGTTCCGGGATCGGGGGGACTTCGGCGTTGCTGGAGGTGGATCGGCGGCCGGTGTTCGTCAAGTGGGTGGCGTTGACCGATCTGGAGCGGATGCCGGATAACGTGCGGTCCACCGCGAACCTTTTCGGGCTGCCTGCTTTTTGTCATCCCGGGCTCGGTGTTCCCGGATGCCCGGGGTGGGGTGCCTGGCGGGAGCTGGCTGTGCACACCATGACGACGAATTGGGTGCTCGCGCAAGAGTATGCGGGCTTTCCGCTGATGTATCACTGGCGGGTGCTGCCGCATGCCGGGCAGGCGCTGCCCGCGGAATTGGCCGACGTGGACGGCGTTGTCGCCTACTGGGGTGGCGGATCGCAGGTGCGGCACCGGATGGAGGCGTTGCGGGACTGTTCGGCGAGTATCGCGCTGTTCCTGGAGTACATCCCGCAGAACCTGCACGACTGGCTGGATGTTCAGGTCACGGCCGACGAGGAGACGGCGGTGCGGGCCTGTGCCATGGTGACGAAGGAGCTCGAGGCCGGGATCTCGTTCATGAACGCCCGCGGGCTCCTGCATTTCGACGGTCACTTCCAGAACATTCTCACCGACGGTGAGCGGCTGTTCTTCACCGATTACGGTCTCGCGATCTCCGACCGGTTCGACCTGTCGACCGAGGAGGCCGGCTTCTTCGCCGCACATCAGAGCTATGACCGCTGCTACACGATCACCCACCTGGTGCAGTGGCTCGTCACCGCGCTGTACGGGTTCGGGGGCGACGAGCGCATCGCGTTCGTGCGCGCCTGCGCCCGGGGGGAACCGCCGACGGGAATCCCGGCGCCGATCGCGGCGATCCTGCTCCGCCACGCCGAAATCGCCGCGGTGATGACCGACTACTACCGCGAGTTCCGTTTCGAGAGCAGGCAGACACCGTTTCCCCTGGCGACGATCCGCGAGATCGGCGGGCCGCGCTCGTTCTGATGGATCCATCGGTTTCTGAATACAGATTTACATGTACTATCTGAATCATGGCGACCGCTCTGCACACCGACGCACTGGCCCGATTCGGGCACGCGCTGTCCGATACCACCCGCACGCGCGTGCTGCTCGAACTGCGCGACGGCGGTGCTTATCCCGCTGAGCTGGCCGACAAGATCGGCGTTTCCCGCCAGATCCTGTCGAACCATCTGGCCTGCCTGCGTGGCTGTGGGCTGGTCGTCGCCATACCGGAAGGCCGGCGCTCCCGCTACGAGCTCGCCGACCGGCGCATCGCCGCCGCGCTGGGCGACCTGCTGGGCCTGGTACTCGCGGTCGACCCGGCCTGCTGCCCCGCCGCCGACGCCGAGGGGTGCTGCTGATGACCTCCCTCGGCATGCCGTCGACGACCTCACGCGGGCTGGACCCGGCCCGGAAAGCCTTGCTGGCACGGCGGATTCGCTGGTTCGTCGCCCTGACGATCTCCTACAACGTGCTCGAGGCGATCATCGCGCTCACCGAGGGCACCCGGGTGTCGTCCACCGCGTTGATCGGGTTCGGCCTCGATTCGGTGATCGAGGTGTCCTCCGCGGCCGCGGTCGCCTGGCAGTTCGCCGGCCGCGATCCCGAGCAGCGGGAGCGGATCGCGCTGCGGATCATCGCGTTCTCGTTCTTCGCCCTCGCCGGCTACGTCACCGTCGATGCCGTTCGGTCCCTGCTCGGCATCGGCGAAGCCCAGCATTCCCCGGTCGGCATCGCGCTGGCCGCCGCCAGCCTGGTCATCATGCCAGTGCTGTCGGCGGCGCAGCGCCGCGCGGGCAAAGAACTCGGATCCGCCTCGGCGGTCGCCGATTCCAAGCAGACCCTGCTCTGCACCTACCTCTCGGCGGTGCTGCTGGTGGGCTTGCTGCTCAACAGCTTGCTCGGCTGGTCGTGGGCCGACCCGATCGCCGCGCTGGTGATCGCCGTGATCGCGGTCAAGGAAGGGCGCAATGCCTGGCAGGGCGATACCTGTTGCCCGGCGCCCGTCGCCCGGGGCGCGGACACCTGCTGCGACAGCACCGGGACCTGACCCACCGGTCTCACCTCATATGCCGGGCGAGAAACCGGCCCGCCGCCTCACCCGCGTGCTGCGGGACGCCGGTGTGCCCGCCCATATTGGCGTTCAGCGTCTTCTCCGTGGAGCCGAACGCGTCGAACAGGTCCAAGGCCATTTGCCGATCGTTTCCCTCGTCGTCCCATTGCAGCAGGACATACAGCGGAATGGTGACCTGCCTGGCCTCTTCGATAATGGCGCGTGGCACGTAGCTTCCCGCGAACAGGACGGCAGCGGCGATGCGCGGCTCGACCACCGCCAGCCGGGTGCCGATGGAGATCACGCCACCCGAATAGCCGACCGGCCCGCCGATCCCGGGCAGCGCGAGGAGCGCATCCAGGGCGGCCTGCCATTCCGGGACCGCCTTGTCGACCAGCGGGAGGATGAGCCGGTCGACGATCCCGTCGTCGACCGGCTCACCGGCCGCCAGCGCCCGGCGCAGGTCGGCGACGGCCTGATCGGCGGCCGCCGAACGGGGCCGGTCACCGCTCCACGGGAGCTCGATGGTGGCCACGGCGTAGCCCTCCGCCACGATGTGCCGGGCCCGGTCGAGCAGGCGCGGGTAGGCCGTGCGCAGCCCGAGGGGCGGGGGGCCGAGCAGGATCAGCGGCAAAGGTTCGGCTGTGGATCCGGGCGTCCACAGGATGCCGGGGATCTCGCCGAGGGTGAATTCGCGCTCGCGGATATCGTCGTCGAGGCGCTGTTCAGTGGTGAATTGCATGGTCGTGCCTTTCGGGAGTGCTGTCGAACAGCGCTCCCGGGCGACCTATCGCCCGACCGAGACCCCAGCGGAGAGCGCCCATGTCGATACTGCGTTCACGGGTACCACCTCCTCGGTCTCTTGCACGGCCCCCGCACGGTAACAGCGGCCGACACGGTTCGCCAACAGGTTTTCCGGTGGTCGCTGCTCGCCTCCGCCTTATTCCGGGATGCGGACGCCGGTGCGGTCTTCGGAGATCTGCCAGATGCACTGGGCATCTTCGGGGCTGCGCAGGCGGCTGTAGAGCTTCTGTTCGGCGGGTGGGCCGCCGAAGTGGCCGGGGCCGTTGGGGCCGTAGAAGCGTGCGGTGTGGGCGTCGGGGGAGGTGGCGGCGTAGAGGGCGGGGAGTGCGGCCGAGTCGACGGTGCCGACGATGAGGCCGCGGGCGGAGAACCACCGGATGAGTTTCACGCCGAGGGTGTCCGCGCTGCGGCCGACTTCGGGGCGGGCCGCGAGGAGGTTGGTCGGCGCGACGCCGGGGTGGGACAGGTTGCTGGTGATTCCCCAGCCCTGTGCGCGGCTGCGGCGGGCGAGTTCGAGGCCGAACAGGCCGAAGGCGATCTTGGACTGGCTGTAGGCGTGCATGCCGTTGTAGGAGCGTTCCCAGTTCAGGTCGTCCCAGTTGATCCCGTTCTGGTTGGCCGCGACGCTGACCTGCGAGGTGACGCGGGCGTTGCCTGCGCGCAGCAGCGGCAGCAGCTGCCCGACGAGGGCGAAGTGGCCGAGGTGGTTGGTGCCGAATTGCAGTTCGAAACCGTCGGCGGTGAGCTGCCGGTCCGGCGGGGTCATCACGCCGGCATTGTTGATCAGCAGGTTGATCGGCGTGCCCTCCTCGCGCAGGGTCTTGCCCAGGGCCGCGACCGAGGCGAGCGAGGACAGGTCGAGTTCGCGCAGCGACACCTGCGCTCCGGGGGTGAGCGTCCGGATCTGGGTGAGCGCCGCTTCGCCCTTGCGCTGATTACGCACGGGCAGCACCACTTCGGCACCGGCGGCGGCCAGGCGAGAGGCGATGCCGACTCCCATGCCGTCGCTGGCGCCGGTGACCACCGCGCGGGTGCCGGTGAGATCGGGGACGGTGATGTCGGGTTGCCTGCGTGCCATGTCGCTGCTCCTTGTTCGTCGCGTGTGTGCGGCTCGATATCCACGATGGCCGGGTCACGATGCGGCATCCAGGGACTATCGATCCGTGGCTACCGTCCGGCCTGCACGGTAGAACCGAAACCGGGGCGCGGAAGGAAGAAACTCCGATGGTCGATCGCGCAGGGCTGGCCGGGTTCCTGCGGCAGCGCCGGGAATCGCTGCAACCCGAGGACGTCGGGTTGCCGCGGGGGCGGCGACGCCGGACGAGCGGGTTGCGGCGGGAGGAAGTGGCCGCGCTCTGCCACATGTCGACCGACTATTTCGCGCGGCTCGAGCAGGAACGGGGGCCGCAGCCCTCGGAGCAGATGATCGCCTCGATCGCGCAGGGCCTGCACCTGTCCCTCGACGAACGCGACCACCTGTTCCGCCTCGCC
Source organism: Nocardia sp. NPDC059177 (assembly GCF_042755165.1). Lineage (NCBI taxonomy): Bacteria > Bacillati > Actinomycetota > Actinomycetes > Mycobacteriales > Nocardiaceae > Nocardia > Nocardia sp. NPDC059177. The sequence continues at coordinate 63,449 of NZ_JBHZBX010000010.1, read as the reverse complement.
GGACACACCCCACCGGCACGCGGCGCGCTCAGCGACCACATCAGCCCCGGGTTGCTGCGCATCCTCGACCGGCTCCAGGACACACCAGCCGAAATCGTCACCGAACTCGGCGAGACACTGCGCCAGACCCCGCTCGGCCGAGCTCTCACCGGCGACACCACCCGCTTCACCGGACCCGCCCGCAGCATCGGCTATCGGTGGTTCACCGACCCCGCCGAACGCGACCGCTACGCCCCCGAGGACCACGCGTTGCTGTCGCGGATGTTCGTCTCCGGGCTCCGCGAGGTGGCCACCCGCCGCGGCCCCGATTCCCGCGCGACCCACTACGCCGATCTCCTGCTGGCCGGCTCCGCCGAGTTCCGCGCCCTCTGGCACACCCACGAGATCGGCGTCCACCCGCACGAGGTGAAGCACTTCCGCCACCCCGAGGTCGGCGCCCTCGAGCTGAACTGCCACACCCTGCTCGACCCCGCCCAGTCGCACCTGCTGCTCGTCTACACCGCGACCCCCGGCACCGACAGCTACGAGAAATTGCAGCTGCTCGCAGTGGTCGGCGCCGACATGCTGCGCTGACCGCGGACCGGAATTCCCGGAAGTGTCCGCCGAAGTATTGACAGCTGGCGAATTCGGAGCACACTGGACATACACCGGATTTTTGGAAGAGAACCACGTGGTCGGTAGAGACGTCGATTGATCACAGTGACGTATTTCAGGAATCTGGCCAGGCCCCCGGCAAGCCAGTCGAATACCGGAGCTGTCAGCGACGACTGAAGCTCATGGAATCGATGGAGACTACCGGGGACTGTTCTGTGTAGGGGGCGACAACACCCGACACGGCCGATGTCCCTGGATCCGGCCGGTCAGTGGCTACATTCGAGTGACTCACCGAATTTCGGAGGTCGCTCATGCCGGATCCAGCTCAGGTCGACCACACGGCGGTCCCGGAATTCTCACCTGGTGACCGGTGGGTGCCGGTCGATCGGCGGTGGCTGGGACTGGACAGATCCACGATCTGGCCCGCGCTCGTGGTGGTCGCGGTGGCTGCGATGATGGGCACCGTCGCACCGGCGATCAACGACGCGGTGCCGTATGACGATCGGGTGCGGCCCGGCGACGTACTGGTGCTCAAGGGCGGTGTCGAGTTCGTGCCCACTCCGGGGTGGGGAATCACCGAGGGCGTCCGGGCCACCGACCCACCGACCGGCTCGTTTCCGGCGCAGGCGGTCGTCGTGGACGGACCGACCCGATTCGCGGTCCGCACCGGCGAGTTCGCCGGCACCGCCGAAGAGCTGCTCACCCAGATCGAGAAGAACGACGAACTGCTCACCAGCCCCGAGAGTTTGCGTGCGACCGGCGACCCGCAGCCGATCACCACCCGCGACGGTACCCGCGGATTGATCGTGCACTACTCCAGCGCTGATACCGACGGCGCGCTCGCGGCGTTCGTCATCGACGGCCACGGCGTCCAGGTGGTCGCCACCGGTCCGATCGATTCCCCGCCGCAGGCCGCGACCGATGTCGCCGCCATGCTGACCAGTGTGGCCGCCGACCGCGAAGGGCAGTGACGATGGGTACCGATCTGACGACCCGGCGGGCGCGTGCGGTGCGGGATTCCGGCTGGGGCAACCGGTTCACCTTCTACCAGCCCCGCAACCTCGCGTTCTGGGTGTACACGGCACTGGTGACGGCCGGGCTGCTGCACTTCGTCACCATGCTGACCGATCGCTCACCGGTCTATGCACCCGCGCTGACGGTCGCGATCGCGGCCTTCACCCTCTACGGCGCCCTGTTCTGGTGGTTCACCCACCGCCTCGACCGCTACGCCCGCCAACCCGTCGGCATCGCGGTCGCGGCCTTCGCCTGGGGCGGATTCGCCGCCACCTGGGTGATGGCCGCCGACGCCAACGACGCCCTGCGCGCCCTCTACGCCAAGGCGTTCGGCCAGCGCTGGGCGCTGGACTGGAGCGCGGGGCTGGTCGCGCCCTTCACCGAGGAGATCGCCAAGGGCGTCGGTCTGCTGCTGCTGATCACCCTGGCACCGCGACTCGTCCGCACCGCCTTCGACGGTTTCGTGCTCGGCGCCTATCTCGGTCTGGGCTTCCAGATCATCGAAGACATCGCCTATGCGATGAACTCGGCCGCCACCCAGTTCGGCACCAATCAGATCGGCGCCGAAGCCTCGACGATCTGGTTGCGGATGGTGGTCGGGGTCGCTGCCCACATCCTCTACAGCGCGATCTTCTGCGCCGGGTTGGTCTATCTGCTCGGCCGTCCCGCCGAACCGCGCCGGATCGGACGCGGGCTGGCGTTGATGGTGACGGCGATGGTGCTGCACGGCCTGTGGGATTCGCTGGGTGCGATTCTCGGCGGCAACGGCGTGCTGCTGATGATCGGCTGGGTGGTGCTGATCGCTGTCGCCCTGATTGTCGTGGTGAAAGTTTTCGACAGCACGGTCGGCCGGGAACGGGACTTCCTGCGCGACATCCTGGCCCCCGAGGTCGACGGCGGGGCGCTGACCGACGCCGAGCTCGACGCGGTCTGTGGTGACCGGCGGGCCCGGCGGGCCTGGCGCAAGGCGGGCGGTGGACGCGCGGAGCGCCGCAACCGGGGATTCGTCCTCGAAGCGGCCACCGACCTGGCCGATGAGATCGCCGCGGCGGACGCGCGAGACACTCCCCAGGTGGGTTTCGCGCGCAGCGAACTGATCCGGGTGCGAGAGCACCGCCCACCGATCTCACGGGATGCCCGGTGAACCCGGTCCTTCCGTCGTGAAGTCGCCGTGCCTGCCCGCGCCCGCGGCGAAGCGGGCTGCGCCGGCGACGGTGTCGGACAGCGCTGAGGTCATGCCGTGGGTGAATTCGTTGGCCATGGCCTCGGTTTCGGTCAGGCCCGCTTGTTCGAGGGCTGACAGGCGGTCTTCGCGCAGGCAGGTTTGCGGGAATCGGGTGAGGTCGTTGGCGAGTTCGCGGGCCGCCGCCAGGGCTTGGCCGCGCGGGGCGACGCGGTTGACCAAGCCCATGCGATGGGCCTCGGCGGCGTCTACGGGGCGGCCGGTGAGGATCAGGTCCATGGCGTGGCTCTCGCCGATGAGACGGGGTAGGCGGACGGTTCCGCCGTCGATCAGCGGGACGCCCCAGCGACGGCAGAACACACCGAGCACGGCGTCCTCGTCGGCCACACGCAGGTCGGCCCAGATGGCCAGTTCCAGCCCGCCCGCGACCGCGTAACCGGAGATGGCGGCGATGACCGGTTTGCTCAGCCGCATCCGGGTCGGCCCCATCGGACCGTCGCCGTCGACCTCGGCGACATTGCCGCGCTCGGTGCCGATCGCCTTGAGATCGGCTCCCGCGCAAAAGGTTTCACCGACCCCGTACAGGATCGCGACCGCGGCCGCCGGGTCGGCGTCGAAGTCGCGGAAGGCGGCGGCCAGCGCGGCGGCGGTCGGACCGTCGACCGCGTTGCGCGCCGCGGGCCGGTTGATGCCGATGAGGACGACCGGGCCGTCGCGCTCGACGAGAACAGTGGGGGTGGTCATCTCCGGATGGAACAGCCCGGCCGGACCGTTGTCAACCGCTGTTCGGCGCGGTCCTCGAGCTGAGGGTGACGATCCGCGCACGCGGGGAACGGCGGGTTCGGCCCACCGTTCCCCCCGGTGCTCAGTGCCGTGCCGGTGCCGGTGCCCGCAGCTCCAGGCACGGCCAGTGGCCGAGGTCGCGGCGTAGTTGGCGGTCGTGGGTCGCTACGACGACGGCGGCTTCGGTGGCGTGCAGGGCCTCGGTGAGCTCGTCGACCAGGGTGAGCGAGAGATGGTTGGTCGGCTCGTCGAGGAGCAGGGCGTGCGGGCGGGCGGCCACGGCGCAGGCGAGATCGAGGCGGCGCTGCTGGCCCATCGACAGCTCACCGATCGGCTTGTTCGCCTCGTGCGAGGTCAGCAGGCCGAGGCTGGACAGGCCGACGATCTCGTTCTCGGCGAGCAGCCCGGCGGTGACCAGCTCGGCGATCCGGTGCTCGTAGACCTCACGCGCCCGGCAGCGCAGCGGCCACCGGGATTCCTGCCCGAGCAGGTGGACGCGGGCTTTGCGGGCCCGGTGCAGCTGCCCGGTCGACGGGGTGAGGGTGCCGGTCAGCACGCTCAGCAGCGTCGATTTGCCGGTCCCGTTGGCACCGCTGAGCACCAGGCGCTCCCCCGAGTCCAGGGACAGGTCGACCGGTGCGGTCAACCGCCCGGCGACGGTCACGTTCTCGGCCCGCATCAGTGTCACTCCCACCCGTGCGGGCAGCGCGGGCATGCTGAATCGCTGCGGCGGCGTGGGCGCGGTGACGCTGTGCCGGTCCAGTTCGTCCTGCCGGCGATGCACGGCCCGCGCCAATGATCCCGCGCGCGTGGCCCGCTGGTGTTTGCCGGTACCCTTGTCCGGCCGCCAGCCGGTGACCAGGCGGTTCTGGGCCGCCGAGAGGTCCTGCGCCAGCTTGGCGCGCTCGCCGCGCTGCTGTTCGTATTCCTCGGCCCAGCGTTCCCGCTCGGCGCGGCGGCCGTCGCGATAGCCGGCGTAGCCGCCACCGTAGACGCGCGGCCGCCCGTCCCGGGTCGGGTCCAGGTCGAGGAACGATTGCGCCACATCGGTGAGCAACGCGCGGTCGTGGCTCACGACGACGACCCCGCCGGCGAACTCCCGCAGCCGCGCGGTCAGGAAGTCGAGCGCGGCGCGGTCGAGGTGATTGGTCGGCTCGTCGAGCAGCAGGAAGTCGTCCCCGGCGGCCAGCAGCACCGCAAGGCGCACGCGATAACGCTGGCCGACCGAGAGTGTGGCCAGCGGCCGGTCCCGGTCGGTGACGGCGCCGAGTCCTGCCAGGGCGATGTCGACCCGGCGGTCGGCGTCCCAGGCGTCGAGCAGCTGGGCCAGGTCGAGTGCCTCGCTGTAGTCCTGGTCGGCGCCGGGGCTGCCCTCGGCCAGTGCGGCGGTGGCCGCGTCGAGGCGCCGCATCGCCGCGCGGGCGGCGGCGAGGTGCTCGTCGACGACCGCGCCGACGGTGCGGTCGTCGTGGTCGGGCATCTCCTGGGTGGCCAGGGCCAGCGTGCCGACACGCTGCACGGTGCCGTCGTCGGGGGTGAGCAGCCCGGCGAGCACGTGCAGCAGCGTGGATTTGCCGCGTCCGTTCTCGCCGACGATCCCCCACCGGGATCCCGGTGAGACGGTCAGGTCGACACCGTCGAGGACGGTGCGTTCGCCGCGCTGGACGCGGATGCTGGAACAGGTCAGCTGAGCCCGGGCGCGGGCAGGCCGAATTGGGTTGGTCATGGTCTTCCTCCGGGCACAGCTCACCCCCGCGAAAGGGGGAGGTGCCGTGTTCGATGAGTGCGCGCTCATGGGCGCGACGGAGCCATCGATGCGGGGCCGTGGGCGATCCGCCGATGCGGACGCGGCCCGGAATCCTAGAGGAAGTACAAATGCATGGTCGCCACGGTAACGGCGTCGTGGACGCGCGTCCAACGATTATTCGCTAGGCGACGGCAGTGGTGGTCTGGTGTGCGCTGTAGCCGAGGTTGGTGAGGACTTCGCTGGTCGCCTTGGCGAAGTTGAGGGTGATGAAGTGCAGGCACGGCGCGCCTTCGTCGATCAGCCGCTGGGCGATCTCGGTGGCGATCCGGATGCCTTCGGCACGCACCGCGGCCGCGTCCTCCACCGGACCGGTGCCCGCGGCCCGCTCGAGCCGGGCCCGTATCGCCGCGGGCAGCGGCCTGCCACAGAGTTCCTCGGCCCGCCGCACCGTCCGCAACGACGTGATCGGCATCAGCTCCGGGATCACCGGCTTGACGCCCTCGACCGGATCCAGCGCCACCACCCGGTCCCGTAACCGCAGGTAGTGCTCGACATCGAAGAACATCTGGGTGATCGAATACTCCGCGCCCGCACGCAATTTCGCCACCAGATGCCGGGTGTCGTGCGCGAGGTCCGGGGACCGGTGATGTCCCTGCGGGAACGACGCCACCCCGACCTGGAAGTCACCCAGATCGCGCACGATGCGTACCAGTTCGTCGGCGTATTCGACGCCCTCGGGGTGCCTGCGCCATTCCCCGAGCGGGTCGCCGGGCGGGTCGCCGCGCAGGACGAGCAGGTTGCGGATGCCCGAATCGGCGTAGGAGCCGACCAGGGAGCGCAGTTCGGCGATGCTGTGGCCGACGGCGGTGAGGTGCGCGACCGGCAGCAGGGTGGTCTGGGTGGCGAGTTCGCCGGTGATCCGGACGGTGCGGTCCTTGGTCGAGCCGCCGGCGCCGTAGGTCATGGAGACGAAGGCGGGGTGCAGGCATTCGAATTCACGCACCGTCCGCCACAGCCGGGATTCCCCGGCGGCGTCGCGGGGCGGATTGAACTCCACCGAGAACGGCACCCGGTACCCGGGGTGCTCGCGCAGGCGCTGTGCCACGGACTCACCGGTCATCGACATCCCCCAGTTCGACTAGTAGGTCGCCGCCCTCGACCTGCTGCACCTTCGCCGTGGCGACCCGTTCGACGATACCGGCGCGCGGCGCGGTGATGGCCGCTTCCATCTTCATTGCCTCGATCGTGCCGAGAGTGTCCCCGGCATTCACCGAATCTCCTTCGGACACAGCGAGAGTCACGACACCGGCGAAGGGGGCGGCGACCTGGCCGGGATTGTTCTTGTCGGCCTTCTCCGCGACCGGGAGCTCCGAGGTGATCGCCCGGTCGCGCACCGCGATCGGGCGCAACTGCCCGTTCATGATGCACATGACCGTGCGCACACCCTTCTCGTCCGGCTCCGAGATCGCCTCCAGGCCGATGAGCAGGGTGACGCCCTTCTCCAGCTGGACCCGGTGTTCCTCACCCCGGCGCAATCCGTAGAAGAACTGGTTCTCCGACAGGCCGGTCGTGTCGCCGTATTTCTCGCGATGAGCATGGAATTCGGCGGTCGGGCCGGGGAACAGCAGCCGGTTGAGGGTGTCGCGGCGCTCGTCCGGCGACCCGTCGAGACCGGCCTGATCGGTGGCCGTCAGCGCGACTTCGGGTTTGGGTTCACTTCGTCCGGCCAGGGCTTTGCCCCGGAACGGTTCGGGCCAGCCACCGGCCGGGGTACCGAGCTCACCGCGCAGGAACCCGATCACCGAATCCGGGATGTCATAGCGACCCGGGTCGGCGGCGAAGTCCTCGATACCGACACCGGAACCCACCAGCGCCAAAGCCAGATCACCGACCACCTTCGACGACGGCGTCACCTTGATCAAACGCCCCAGCAGCCGGTCAGCCGCCGCGTATTTCGCTTCGACCTCCTCGAACCGGTCACCCAGACCCAGCGCGATCGCCTGCTGACGCAGATTCGACAGCTGACCACCGGGAATCTCATGGGTGTACACCCGGCCGGTCGGCGCGGGCAGACCCGACTCGAACGGCGCATACACCTTCCGCAACGCCTCCCAATACGGCTCCAGATCGCAGACATTCCGCAGATCCAGACCGGTGTCACGGTCGGTGTGCGCGGTAGCCGCGACGATCGCCGACAACGCCGGCTGCGAGGTGGTACCCGCCATCGCCGCCGACGCACCGTCCACGGCATCGGCGCCTGCCTGCCACGCCGCGAGGTAGGTGGCCAGCTGACCACCCGGAGTGTCGTGAGTGTGTACGTGCACCGGCAGATCGAAGTTGCTGCGCAGCGCGGTCACGAGCTTCGCCGCCGACGGCGCACGCAACAGACCGGCCATGTCTTTGATCGCCAGCACATGCGCGCCGGCGTCGACGATCTGCTCGGCCAGCTTCAGGTAGTAGTCGAGGGTGTAGAGCTGTTCGTCCGGGTCGAGCAGGTCACCGGTGTAGCTCAATGCGACTTCCGCGACGGCAGTGCCGGTTTCGCGTACGGCGTCGATGGCGGGCCGCATCTGCTCCACATTGTTGAGCGCGTCGAAGATCCGGAAGATATCGATACCGGTGGTCGCGGCCTCGGAAACGAAAGCGCGCGTCACCTGTTCCGGATACGGCGTGTAACCGACGGTGTTGCGGCCACGCAACAGCATCTGCAAGCAGATGTTCGGCACAGCCTCACGCAACGCGGCGAGACGCTCCCACGGGTCTTCATGCAGGAACCGCAGCGCCACATCGTAAGTCGCGCCACCCCACGCCTCGATCGAGAGCAGTTCCGGGGTCAGCCGCGCGACATGCCCGGCCACACCCAGCAAACCGTTAGTCCGGACACGGGTGGCCAGCAACGACTGATGCGCGTCACGGAAGGTGGTGTCGGTGACACCGAGCGCTTTCTGCTCCCGCAGCGCCCGCGCGAATCCCTCGGGCCCGAGGGCGCGCAGCCGCTGACGTGACCCGTCCGGCGGCGGCAGGGTCAGGTCGATCGCGGGCAGTTTGTCGTACGGGTACACCGTGGTCGGACGTTCACCGTGCGGTTTGTTCACCGTGACATCGGCCAGATAGTCGAGAATCTTCGATGCCCGGTCCGCCGGCACCCGCCGTGTCACCAGATCCGGGCGCGCGTCGATGAACGAGGTGTTCACCTTCCCCGCCCGGAAATCCGGATCATCCAGAACTGCTTGCAGGAAAGGAATATTCGTCGCGAGCCCACGAATGCGGAATTCGGTCACCGCCCGCTGTGCCCGGGCCACTGCCGCCGGGAAATCCTGACCCCGGCAGGTGAGTTTGACCAGCAGCGAATCGAAATGCGCCCCGATTTCGGCGCCGACCGTCGCCCCACCGTCGAGCCGCACGCCCGCACCGCCGGGCGTGCGGTACGCGGTGATCCGCCCGGTATCAGGCCGGAAACCATTGGCCGGATCCTCGGTGGTGATCCGGCACTGCAACGCCGCACCACGAATCGACACCGTCTCCTGACTCAAACCCAGATCCGCCAGGGACTCCCCCGCCGCGATCCGCAACTGCGCCTGCACCAGATCCACATCGGTGATCTCCTCGGTCACCGTGTGCTCCACCTGGATCCGCGGATTCATCTCGATGAACACATGATTACCGCGCTCGTCGAGCAGGAACTCGACCGTGCCCGCGCAGCTGTAACCGATCTGGCGGGCGAAAGCCACCGCATCGGCGCAGATGCGTTCGCGCAGCGCGGGATCCAGATTCGGCGCAGGCGCCAGCTCGATCACCTTCTGATGCCGCCGCTGCACCGAACAATCCCGCTCGAACAGATGCATCACATTGCCGTGCTGATCAGCCAGGATCTGCACCTCGATATGACGCGGATTCACCACCGCCTGCTCGAGGAACACCGTCGGATCACCGAACGCCGACTCCGCCTCCCGCGACGCCGCCTCGATCGACTCACGCAACAGCTCGGGCGCGGCCACCCGGCGCATACCGCGACCACCACCACCGGCCACAGCCTTGACGAAGATCGGATAGTCGAGTTCCGCCGAGGCGGTCAGCAATTCCTCGATACCAGCCGACGGCTCGCTCGACTTCAGCACCGGCAGACCCGCCGCCCGCGCCGCCTCGATCGCGGTGGCCTTGTTCCCGGCCATTTCCAGCACCTCGGCCGATGGCCCGACAAAGGTGATGCCCTCGCGCGCACACGCCGCCGCCAGCTCCGGATTCTCCGACAGGAAGCCGTAGCCCGGATAGATGGCGTCGGCACCGGCCGATTTCGCCGCCTCGACGATCGCCTCGATCGACAGGTAGGCGCGCACCGGATGGCCCGGCTCACCGATCTGGAAGGACTGGTCGGCTTGGTGCCGGTGCGGGGAATTGCGGTCCTCGTACGGGAACACCGCGACCGTGCCCGCACCGAGTTCATAGGCGGCGCGGAAGGCGCGGATGGCGATCTCGCCACGATTGGCTACCAGGATTCGGGAGAACATATCGACCTTGTCGAGTCGGGGCGTCAGCGAGGGTGCGCCGGGTACGGCACGGCGGCCCGCACGGGTGGTGCGGACCGCCGAGAACGGGCTGTAGTGCTAGGCGACGACCGTGCGCTGTGGCACGCCGACGTATTCGCTCAGGGGCCGGATCAGTGCGTTGGATTCGCCCTGTTCGATGATGTGCGCGGTCCAGCCGGTGATCCGGCTCATCACGAAGATCGGGGTGAACGCCTCGATATCGAAGCCGAGCAGGTAATAGGCGGGGCCGGTCGGGAAGTCGAGATTCGGTTTGATGCCGGTGGCCTCGTCCATGGTGCGTTCGAGCTCTTCGTACATCCGCACCCACTGATCGCCGTCGGTCGCGGCGGCGATATCGAGGAACGCCTTTTTCATCGTGGGCACCCGGGAATCACCGTTCTTGTAGACCCGGTGGCCGAAACCCATCACTTTTTCCTTGTGCGCCAGCTTCTTTCGCAGCCATTCCTCGGCCAGCGCGGGATCGCCGATCTCGAGCATGTCGTGCATGACCGCTTCGTTGGCCCCGCCGTGCAGCGCACCCTTCAACGCTCCGATGGCGGCGGTCACCGCACTGTAGATATCGGACAGGGTCGAGGTGACCACACGCGCGGCGAAAGTGGATGCGTTGAAACTGTGCTCGGCGTAGAGGATCAGCGACACCTCGAACGCCTTGACCAGCTCCCGCGACGGGACGGCGCCGAAGCACATGTTCAGGAAGTTCTCCGCATACCCCAGATGGGAGTGCGGCGCGATCGGGTCCAGGCCGTGGCGACGGCGGTGGTCGGCGGCCACGATGGTCGGCAGCACGGCCAGCATCCGTAATGCCTTGGCGCGGTTGGCCGGTGCCGAGTTGTCGTCCTCGGCGGGGTCTTCGGCGCCGAGGTAGCTGATCGCGGTGCGGACGATGTCCATCGGATGGCAGTTGTCGGGCATCTTCGCCACCAGCGACAGCAGCGAGCGGTCCGCGCGCCGGGACGCGCGCTCCCGCTGACAGAACCGTTCCAGCTCGACGTGACCGGGCAGCTCACCACGCCACAGCAGGTAGGCCACCTCCTCGAACGAGCAGTGCGCGGCCAGGTCCTGCACGGCGTAGCCGCGGTAGGTCAGCGAATTCGTTTCCGGGACCACCTTCGAGATCGCGGTGGTGTCGACGACGACGCCGGCCAGGCCCTTGTAGATGGTGGGTACCGCGATGTCGGTCATCACTGGTCCTTTCGCAACGCGAAATTGAAGATGTCGGAATCGAATTCGTTGTAGCGCTCGTACTGCAGCAGTTCGTAGAGCCGGGACCGGTGCTGCATCCGATCCAGCAGACTGGCCTGGGTGCCCTCGGCGAAGATCTCGCGCAGGCCGGCTTCGGCGGCGAACATGGCCAGCCGCAAGGTGGACACCGGGTAGATGACGGCGTTGTAGCCGATCTTCTCCAGCGTGGCGGCCGGGACCAGCTCGGATTTGCCGAACTCGGTCATATTCGCCAGCAGCGGGGTGTCCACCGCGGCCCGGAACTTCTCGAAATCGGCGGGGGTGTGCAGGGCCTCGGTGAAGATCAGGTCGGCGCCCGCCTCGGCGTAGGCTTTGGCACGCTCGATCGCCGCGTCGATGCCCTCGATTCCGGCGGCGTCGGTGCGCGCGCAGATCACGAAGTTCGGGTCACGCCGTGCCGCGACCGCCGCGCGCAACCGCCGCACCATCTCCGCCACCGACACAACGGCTTTGCCGTCGAGGTGGCCGCAGCGCTTCGGATTCACCTGGTCCTCGAAGTGGGCACCCGCGATGCCCGCGTCCTCGAGGAAGGTGACCGTGCGCGCCGCGCTCATCGGCTCACCGAATCCGGTGTCGGCGTCGATGAGCACGGGGAGGTCGGTGACCCGCGCGATCTGCCTGCCACGCTCGGTGACTTCCGTCAGCGTGGTGAGCCCGATATCGGGCAGCGCCAGATCGGCCGAGACCACCGCGCCCGAGACATAGACGCCCTCGAAGCCGATCTCCTCGATCAGCCTGGCCACCAGCGGATTGAACGCGCCCGGTATCCGCTGGATCCGGTCCGAGGCCAGGCCGGCCCGGAACACGATGCGCTTGTCGGCGGCCGAGGTCGCCGCGGCGAGCAGCCCCGTCATCAGAACAGGCCCTTCGGCAGCTTCGGCGCGCGCGCGAGCACCTCGTCGGAGACGGTGAAGTTCAACCCGCCCAGTTCCTCGCCGGTGAGCTCGGGGGTGCGCTCGGCGAGGTCGAGGAAGCGGTCCTGTTCGGCCGGGTCGATCACGCCCTCGGCCAGGGTGCGGAACTTGGCGATGTACTGGTCGCGGGCGAACGGGCGCGCGCCCAGCGGATGCGCGTCGGCGACAGCCAGCTCGTCGACGAGGACTTCGCCGCTCTTCAAGGTGATTTCGGCGCGGGCGCCGAAAGCTTTCTCGTTCGGGTCGGTGGAGTGGTAGCGGCGGGTCCACTCCGGGTCCTCGGCGGTGGAGATCTTGTTCCACAGCGCGACGGTGTCGGGACGCTGGGCCCGCTCGGGGGCGTAGGAGCGCTCGTGGTGCCAGGTACCGTCCTGCAGGGCGACCGCGAAGATATACATGATCGAGTGATCGAGGGTCTCGCGCGAGGCCGCGGGGTCGAACTTCTGTGGGTCGTTGGAGCCGGTGCCGATCACGTAGTGCGTGTGGTGGCTGGTGTGCAGCACGACGGTCGCGATCTGGTCCAGATCGCCGATCCGCTCGCGCAGGCGGAAGGCCAGGTCGATCGGTGCCTGGCTCTGGTACTCGGCCGAGTGTTCCTTGGTGTAGGTGTCGAGGATGCCGCGCTTGGCCTCGCCGGGGCCGGGCAACGGCACCGAGTACTCCGCCTGCGGGCCGCCGAGCAGCCAGGCGATCACACCGTCCTCGCCCTCCCAGATCGGCGACGGCGCACCCTCGCCACGCAGCGCGCGGTCGACCGACTCCACCGCCATCTTCCCGGCGAAGGCCGGCGCGTAGGCCTTCCAGCTGGAGATCTCGCCCTTGCGGGACTGACGGGTGGCGGTGGTGGTGTGCAGGGCCTGGCCGATGGCCTGGTAGATGGTCTCGGTGTCGAGGCCGAGCAGGGTGCCGATGCCCGCGGCGGCCGAGGGACCCAGGTGGGCGACGTGGTCGATCTTGTGTTCGTGCAGGCAGATCGCGCGCACCAGGTCGACCTGGATCTCGTAGCCGGTGGCCAGGCCACGGATCAGGTCGGCGCCGTCGCGGCCGGTGTGCTGGGCGACCGCGAGGATCGACGGGATGTTGTCGCCCGGGTGCGAGTACTCCGCGGCCAGGAAGGTGTCGTGGAAGTCCAGTTCCCGCACCGCGACGCCATTGGCCAAGGCCGCCCATTCCGGGGAGAACCGGCCGGGCACACCGAACACGGCGGCTCCGGGGCCGTAGGGGTGGGCGAGTGCTTGAGCGCGCGCGTTCGCCACCGGGCGCCGGGTGAGCGAGGCCGCGGCCACCGCGGCATTGTCGATGATCCGGTTGACGATCATCTCCGCGGTCTCGGCGGGCACCGCGACCGGGTCGGCGGCAACCTCGGCGATCCGCCACGCGAGGTGTTCGGCACGGGGGAATTCCTCGGCGGAACGATGGGTGCGGACGAGATGGTTCTTCACGGTGAATGCCTCCCGGAGCGGTGAATTCCTGCTGCTTGTTTCGCACGTTACACACAGCGCGTTTACCGCGAAATACACCGCAAATGCCAAATATTGTGGACGAATTCCAGCAAATTTGCGTAAGTTGTGAAAGGTGCGGCTGCTACGTTGGTGGCATGCAGAAGATGTACGCGGGCGCGCGGCTGCGGACGCTGCGGGAACAGCGTGGGCTGTCCCAATCGGGGATGGCCAAGGTGCTCGGGCTATCGGTGAGTTATGTCAATCAGCTCGAGAACGATCAGCGCCCGCTCACCGTGCAGGTGCTGCTGCGGCTCAATGCCACCTTCGACCTGGACATGGGTTTCTTCGCCGCCGACAGCGACGCGCGGCTGCTGGCCGACCTACAGGACGTCTTCGCCGACGACCCCGACGCCGCGGCGGTCTCCACCGCCGAACTCGACGACCTGATGACCAGGGCGCCCCGCGCGGCCCGGCTGCTGGTCGGCCTGCACCGGCGCCTGCGCGGCGCCACCCAGCAGCTCGAACAGTTCTCCGCCGAACTCGAGACCGGCCCGGCCGAACCCGGCACCGCCATGCCCTACGAGGACGTGCGCGACTTCTTCTACGACCGCCGCAATCACATTCCCGCGCTCGACCAGGCCGCCGAAACGCTGTTCACCGAGAACGGGCTGAGTATCGGCGGACTCGATCTGCAATTGACCCGCTTGCTGCACGAGCAGCACGGCATCACCGTCGGCATCCGCACCGACGACCCCACCGATCCCGGCCCCAAACGGATCTACGACCCCGATGCCCGGCGAATCATCTTGGCCCGCAGGCTTTCTCCCGGGCAGCGCGCCTTTCAGCTCGCCACCCAGCTGGCGTTCCTGACGCACACCCACATCATCGACGCGCTCACCGCGTCGGTGGAGTCGATGCCGGGTGGTTCCCGGGATCTGTTGCGGATCGGCCTGGCGAATTACTTCGCGGGTGCGCTGATCTTGCCCTACACCAGGTTTCGCGATGCGGCCGAGGACATGCACTACGATATCGACCTGCTGTCGTCGATGTTCGAGGTCGGTTTCGAGACCGTCTGTCATCGGCTGTCCACGCTGCAACGGCCGAATCAGCGTGGGGTGCCGTTCTTCTTCGTCCGCACCGACCGCGCGGGCAATATCTCCAAGCGCCAGTCCGCCACCGCGTTCCATTTCTCCCGGGTCGGCGGCAGCTGCCCGCTGTGGGTGGTGCACGAGGCCTTCACCACGCCCGGCCGGATCCGCACCCAGATCGCCGAGATGCCCGACGGCCGCAAATACCTGTGGCTGGCCAGGACCACCGACGAGAGCACCCCCGGATATCTCTCCCCCAAAAGGGATTTCGCCATCGGTCTCGGCTGCGATCTGGCCTATGCCGAGAAACTCGTCTACTCGCACGGTCTGCCGATCCACGACGAGTCCACCGCGGTCCCGATCGGCGCAGGCTGCAAGGTCTGTGAACGTCCCGCCTGCGCGCAGCGCGCGTTTCCGCAGCTGGGCCGCGCGATCCGGGTGGACCAGAATCGCGCGGCCAACATCCCCTACACCCCGGCCGACCGGGGCACTACGGGGTGACGACGGCGAAATCGGGGGTCGGGTGGTCAGCCGGGCCAGCCGCCGTTGCGCTTGCGCTGGTCGATCTCCGGTTCGTCGTCGTCACCGACGAGGTGTTCGATGCCGAGTTTCTCGGCGAACAGGTGGCGCTGGGTGATCCAGCCGAGAACCGACAGTCCGATCCAGGCCAGGGTCGAGACGATCTGTTCCCAGGCCTGGTCGGGCGAGCGCAGGAAGGCCAGCGAATCACCCATCCGCGCGACACCGCTGAGGATCATGCTGGCGCCGCCGATCGAGGTGAGCCACAGCAGCGCGCGGGCGGCGAATTTCTGGGCCAGGAAGGCACCGGCCACACAGATCGCCAGCACCACGATCATGCTCAGTGCCCAGTTCTTGTCGCCGGGCTGCAGCACGGTGGCCAGCTTCGCGCCGATCATCGCGCCGGTCAGGCCGCCGATGAGATAGGCGGCGAACTTGAAGATCAGCGAGGTCACCACCCACGCCGACACCGCCCCGATCAGACCGATCAGCAGCAGCCACCACAGCGACGCGTTGAACAGGTCCGCGATCAGCCAGCCCAGGCCGAACCCGATCGCCAGGATCCCCAGATGCACCGAACGGATGCCGTAGAAACACAGCAGTGCGCCGACCAGAGCCACCACGATGCCAGTCATGAGCTGAAGTTATCCACCTCGCCGACCCGACGGATCGCCCGTTTCGGATGAAATCGGCGCCGAGATCGGCCGTCCCCGGCTGAGCGCGCCTGTATGGTTCACCCGATTCGGGTGAAGCGCGGCGGGCCGGGACGGCGCAGGATCGGGCCATGGAATCAACACCAGTGCTCGGGCCGGTCGAATTCCTCGCGCTGACCTTTCCCGGCACCGCGATCGACGCGACGATCACCGACGCGCTGGCCCAGGTGGTCGGCGACGGCCTGGTGACGCTGCTCGATCTGATCGTGCTGTCGATGGATGCCGCGGGCGCGGTGACCGAACTCGAGATCGACGACGACCTGAACCAGGTGGGCCTGACCGGACTGACCGCCGCCGACATCGACCTGGTCAGCGACGCCGACCTCGAGGTGGTCCGCGCGTCGATGGAACCGGGGACCACCGCGGTGGTGCTGGTCTTCGAGGAGACCTGGGCGCGCAGGCTGACTGCCGCGGTGCACGGCGCGAAAGGCGAAGTGGCCCTGCATGTCCAGGTCCCGCGCGATGCCGTCGACGCGGCCCTCGCCGCGGCGAAGTCCTAGGAAGGGATCTGCCATGCCATTGCGAATGGGTCGTGTCGGGCGACCGGGACTGCTCGGCACCGTGGCCAGGACCGCGGTTGTCGCGGGCACGGCCACGGCCACGTCCAACGCGGTCAACAACCGGGCCCGCAGGCGAGCCGCCGAACAGCAGGCCTACGTCGATCAGCAGACGATGGCCCAGCAGCCACCCGCCTACGCACCCCCGCCACCACCGGCTCCCGCACCGCAGTCCGGCGGCGTGGACGTGGTCGCCGAGTTGACCAAGCTCAGCCAGCTGCACCAGGCGGGTGCGCTCACCGACGCGGAATTCGCCGCGGCGAAGACCAAGCTGCTCGCCTGAACGTTCAGTTCCGGAGGTCGGCGAGCACAGCGGTGACCGGGCCTGTCGCCATCAGCAAGGCCCTGGCGCGCGCGATGATCCGCTCGCGGCAGGCCTCGTCGACGTAGCTCGTCCATGCGGCGCGGCTCGGGCCCCAGAAGCGGTAGAGCGTCTGCACTGCCAGGTGCTGGGTCATCTCCGTTTCCACCGAATCCCGGCTCGCCGCAGTGAAATACGCGCAGTAGTGATCGAGGAATTCCGCGATCGTGCGCGCGACCCGGTCGCCTGCACCAGCGGTCTCCATCGAGATCAGCAGTTCGCAGAGGAGGTAGGCCAGGTCGTAGGCCGGGGTGCCCAGGTGCGACTGCTCGAAGTCGATGATGCCCAGGGCGGTGTCGGTGGCGAGGATATTGCGCGAGTTGAGGTCGCCGTGGGTGACGCAGTCGGTGCGGGCCTGGTAGGCGCGGCGGCAGGCGAGCACGCGCTCGGTTTCGGGTGGGGTGAGGTGGGCGGTGATGTCGTCGTATTGCAGGCGCAGTTTGAAGTCGCGGAAAGCGGTGTTGGCGAACAGCGAGTCCGGCGGGAACCGGTGGTGGGTCGACTGGTGCAGTCCGGCCAGGGCGCGCGGTAGTTCGGTCAGGACCGCCCTGGGCTGTTCGCCCCGGGCGAGGTAGGCGTTGAGTGGCTCGTCGCCGGACGCGGCCGTCATCAGGAAGGCGCAGCGGCGCCGGTCGAAGGCCACGATCTCCGGCACCTCCTGCGTGGAGCAGGCGGCGGCCAGCATCTGGACCCGTCCGGCCAGTTCGGCCCGCTCGGCCGCCGGGATCCGCGGCGGGGAATAGAGCGGGTTGGGCACATCGTCGAGGTACTGCTTGAAGAAGTAAGTGCCCTGTGTTGTGTCGACCCGCAGCAGGTAGTTGAACAATCCCCCGGTCTGCGGCGCGATTCCCCGGACGGCCGCGCTGTCGAGCCCGAGCCCGGCCTCGACCACGGCCAGGCAATCGGCGAGTCGTTCGGGTGCGATCGTTTCGTCGATCATGGACGGCCCCCCACTGTCGGTGTGTACGGGAATTATGGCCTCGCACACCGACAAACAGGCAGCGGCGGGACCATAGCGCCACCCGGTACCGATCAACCAATAAATATTGCGAACGGTCGAAATATTGATTTCGGGAACCTGTTCCCGTAGCGTCCGAATCCACGACACGAGAGTGGGGAATACATGGAACGCCGAGGCTGGACAGGACGCCGGGGACGGTGGGGCGCATTGCTCGCGAGCACGCTGGTTGCGGTGGGCGCACTGGTCGCCGGGCCCGCCGGCGCCGAGGTGGCCGACGACTTCTACACACCGCCGTCCGGGTACGAGTCGAGTGCGCCGGGGACGATCCTCGACAGCAGGCCCGTGGTGGCGAAGGTGTTGCAGCAGTTCCCGATCGACGCGCAGGCCTGGCAGCTGCTGTACCGCACGACCGACGGCGACGGCAATCCCTACGCCGCCGTCACCACGGTGCTGGTGCCGCAGGGTCCGGCGCGGCCACGGCCACTGCTGTCGTTCCAGGCCGCCTACGACGCGATCCAGCGTGAGTGCATGCCGTCGTACTCGCTGGTGCACGGCAACCTCACCGATCTGCTCGACACCGCGAAGCAGTCGGGCCGGTCGACGGTGCCCTCGGAGGCCGCGCTGGTGGCCACCGCGCTGTCGAAGGGCTGGGCGGTGAGCGTGCCCGATCCCGGCGGTGTCGACGACCACTTCCTGACCCCGCGACTCATGGGCTACACCGTCCTGGACGGCATTCGCGCGGCCGAGAACTTCGCACCGCTGGGACTGCCCGGCGCGGCGACGAAGGTCGCGGGCTGGGGCTATTCGGGTGGCGGTGTCGCGACGAGCTGGGCCGCCGAGGTGCAGCCGCGCTACGCGCCGGAGCTGAACGCGGTCGGCTTCGCGATCGGTGCGCCGGTCCAGGATCTGGAGGCCGCCATCCGCACCGCCGACGGGCGCTCGACGGTGGGTCTCGTCCCGCTCGGGCTCGCCTCGATCAGCAAGGACTCCCCCGAATTCGCCCAGCACATCGATCCGTACCTCACCCCGGCGGGCCGCGCCGTCGTCGAGCTCGCCCGCACGAGCTGCACCGCGACGACGGTGGGCAGCACCCGGTTCCGGCGGGTGAGTGAGTGGCTGAACGCGCCGATCGACCAGATCATGACCGACCCGGTCATCCGCCGCGAGGTGGACGCCCGCAAGCGCGGCAGCGAGACACCGACCGCGCCGCTGTACGTCCTCAACGGTCTGCACGACGAAGTGAGCAACGGCCCGGCCGTCGACGCGCTGGTCGCCCGATACTGCGCCGCCGGCGCCTCGATCACCCAGATCAGGGACGCGGTGCCGGACACGCCGATGGGCGCGCACGGCATGGTCGCGCTCACCGGCGCAGGCGGCATCCTGTCGTGGCTCGAGCGGGCGCTCGACGGCGACGGGCCCGTGCAGGGGCCCGGTTGCACGGTACGCACCATCACCTCCTCGGCGCTGGAACCCGAATTCGCCGGCAACCTCCCGGATTTCGCGTCCGCGATCCTGGGCACACTGCTCGGCCGATGAATACCTGAGCGGGGCGTGCAGGGGGCGCCCCGCTCAGCCCGGCCGGTCAGGCCGGGCCGCGATGCGCGGCGAGGTAGTGACCGACCATCTCGCTGAACACCGCCATGCGCGCCGCGTCCTGCTCCGGCTGCGGGAACGCGCCGGTGCTCAGGGCGTCGCCGTCGAAACAGAACACCACGATCGAGCCGAGCGCCAGCACCTGTTCGACCGAGAGCCCGCGTGCCGAGGGCATTTTCACCCCGCCGGTCACCAACGCCGCCGCGTACTCGAGCCGCACCACCTCGAGTTTCTCCCGCAGCGCGGGATCGGTGCGGGCCGCCATGGTCAGCTCCAGCCACACCGCGTTGATCGGATCGCGCGCGGCCGACCGCCACAAGCTGAGGACCTCGGTGAGATCGGACCGATCCGGCAACTGATTCATCTTGGCGACGAAGGACTCCCGCTGCCGCTTGCCGACCTCGGCCGCCGCGGCGGCAACCAGATCGAACAGGGTCGGGAACCGCCCGAACAGCCCGCCGTGGGACACCCCGGCCCGCCGGCAGACCTCCTTCACGGTGACCTGCGCGTACCCCTTGTCGACGATGGTCTCGATGGCCGCGTCGATGAGGGCCTTGCTCGTCTCGGCCCGCCGCTGCGCCTGCGTCCGCCGGACTTCGGGCACCCCATCACTCCTTCGGGCTACGGGAGATTATCGACCGGATGGTCGAAATCAACGATAGCAGCGGAAACGCGGCAACCGTCACCGGCAGCCGCCGTGACAGGCAGCCGATGATGTGACACCGGCATTCGGCCCGTGGTAGGAGATTCGTCATGCTTTCCACGCTCGCCGTTCTCGGGAATACCGATTCACTTACCGCCGGCGGGGGCGTGGCATCGGATTCGCGGCGGTGACGGTCACCGGATCCGGTTCGGCGACCACCGCGCCCCTCGCGGCAAGCACCTACCGATCCGATCTGGACGGGCTGCGCGGACTGGCCATCGCGCTGGTGGTGGTCTTCCATGTGTGGATGGGCCGGGTCTCCGGCGGTGTCGACGTGTTCCTGGTGCTGTCGGGCTTCTTCTTCACCGGTTTGCTGCTGCGCCGGGCCGAGCGCGACGAAACCGCCTGGGAGTGGGCGGTTCTGCGGCGCACCGCGCGGCGGCTGGTCCCCGCCATGACGGTCGTGCTCGCCGCGGTCGTGGTGGCGAGCACGCTGCTGCTGCCGTACACGCAGTGGTCCGACATCGCGGCGCAGACCGTGGCATCGCTGTTCTACCACCAGAATTGGGAACTGGCGCTGAGCTGGGCGGACTATCTGGCCGCCGACCCGTCGGTCAGCCCGCTCCAGCATCTGTGGTCGATGTCGGTGCAGGGGCAGTTCTATCTCGCGGCGCTGGTGGTGGTCGCGGTGGTGGCCCGCGGGTGCGCGGCACTGTCGCGACCGGCGCTGATCCGGCCGCTGGTCGGGATCGTCGTGGTGGCGGCGGCGGTGTGGTCGTTCGGGTACGCCATCGAGGGCGCGGCGACACGGCAGGGCTGGAACTACTACGACACCCTCGCGCGCGGCTGGGAGCTCGCGGCCGGCGCGGGGCTGGCCGTGCTCGCGCCGTGGCTGTCGCTGCCGCGCTGGGCGCGCGGTGCGGCGGCGGTGCTCGGTGTCGCGGGGGTGGTGCTGTGCGGGTGGCTGATCGCCGACGGCGCCAATCGTTTTCCCGGACCGTACGCGCTGCTGCCGGTGTGCGCGGCCGCGGCGGTGATCCTGTCGGTCAACCGGGTGCCCACCACGGACTGGACCGGCCCGCACCGGCTGCTGGCCCATCCGCTGATGCGCTGGCTCGGCGATATCGCCTATCCGCTGTACCTGTGGCACTGGCCGATCCTGATCTTCTTCCTCGCCGAACGCGGCGACGCCGAGATCGACCTGGTCGGCGGCGGTGGCGTGATCGCGATGTCGCTGGGCCTGGCCTGGCTGACCCACCGGGTGATCGAGGAACCGTTGCGCAGGCCGACCGGGGTGGTGTATCTGCGCCGGCTGGCGGGGGTGACGGTGGCCGCGCTGCTGGTCGCGATGCTGGCCGTCACCTCGGTGTGGCAGTACGGCGTGGTCCGGACCGAACCCGCCACCGCGGCCACCGGCCTCGAGCTCGCGGGCTACCCGGGCGCCGAGGCGCTGGCCGCCGGTGTCGCGGTCCCCGTGGCGCCCCTGCGCCCCAGCGTCTTCGACGCGCACACCGATCTGCCGCCGCCGACCGTCGACGGCTGTATCGCCGACTGGAACACCCGCGAGGTGGTCACCTGTACCTACGGCGATCCCGAGGCCGAGCGCACCCTCGCGCTGGCAGGCAGCTCCCATGCCGAGCACTGGCTGCCCGCGCTGCAGGTACTCGCCGAGGAACACTCCTTCCGCATCCAGGTGTATCTGAAGATGGGCTGTCCGCTCACCGTCGCCGAAGACGCCACCTACGTGGGTGAACCGATCCCGGACTGCCGCGACTGGTCACGCGAGGTGATCGACCGGCTCGGCACCGACCGGCCCGACTGGGTGTTCACCGTCGGTACCCGCCCGCGCGACAGCGGCGGCGACGAGACGCCCGCGGAATACCTCGACGTCTGGTCGGCGCTCTCGGATCAGGGCCTCAATGTGATCACCGTGCGCGACACCCCGTGGCTGCGCCGCGGCACCGTCCGCTACGCGGCCGCGGACTGCCTGGCCGCCGGTGGCGACCGCACGAGCTGCGGGATGCGCCGCACCGACGCGCTCAGCCCGGTCGACCCGCAACTCGAACCGGCCGCACGGTTCCCCAGCATCTTCCCGATCGACCTGAGCGACGCGGTCTGCCGGGCGGCGATCTGCACGGTCGCCGAAGGCAACATCCTCATCTACCACGACGAGCACCACCTCACCGCCAGCTATTCCCGTTCTCTCGCAGGGGCCTTGGGGCGCGCGCTGCAACCGATCCTCGGCTGGTGGTGAGGACGCCGCACCGCACGGCATGCCCGGAATGTCGGTAGCCTCGTCGTGTGATCACTCTCAGAAAAGAAGACGGCGCAGCCGATCTCGCAGGTATCACCAAGATGAGCGTCGGCGTGAGCTGGGATCCGTCGGCCGGTACCAGCGGCGGCCTGCTCGGCATGGCCCGCCGCAAGCGCGGCGTCGACCTCGACCTGATCGCGGTGCTGCTCCAGGGCGGCGAGCCGGTGCGCTTCGCCGGACTCGACTCGCTGGACCCGATCGGCAACGGCTCGGTACTGCACTCCGGTGACGAACAGACCGGCGCCGCCGCCGGCGACGACGAGACCGTGCACGTCACCTTCGCCGACGTGCCGACGCCCATCGACGCCATCGTGTTCGTCGCGGCCGCGTTCAAGAAGGGCGCCTCGTTCGAGAAGGCCAACAACGTCTCGTTCAAGATCTACGACGCCACCGGCGCCGACACCCAGCCCGTCGCCGACATCTGGCCCTCGCTGCTGGGCGCGGAGAACGCCAACGCCATCGCGCGCGCGTTCCGCAACGGCCCGGTCTGGCAACTCGAGGTCCTCGACCGCAAGGGCAAGATCAAGCAGGGTGACCGCCAGGCGCTGCTGCGCTTCGCCATCGGTTAGGCACCGCCTGCCACCGACCAGCTACCGTGGGATCGGAGGCAATGAATGAGCGCACAGTTGATGATCGTGGAGGACGACACCCGGGTTCGGACGTCGCTGCGGCTGGCGATGGAAGACGAAGGGTATGTCGTCGCCGAAGCCGAGCTCGCCGAGACGGCGCTGGATCAGGTCAGGACGCACGGCGTGCCCGACGTGATGATCGTCGACCTCATGCTGGGCAGTGGGATGGACGGCTACACCTGTATCCGGGAGGTGCGCCGCGAGCACGACGTGCCGATCATCGTGGTCAGCGCGCGCGACGACACCCATGACGTGGTCGCCGCGCTGGAGGCGGGCGCCGACGACTTCGTCACAAAGCCGTTCGAGGTCAAGGAGCTCACCGCCCGGATCAGGGCGCTGCGCAGGCGCACCAGGAACACTGTCGAGCGCGAGGTCACCGAGCTCGTGCTCGACGCGGGCAGGCAGCTGGTGCTGTGCCAGGAACGCGGCTCGGTGCAGCTCGGCGGCGCCGACCTGCACCTGACGCTGACCGAGTTCCGGCTGCTGTGCGAGCTGGCGGGCAACGACGGGCTGGTGCTGAGCAGGCAGGTACTGCTCGACAAGATCTGGGACCGCGGGTTCTTCGGTGACGAACGCATCGTCGACGTGCACGTGCGCCGGCTGCGCACCAAGATCGAACGCGATCCCGCCGACCCGCGTCTGCTCGTCACCGTGCGCGGGCTCGGCTACCGACTCGATGTCCAGGCCTGAGTCACGCCTGCGCTTACCTTCCCGATTCCGTGGACTGCGGGGCCGGGTCATGGCCGCGTTCGTCTTCGGCGCGAGCCTGGTCGCGGTGGTGCTGGCCGGCTCGGTGTACGGCATCAGCACCAGCTACATGGAATCGCAGCGGACCCGCACGGTCGAGCGCGCCACCGGCGTGCACGCCGAACTGCTGCGGCTGCGCATGGACAAGCTGCACGTCACCGGTGAGCAGGCGCTGCAGACCCTGCACCTGCCCACCGGCACCATGGCTCTGCTGCGCTGGGACGAGGAGTGGACCATCGTCGGCAGCGACGTCACTCCCCCGCCGCTGGCCGAGGCCGTCGGCGAGCACGAACTGGAGCCGGCCGAGGTGCGCCTGGGCGGTCAGCCCTATCTGCGGACCGGCGCGCAGATCGACGAACACGCCGTGCTCTACGAGTTCGCGCCGATGCAGGAACTGGTCTCGACCATGCGGGTGATGCGGACCATCGTGCTCGCCTGCGCCGTCGTCGCGGTGGCCGTGGCCGCCGCGCTGGGTGCCTGGGCCGCCCAGCACGCGCTGAGCCCGCTGCGTCAGGTCGCGCGCACCGCATCGCGGATCGCCTCGGGCGAACACGAGCAACGACTGCCGCGCACCACCGACCAGGACCTCTCGACCACCGTCGACTCGTTCAACGCCATGGTCGATTCGCTGCAACGCCGCATCGAGCACGAACGCAGGCTGGTCTCGGATCTCAGCCACGAGCTGCGCACCCCGCTGACCACCCTCACCACCACCGCGACGGTGCTGGCCGGGCACCGCGACGAACTCTCCGAACGGCCGCGCGCCGCACTGGATCTGCTGATCGAGGAGACGACCTATCTGCGCAGGCTGCTCGACGACATGCTCGCGCTGGCCCGCGCCGAGGCAGGCATCCACCGCTCCGATCCGGCTCCGCTGGCACCGGCGGACCTGCTCGCCCACCTGCTCGCCGGGCGCGGCGCCGCACCCGAGCTGCTCGAGGTCGGCACCGAGGTCATGGTGCGCGGACGGCGGATGGAACTCGAACGCGCCCTGGTGAATCTGCTCGACAACGCCGAACGTCACGGCGGCGGTCTGGTCGGGGTCCGGGTCGAGCGGGACGGCCCGGACTGCCGGATCCTGGTCGACGACGCGGGCCCCGGCGTCCCGCCCGCGGACCGGGAGCGGATCTTCGACCGCTTCGTCACCGCCTCGCGCACCACCGCGGGCACCGGGATCGGGCTGGCTCTGGTGGCCGAGACCGTCGCCGGGCATCACGGCAGCCTGTGGTGTGCCGAACGGCCCGGCGGTGGCGCGCGTTTCGTGCTGACCATCCCGGCCCTGCCCGTGGATCGTCATGCGATCGCAAACAAGCGCCCTGATCCGATGCAATGAACACTTGCGATTCTCGACCGGTGCCGGGGCCCGATGAGGGGCCGCGACACCACTGGTCACCGGGATCGAGTCGGTACGCAACGGCGCCGGTTCGGAGGAGGACACCGCCCGCACGCGGCCGCGGATCCGGATGCCGTCGCAGCACCCGATTCCGGTGACCGAACCAGCCCCGAACACAGACGAAGGCCCGGCGCGCGATGCGCCGGGCCTTCGTGTCCCCTGTCAGGGCATCAGCCGATGCTGAACGGCTGACCCCACAGCGTGACCACCGAATTCACGTTCTCGGTCTCGACCTTCACCTTCACGAACGCGCGCGCCTGGGCGTAGCCGCCGCAGCCGCTGAGGCCGATCGTGGAGTCGGCCCAGGTCACCGAGCCGGTCTTGCCCTTGAACTTGTTGTTGGTGGAGTGATCCTCGTTGCCGTAGTCGTCGGCCTTCTCGAGATCGAGCAGGTAGAACGACTTGGCCTGGCCGGGGCCGAGGCTCAGCTCGGCGCCGCTGCTGGCGCCGACGTTGACATCCTCGCCGTCCCAGCTGGATTCACCCTCGACGCCACCTTCGACGCCGCCGCCGTCGATGTTGACCTGGCAGCCGACGACGTAGCCCGGGTAGATCTTGCCGCCCTTGGCGTTGTCACCGGACACCTCGACCTGCGCGCTGCCGGAGACCCAGACGTTGCGGTGCACCGGGGTGGAGCCCATCGACGGGTTGATGTTGGCCGACTCGCCGACCAGGCGCACGGTGACGACGGTGCCGTCGGCCAGCGTCTTGACGATCTCGCCGCCGGGCAGCGGCACGAAGGTGTCGGCGTTGGCGGCGCCGGTGGACAGCAGTCCGAGCGCCACGGCGGCCGCGCCGACCACACCGGCCAGCCGAGCCGAATTCTTACGGTCGATCATGTATGTCATTTCCTCGGATCGATTCGGTCGCTGCGGTGCGCTCAGCCGATGCTGAACGGGGCACCGTAGAGGGTGGTCTTGGAGTAGTGGTCGCCGATGATCTCCACGACCGAGTAGGAGCGGGCCTGCGCGTAACCGGCGCAGCCCTGGACCTCGATCTCGACGTCCTGGTACTCGACGGCGTAGACGCCGGCCTTCAGGATGTCCTTCTTCTCGATCTGGACGAACTTGACCTCGCCCGGGCCGAGTTCGAGACCGACCGAGCCGCCGATGCTGCCACCGGACCGATCGATGCCGCCGGAGATGCCGGCGGAGATGGCGTCGTCACCGATGGCCACCTGGCAACCGACGATGTAGCCGGTGTTGAGCTGCGAGGCACCGTGCGTGGAGGAGTTGTTGGTGCCCTCCTTGCCGGCCGGACCGTTGTACGGGCCGACCTCGCCCTCGGGAGTGGCGGTGACATCGGCGATCACGGTGCCCGAGACCCAGGCCACGCGGCCCGCGCCGTTGGCGGCCAGCGACGGCGAGATCACGGCGCGCTCACCGGTTCGCGTAATGGTCACACCCGGGCCCTGGCGCTGGCCGTCGGGCAGCGGGACGTTGGCGTCGGCGCCTGCGGTACCGGCGGCGAAACCACCGAGTGCGACGGCAGCGGCCGCGGCGGCGCCCAGTGCGGATGGAGCATTGCCCTGGCTGATGGCCCGCTGAGAACGCTGCGACGGCCCACCGATGAAGGTCCAGGAACGGGAACATTGCCGGTTCTTTGCAGTCGTGTGACGGCGTCCTGGTCGGTGCCGGGTCTTCGCAGCCGGTGCGAAGTTCGGTCAAGGGGGCGTGATTTCGGTGTTCCCTGAATAGTTGCTGCACTAGCGTTTCCGGCATGGACGACATCGAGTTGGATTTGCCGAGCGTCGCTTCTTCGCACAGCGCCGGACGGATTCTGGAGATCGGCGCGGTCGGTCTGCGCAACCCACTGCCGGTGAACGGCGAGCGGACGCACGCCTATGTGTCCACCGTCGACGGCACCACATTGCGGTTACCCGACTCGCTGCAGCACTGGGCGATGCAGACCCTGGCCGCGAACTACGACCTACGCGCGACCGGCCTACCCTCCCTGTTCCCCTGCCGCTTCGAATTCGGCATCCGCGACGGCGCCGCCTACGCCGTCCCCGTCACCCAGCGCTCCCGAACCGCCGCCGCCCCAGCCTGATTCCACCCCGATACCACCCATAGCCCGTGCCGGCGTGCCTCTCGCGCGCCGGCACACGTGTGTGCGCCGGGCCCGAAACCTTGTCGCGAACCGGTAACCGTAGTAACGTCCAGACACATGTCCATACGGTGTCTGGACAGTATTACGGGAAGGATCTCCCCATGACGCTGGTGCAACCACGGCGTGTGTCCGGCGGCGCGGAAGAACACGGGCACCTCGACGAATTCCGCACCGATCCGATCGCCCTGATGCGTCGCGTGCGCGCGGAATGCGGCGATGTCGGCACCTTCGAACTCGCCGGGCGCGATGTCGTGCTGCTCTCCGGGGCCGAGGCCAACGAATTCTTCTTCCGGGCCGGCGACGACGATCTGGACCAGGCCGCCGCCTATCCGTTCATGAAGCCGATCTTCGGCGAGGGCGTCATCTTCGACGCGCCGCCGGAACGCCGCAAGGAGATGCTGCACAACCAGGCCCTGCGCGCGGACCACATGCGCGGGCACGCGGGCACCATCGCCGCCGAGGTCGACCGGATGATCGCCGGCTGGGACGACATCGGCGAGATCGACCTGCTCGAATTCTTCGCCGAGCTGACCATCTACACCTCGTCGGCCTGCCTGATCGGGCGCAAGTTCCGCGAGCAGCTCGACGGCCGCTTCGCGCACCTCTACCACGAACTCGAACAGGGCACCGACGCGCTGGCCTATGTCGACCCGTACGCGCCGATCGAGAGCTTCGTCCGCCGCGACGCCGCGCGCGCGGCCCTGGTCGAGCTGGTGCAGGCGATCATGACCGGTCGCATCGCGAATCCGCCGGTGGGCAAAGAGGATCGCGACATGCTCGACGTGCTCGTCTCGATCACCGACGACAACGGTGAGCTGCGCTTCTCGGCCAGCGAGATCACCGGCATCTTCATCTCGATGATGTTCGCCGGTCACCACACCACCTCCGGGACCGCGGCGTGGACGATCATCGAACTGCTGCGTCACCCGGAGACGCTGGCCGGGGTGGTGCAGGAGCTCGACGAACTCTTCGCCGACGGCGCCGATGTGAGTCATCACGCGCTGCGCCAGATCCCGCAGCTGGAGGCCGCGCTCAAGGAGACCCTGCGCCTGCATCCGCCGCTGATCGTGCTCATGCGGGTGGCCCGCGGCGAGTTCGAGGTGTGCGGGCACCGGATCTCCCCGGGTGACATGGTCGCCGCGACACCCGCTGTCTCCAACCGGATCCCGGCCGACTTCCCCGACCCCGACGCCTTCGACCCGGCCCGCTATCTCGACCCGCGCCAGGACGACATCGTCAACCGCTGGACCTGGATTCCCTTCGGCGCGGGCAGGCACCGCTGTGTCGGGGCGCCGTTCGCGCTGATGCAGCTCAAGGCGATCTTCTCGATCCTGTTGCGGGACTGGGAATTCGAGCTCACGCAACCCTCGGACACCTACCGCAACGACCATTCCAAGATGGTGGTGCAGCTACAGCAACCCTGTCGCGTGCGCTACCGCCGCAGGCAGCGCTGAGCGCGGCGAGGAGCAGCAGTGATCCCCTCCGGTTTCGATTTCACCGACCCGGCCCTGTGGGCCACCCGCAATCCCGTCGAGGAATTCGCCGAACTGCGCAGTACCGCGCCGGTGTGGTGGAACGCCCAGACCGATGAGCAGTCCGGCGGTTTCCGCGACGGCGGTTACTGGGTCGTCAGCAAGCACGAGGACATCAAGACGGTCTCACGCAATGCCGAGCTGTTCTCCTCCCAGCTCAAGGGCTCGGTCATCCGGCTGCCCGGCGAGGTCACCCCCGAGCAGATCGAGCTCACCGGCGCGCTGCTGCTGAACATGGACCCGCCCAAGCACAGCAAGATCCGGCGGATCATCTCCCAGGGGTTCACGCCGCGCGCAGTCGAGGGGTTGCGCGCGGCGTTGACCGAGCGGGCAGCGGCCATCGTGGAATCGGCGCGCGGTTGCGGCGGCGGTGACTTCGTCGAGCAGGTGGCCTGCGAGCTGCCGTTGCAGGCGATCGCCGAGCTCGTCGGGGTGCCGCAGGAGGACCGGCGCAAGCTGTTCGACTGGTCCAACCAGATGCTCAACTACGACGACCCGGAATACGGCGACAACACCACCACCGACGCCTCCTCGCTGGCCGCGGCCGAGATCCTCGGCTACGCCTGGAACATGGCCGAACAGCGCCGCGCCGACCCGGTCGCCGATATCGTCAGCAAGCTCGTGCACGCCGATCTGGACGGCGAGGCGCTCGGCTCCGACGAGTTCGGGTTCTTCGTCATCCTGCTGGCGGTGGCGGGCAACGAAACCACCCGCAATGCCATCACCCACGGCATGAAGGCCTTCGTCGACAATCCGGACCAGTGGGAGCTCTACAAGCAGCAGCGCCCGCGCACCGCGCCCGACGAGATCGTGCGCTGGGCGACGCCGGTGACGGTGTTCCAGCGCACCGCCACCGCCGACACCGAACTCGGCGGGCAGCAGATCAAGAAGGGCCAGCGGCTCGGGTTGTTCTACAGCTCGGCCAATTTCGATGAGGACGCCTTCGACGACCCGTTCCGCTTCGACATCCTGCGCGATCCCAATCCGCACCTGGGTTTCGGCGGCACCGGCGCGCACTTCTGTGTCGGCGCGAACCTGGCCAGGCTCGAGATCGACCTGATGTTCCAGGCCATCGCCACCGTGATGCCGGATCTCACGCAGGTCGCCGAGCCGGAGCGGTTGCGCTCGGGCTGGATCAACGGCATCAAGCACTGGCAGGTCAGCTACGGGGCGGCGCACTGATGCGGATCGCACTGCTGTCGTATCGCAGCAAGGCGCACTGCGGCGGGCAGGGTGTGTACGTGCGGTACCTGAGTCAGGGGCTGGTCGAGCTCGGCCACGAGGTCGAGGTGTTCTCCGGGCAGCCCTATCCCGAGGATCTCGATCCGCGGGTGCGGCTGACCGAGGTGCCGAGCCTGGATCTCTACCGCGACGACGACCCGTTCCGCACCCCGCATCCGCGCGAGCTGCGCGATCGCATCGACCTGCTGGAGCTGGCCACCATGTGGACCGCCGGGTTCCCCGAGCCGCGCACCTTCAGCCTGCGCGCGGCCCGGCTGCTGGCCGCACGCACGGCGGATTTCGATGTGGTGCACGACAATCAGTGCCTCGGCTCCGGCCTGCTCGACATCGCCGCGCGGCTCCCGCTGGTGGCCACGGTGCATCATCCGATCACCCGGGACCGCGCGGTGGACCTGGCCGCGACACCGTGGCGGCGCAAGCTGTTCGTGCGGCGCTGGTACGGCTTCCTGGGCATGCAGCAGCGGGTGGCCCGGCAGATCCCCGACCTGATCACGGTGTCCTCGTCCTCGGCCGGCGATATCGCCGCCGACTTCGGGGTCGCGCCCGAGCAGCTGCGCACCGTCCCCCTCGGGGTGGACACCGACCTGTTCCGGCCCCGCGAGACCCCGCGGGTGCCCGGCCGGATCGTCGCGGTCGCCAGTGCCGACAAGCCGCTCAAGGGCATCGCGCATCTGCTCAATGCCGTTGCCCGCCTGCGGCATACGCGCGAGGTGGAACTGCGGCTGGTGGCCCGCCTGGAACCGAACGGGCCGACCGAGAAACTCATCGCCGAACTCGGCCTCGCCGATATCGTCACCCCGGTCAGCGGGATGAGCGACGAACAGCTCGCCGAACTGCTCGCCTCGGCCGAGATCGCCTGCATTCCCTCGATGTACGAGGGCTTCTCGCTGCCCGCCGTGGAGGCGATGGCCAGTGGCACACCGCTGGTCGCGAGCCGGGCAGGCGCACTGCCCGAGGTGGTCGGTGACTGCGCCCGGCTGGTCGCACCCGGCGACGTGTCGGCGCTGACCGGCACCCTCGGCGAACTGCTGGGCGACCCCGCCCAGCGTGAGCGGCTCAGCGCGGCGGGCCGGGCCCGCGCGCTCGACCTGTTCAGCTGGCCGGCCGTCGCCGCGCAGACGGTCGCCGTCTACGACCAGGCGATCGCCCGGCATCGCGACAACCACCAGGAGGCACCGTGCTGACCGTCGATTTCGACCATCTGGGCGTCGGCCCCGGCTCGCGGGTGATCGATGTGGGCTGCGGGGCGGGCAGGCATTCCTTCGAGGCCTACCGCCGTGGCGCCGATATCGTCGCCTTCGATCAGAACGCCGAGGACCTGGCCGAGGTCGCGGTCATGTTCGAGGCCATGGCGGCCGAGAGCCAGGTACCCGACTACGCCAAGGCCGAGACCGTGTGCGGCGACGCGCTCGAACTGCCCTACGGTGACGGCGAATTCGACGTGGTCATCGCCTCGGAGATCCTCGAGCACGTCCCGCGCGACACCCAGGCGATCGCCGAGCTGACCCGGGTGCTGAAACCCGGTGGCGCGCTGGCGGTCACGGTGCCGCGCTGGCTGCCCGAACGGATCTGCTGGGCGCTGTCGGACGAATACCACGCCAACGAGGGCGGGCACGTGCGCATCTATCGCGCCGACGAACTCCGCGACAAGATCACCGCGCGCGGCCTGCGCTACCGCGACCAGGACTTCGCGCACGCGCTGCACGCACCGTACTGGTGGCTCAAGTGCGCGGTCGGCGTGCGTAACGACGACCATCCGCTGGTGCGCGCCTATCACCGGATGCTGGTGTGGGACATGATGTCCGCGCCCACCCTCACCCGCACCGCCGAACGGCTGCTCAACCCGCTGGTCGGCAAGTCCGTCGCGCTGTACTTCACGAAACCGGCGGACGCCCGGTGAGCCGATGCCCCACCCGCCGGGTTCCTCGCCCCGCGCCCATTGACGGAGCACCCCGATGACCGCTGACCTACCTGCTGTGCCCGGCATCCTGTCCGCCGACGCGATCCGGCGCACCGCCGAATCCATCGCCGCCGCACAGGAACCCGACGGCGCACTGCCCTGGTTCACCGGCGGGCACACCGATCCGTGGGACCACATCGAATCGGCCATGGCCTTGACCGTCGGCGACCAGTGGGACGCGGCACGCGAGGCCTACATCTGGTCGGCCAAGAACCAGCGCACCGACGGTTCGTGGCCGACGCAGGTGCGCGCGGGCGTCATCGAGAACCACGACGCCGACACCAATTTCTGCGCCTATCTCGCCACCGGCGTACTGCACGCGCTCACCGTCACCGGTGACCGCGAGTTCGCCGCCGAGATGTGGCCGACAGTGCGCGCGGGCATCGACTTCGTGCTCAGCTTGCAGACCGAACGCGGTGAGATTCATTGGTCCGCAGGCGAATCCGGGTCATCGGGTGAGGCCCTGCTGACCGGTAGTTCCAGCATCTTCCACAGCCTCGGCTGCGCGGTAACCTTGGCCGAGCTGGTCGGCGACCCGCGCCCGGACTGGGCGGCGGCCAGGGCCCGGCTCGGGCACGCGCTGCGCCATCACCCCGAGGCGTTCCTGGACAAGAGCCGCTACTCGATGGACTGGTACTACCCGATCCTCGGCGGCTCGGTGCGCGGTGCCCCGGCCCACGACCGCCTCGCGCGGCGCTGGGACGAGTTCGTGGTCGCCGATCTGGGGATCCGCTGTGTCGAGGACGCACCGTGGGTCACCGGCGCGGAGACCTGCGAACTGGTCCTCGCCCTGGACGCCATCGGCGACACGTTCAACGCGCGCCGGCTGCTGGCGAACATGCAGCACCTGCGCGAGAACGACGGATCCTATTGGACCGGACTGGTTTTCACCGACGGTGAGCGCTGGCCGGTCGAACGCACCACCTGGACCGCCGCCGCGGTCGTGCTCGCCGCCGACGCGCTCTCGCGCACCACCCCGGGCAACGGCATCTTCCGCGACGCGCGCCCGTCCTGAGTTCGCGGGCGCTCAGTTGCAGGCGGCGGTGCGCTGCAGAATCCGCAGCGAACCGGTCACCGAGAGCTCCCGGAACTTGCCGCTGTCCAGTGCCCGGCGGTAGATGTGGAAGGGCGGACGCCCACCGTCGGCGGGATCGGGGAAGACATCGTGGATGGCGAGCAGGCCGCCACCGGCCACCCAGTGCACCCAGTTGTCGTAGTCGCGCTGGGCGGCGTCCTCGCTGTGCCCGCCGTCGATGAACAGCATGCGCACCGGCGCGCGCCAGATCGCGGCGGCGGCCGCGGAGGACCCGATGATCGCGGTCACGGTGTCGGTGAGGCCCGCGCGCACCATGGTGCGGCGGAAGGCCGTCACGGTGTCGAAGACGCCGGTCTCCGGGTCGACGAGGGTGGTGTCGTGATACTCCCAGCCCGGCTGATGCTCCTCCGAGCCCCGGTGATGGTCGACGGTGACGACGTGGCCGCCGGTCTCGCGGGCCGCGGCCCCGAGATAGACGGTCGACTTGCCGCAGTAGGTGCCGATCTCCACAATGAGACCGTCGCCGAGGTAGGCGCGCGCGGCGTCGAACAGGGCTCGCCCTTCCGCTTCCGGCATGAACCCGGTGACCTGCTCGGCCAGCGCGAACAGCGCCCTGGTCTCGGCGGAGATCTCGTCCACAGCACCCATGCCCGCCACGCTAACACACCACCTGGAATATAATCCGGACTACTGTCCAGAAACGAGGAGCACGCCATGAAGACCCGTCTCAACTGCCCCTGCGGCGAACACATCCGCGGCACCGACGAAGAAGAACTGATCACCCTCACCCAGGCGCACCTGGCCGAGAACCACCCCGGCCACGATTACAGCCGCGACGAGATCCTCTTCATCGCCTA
Source organism: Nocardia sp. NPDC059177 (assembly GCF_042755165.1). Classification (NCBI taxonomy): domain Bacteria; kingdom Bacillati; phylum Actinomycetota; class Actinomycetes; order Mycobacteriales; family Nocardiaceae; genus Nocardia; species Nocardia sp. NPDC059177. The sequence goes on along the minus strand of NZ_JBHZBX010000010.1, from coordinate 29,729 downwards.
CTGAGGCGTCGCCGCTCGGTCCGCCGCGGCACGGCCGCACACTCTCGAGGTACGCACGGTGGATCGTTGCCGGTGAGCCGGATCGCCGGCGAACCGCTCAGACGATGGCGGGCAGGTGCACCACCTGTCCCGCGTAGGCCAGGCCTGCGCCGAACCCGAGCAGCAGCGCGGTGTCGCCGGGCCGGGCGGCGCCGGAGCGCAACAGCTGTTCCATGGCCATCGGGATGGAGGCGGCGCTGGTGTTGCCGGTCTCGACGATGTCGCGGGCCACCGCGACCGAGTCCGGCAGCGCCAGCGTGCGCACCAGAGCGTCGGTGATCCGGCTGTTGGCCTGGTGCGGGACGAAGGCGTCCAGCGCGTCGGCGGTGACGCCCGCGTTGGCCAGTGCCTCCCGGCAGGCCTTCTCCAGGAAGGTGACGGCCCAGCGGAACACCTCGGTGCCGTTCATCCGGATATAGGGGCGCACCGCGTCGGATCCCCGTTCGGCGACTTCGGCGAAGTACCGCACGAAGTCCTTGTCCTGCTTGATCGCCGAGGTGCGGCTGCCGTCCGAACCCCAGGCGACCGGTCCGATGCCCTCCTGCTCGGCCGGTCCGACGACGACCGCGCCCGCACCGTCGGCGAAGATGAACGCGCAGGTGCGGTCGGCGGTGTCGAGCAGATCCGACAGCCGCTCCACCCCGATCACCAGGACGTGACGCGCCTGGCCCGCGCGCACCAGATTCGCGGCGTCGGCCAGCGCGTAGCAGAAGCCCGCGCAGCCGGCGGAGATGTCGTAGGCGGCGGTGTCGTCCATGCCGAGTTCGGTGGCGACCACGGCACCGGCCGACGGGCCGAGCACCATCTGCGAGGACGTGGCCAGCACGACGGCGTCGACCTGACCGGCCTCGATTCCGGCCGCGGCGAGCGCGTCGCGGGCCGCGGCCACACTCATCGCGACAATGGTCTCCTCGGTATCGGCCCAGTGCCGGGCGGCGATGCCGGAGCGGGTCTTGATCCACTCGTCGGAGGAGTCGATGGCCGCGACGATCTCGGCATTGGGGACGACCCGGCGCGGGCGATAGACGCCGAGGCCGAGAATTCCTGTATGGGTGACCGGAACAGCAGTGGCGATGGGGGTCGGCATGGCATCCTCTCCATATGAACCGATCGGTTCACGTGGAATAGGTCTAACATGAACCGATCGGTTCAATCAAGAGTTGGGAGGAGATCTGATGGCAGCCGGACCACGCGCCCGACTGATCGAACACACCATCAGCACGGTCCAGCAGCACGGCGTGCACGCGGCCGCGCTCAGTGAACTGCTCAAGCGCAGCAACACCTCACGCAACTCGCTGTATCAGCACTTCCCTTCCGGCAAGGGCGAATTGGTGCAGACCGCGGCCCGCATCGTCTCCCGGCTGGTGTACTCGCACGTGTCCACCATGGCCGATTCGCTCCAGACCACCCCGTCGGTCCAGCGGTGGGTCACCGACCTGCTCGCCTTCTGGCGCACCCCGCTCGAGGAGTCCGACTACAGCGCCGGCTCGTTCATGATGGCGGCCGCCCTCGACGAACTCGACCCCACGGTCCAGTCCGTCGCGGGCCAGGCCTTCGCCGAATGGACCGCCCGCCTGGCCGACGGCATCGTCGCCACCGGCATCGAACGCGCCACCGCCGTCTCCCTGGCCGGCTTCCTGCTCACCACCATCGAGGGCACCATCGTGCACAGCCGCGCCCTCAAGTCCCCCCACCCCTTCGACCAGGCCGTCACCCAACTCACCCTCCTGCTCGACCTCCACCTGTCCCAGCGCTGAACCGGGCCCGTAGCGCAGACTTCCGGTTCGCCGTCGGCGACATCGACGAATGTCAAGACAACCTTGACAGGCGCAGATGTAAAGGTAGCCTTGACAGTGTGGAGATACGGCAAGCGGCCCGAAAACATGGTGTGGCCGATGCCGACATCCTTCACGCCTGGAAGAACGCGTTACGAACAATCGAATACGAATACGAGGGTGACGAGCGGTTGCTGGTCATCGGTCCCGACCAGTCCGGTCAGCTACTCGAGCTGGTGGCGGTACCGGTCAACGGACCGAACCGAATCATCCACGCCGACCAGCTGAGACAGAAATTCTACGATTACCTGAGGTGATATTCATGGCCACAACCAAGAAGCCCGACAAGGTGGTGACCAAGAAGGCCTCCGCCCTGACGTCCAGGACCCGCCGCAGGACTCTGTTGTCCCCGGTGACGACAATCAAACCGCGCTCCGCGACGGCGTTCACTCTCAGTGCGCCTTCGGTTGAGCGCGGCAAGGCGGACACGACCCGCAAGAAGGCACCGCCAAAGACCGAAGTACCGGCGGAGAAGGCCGAAGACTCCGGCCTGGACGGCCTGGATCCTAAGACGACACCGGCACGGGATGCGAAGCACTTTCGGCGCATCATCGAAGCTCGCGAGCAGTTGGCACGGGCTGAGGCTGAATTGCGGGCGGCGGTCAAGGAGGCCCATGCCGCCGGAGATTCCTGGACCGTGATCGGATTGGCGTTGGACACCTCTCGCCAAGCAGCATTCCAGCGTTTCGGCAAAGACTGACTCCGGGATCACACCCGCGGGTCGGGCACTGATCGCCCCACTCAGGCGGTCAAATGTTCGCGCAGGGTGGCGATGATGGTGCGGCGGGCCTCGGCGCCTTCCCGGGTGGGGGTGAGTGGGTAGACGTGGACCAGGCCGGCGGCTTCGTGGTAGTCGACTTCGACGCCCGCGGTGCGGGCCTTGTCGACGAGCAGGCGGGTGTCGGGGTTGAGGATGTCGTAGGTGCCGCTGAAGATCGTCAGCGGGCCGAGGCCGGTGAGGTCGCCGAACAGTGGGCTCACCAGCGGGTCCTTCATCGGGAGTTCGCCGCGCCAGTGGCCGCCGAAGACCAGAGCGCCCTCGCGGCCGAGCCACGGGTCGTGTGGGATCACCGCGTCGATGGCCGGGTTCTCCAGGGTCAGGTCGAGTGCGGGTGAGATCAGCACGGTCCGTGGGACTTTCACGCCGAGGGCGTCGCGCAGGTACAGCGCCGTCGACAGGGCGATCTGACCACCGGCGGAATCTCCGGCCAGGAAGGTCGGGCCGTAGCGCTCGCCGCTGTCGGTGACGATCTCGGCGAAGCGCGGAATCACCTGCGCGGCAGTGCCGGACGGGATCAGCGGGTAGATCGGCACGGTCACCGTCAGCTCCAGCTCGGCGGCCAGGCGCGCCGCGAGATGCCAGTGCTGGGAGACGATCTCGCTCACCCAGCCGCCACCGTGCGCATAGACCAGCCCGCCCCGCGACCGGCCCGAGTTCGGCGTGAGGGTGAAGATCGGCCAGCCCCGGTCGGTGACCGTCGAGACCGTCACCCCGCGCAGCCGCTCGGGCGGGTCGTAGGAGGCGGGCGCGGCCACGCACTGCCGGATGTAGGCGTGCGCCGCCTCGGCGCTGACGTACTTGCGATTGCGGCGGGTGACCCGCAGGAATACCGGCAGCAACCGGCTCAGCACACTGAGATCTGACACCCCCGCGACATTACGGGTACCGGGGTCAGGCCAGCCGGTGTTCCTCGATCTCGCCGCGCAGGCTGGTGCCGTTGAGGTCGAGGTAGAGCACGCCCTCGGTGACCGACAGGGTCGCGGTGTTGCGGCGCTCGATCAGGGGAACGGCCGCGTCGACGAACGCGCGATCGACACTGTAGAGCGGGATGTCCGCGGCGCGGTGGATCTTCTTGCCGGCGTACTGGGCCAGCACCTTGGCCGGGTCGCGATGGGTGTAGACAGCGGCCCGACCGGCCAGCTTGCTGCCGCGATGCACGCGGTCGGCATCGGGCGCGCCCACCTCGATCCAGGCGGTGACCCGGCCGGTCAGGTCGCGGATCTGCACGGCGGGTTCGTCGGTGGCCGAGATGCCGCCCTCGCTGAACACGATGCCCTCCTCGTACTGCAGGCAGTAGGCGAGGATGCGGGTGAGCATGTACTCGAGCGTTTCCGACGGGTGGCGGGCGACCCGCAGCTCGAGATCCTCGTAGACGCCGCGGTCGACGTCGGCGAGCTGGACGGCGAAATGATGCAGGGTTGCGCTGAGTGCCATAGGAGCTGTGAGCCTACTCGGCCACCACTTGCGCAGACCGGGCCGGACCGCCAGAGTCTCTCCATGCGAATCACCCACGTTTCAGCACTCACCGCCGCGCTGCTGACCCTCGGCACGGCAAGTGCTGCCGCACAACCTGATCCGGCCGACACCCCGCGCCAGGCGATCGCCCGCAGCTACCTCGACGCGCTGGTCTCCCACGACGCCAGCGCGGTCCCCTTCGCCCCCGACGCCACCCGCGTCGAGGTCGGCTTCCAGACCGGTTACTCCGGCCCGCAGCTGGCCCACGACCTGGAACACGGCCTGCAATACCGCGTCATCCAGGGCATCCGCGAGCTCACCATGTCCGAGCACGGCGACACCGTCACCACCCGCTACCTCCTGGACACCGGCGTCGCCGGCATCCGCCTGACCACCGTCGAGATCCACGAGACCTTCGTGATCCCCGACAACGCCATCCAGACCATCGAAGCCACCATCACCCCGGCGTAGCCCCGAGGCCAACGGTCACCCTTCGGCGTCCTCCAGTAAGGCCCGAGGGGCGGCTTGCCGCCAGGAGTCGGTGACGATGGCCGTGAGTTCGTCGCGGTCGTCGAGGGCGGACAGGTAGACCCGGACCCACGGGTTACCGGCCTCGTGGGCGGCGATCCAGAACTTGTGCGGCTCGGCCATGACCAGTTCGTCGCGGTCGAGCACCGGGCAGCGCACCGCCATCGAGGTCTCGTCCTCTGGCAGGGTGAGGAACAGCCGGCCCGCGACCTTGAAAACGGGCATCCCCCAGGCGAAGTGCTCGCTCGTCTCGGCCAACGCGAGCACCAGGGCGCGGACATCGTCGCCGGTGACTTTCATGCTCCCGATCATCGCAGGGCGGAGGCGACAGGTGCCCTAGACGGCGGCCTTCGCCGCGGTCGCCGCACGGGCGCGCGCCGCGGTGATCCGCCGGCCGATGATGCCGTGCCGAGGCGCGAACAGGTAGACCACCGTAAAGGCCACACCCTGGGTGACCACCACCATCCCGCCCGCGGCGGTGTCGAGGTGGTAACTCAGATAGAGGCCGGTCACCGCGCACAGCACCGAGACCGTCGGCGCGATGAGCAGCATCCGGGAGAACCGGTCGGTCAGCAGGTAGGCGGTCGCGCCCGGGATGATCAGCATGGCCACCACCAGCACCACCCCGACCGCCTGCAACGCCACCACCGAGGTCAGCGCGAGCAAGGCCAGCAGCGCGGTACCGAGCACCCGCGGATTCAGGCCGATGGCGTGCGCGTGCGTTGCGTCGAAGGCGTACAGCGTGAAATCGCGTCGCTTGAGCACCAGCGCGACGAGCACGATGGCCGCCAGGATCATGATCTGGATCATCTCGCCACGGCTCACCCCGAGCAGATTGCCGAAAACGATGTGGTTCAAGTCGGTTTGGCTCGGCGTCACCGACACCAGCACCAGACCGAAGGCGAACAGGGTGGTGAACACGATGCCGATGGCGGCGTCCTCCTTCACCCGGCTGGTGTCGCGGACCACGCCGATCAGCGCGACAGCCAGGAAGCCGAAGATCACCGCGCCCACCGCGAACGGCCAGCCGGCGATATAGGCCAGCACCACCCCGGGCAGCACCGCGTGCGAGACCGCGTCCCCCATCAGCGACCAGCCGATCAGCACCAGCCAGCACGACAGCACCGCGCACACCAGCGCCGCGGTGACCGTGGTCGCCAGCGCGCGCACCATGAACTCGTAGCGCAGCGGGTCGACGAAGAATTCTTCGAGGCTCATCAGGTTTCCTCACTCGTCCACATCGAGCCCGAAGGCCTTGGCCAGGTTCTCCGGACGCAGCACCACATCGGGGTCACCGTGTTCGAGGACCCGCCGGTTCAGCAGCACAGCCTCGTCGGCCAGCGCGGGCAGGGCGTGCAGGTCGTGGGTGGAGACCAGAATGGTGGCGCCGTCGGCGGACAGTTCGCGCAGCAGCGCGGTGATCGTCGCCTCCGAGCGTTTGTCGACACCGGCGAACGGCTCGTCGAGCAGCAGGATGGTGGCCTCCTGGGCGATGCCACGGGCCACGAACGCGCGCTTCTTCTGGCCGCCGGACAGCTGCCCGATCTGCCGGTCGGCCAGCTCGGTGAGCTCGACCCGGTCCAGGGCCGAGGCGACGGCGGCACGGTCGGCCTTACCCGGGCGGCGGGTGAAACCCATCTTCCCGTAGCGGCCGGTCAGCACCACATCGCGTACCGACAGCGGGAAACTCCAGTCCACATCCTCGGATTGCGGCACGTAACCGAGCGTGCCCGCCTTGCGCGCGGCGGCGGGGGCCTGACCGTTGATCAGCACCCGGCCGCGATCCGGGGTGACCAGGCCCATGACGGTCTTGAACAGCGTCGACTTGCCCGAGCCGTTCATCCCGATCAGCCCGCAGACCCGGCCCGATTTCAGCGTGAGCTCGACATTGTCGAGCGCGAGCACGTCACCGTAATGGACTGTCACGTCCTGGATTTCGACAACCGGTGCGGTCATTGGGGTACTCCGGCGAGTGCGGTCGCGATGAGGTTCGCGTCGTGGCGGATGAGCTGCAGGTAGGTCGGGACCGGGCCGTCGGCCTCGGAGAGCGAGTCGACGTAGAGGGTGCCACCGAAGCGGGCACCGGAGGCCTCGACGACACGCTGCATCGGCGCGTCGGAGACCGTCGACTCGCAGAACACCGCGGGCACGCCGCGTTGGCGGACGAAGTCGATGGCCGAACCGATCTGCTGCGGGGTGGCCTGCTGTTCGGCGTTGACCGGCCAGATGTACTTCTCGGTCAGCCCGGCGTCGCGGGCGAGGTAGGAGAACGCGCCCTCGCAGGTCACCAGGGCTCGCTGGTCGGCGGGCAGGGTGTCCAGCGCGGCGACGAGGTCGTCGTGGACCGTGGCGAGCTGGGTCTTGTAGGCCGCGCCGTTGGCGCGATAGGCCTCGGCGTGCGCGGGATCGAGGTCGGTGAACGCGCGCACCATGTTGTCGACGTAGATCTGCGCGTTCACCGGCGACATCCACGCGTGCGGGTTCGGCTTGCCGCGATAGGCGTCCTCACCGATGTCGATCGTGGCCACGCCCTCGCTGACCACCGCGTGCGGCACGTCGAGATCGGCGACGAACTGGGCGAACCAGGCCTCCAGGTTGAGCCCGTTGTCCAGGATCAGATCGGCCGTCGCGGCCTTCTTGATATCGCCGGGAGTGGGTTCGTAGCCGTGGATCTCGGCACCGACCTTGGTGATCGACTCGACCCGCAGATGCTCGCCCGCCACATTGCGCGCCATATCGGCGAGCACGGTGAAGGTCGTGAGGACCACCTTCTTGCCGTCGTCCTCGGCGCCCACCCCACCACAGGCGGTGAGCGCGAACGCCAGGACACTCAGAACAGCCGCCGCGAGCGTGCGGCGACCCGACGCACGGTGAAACCCAACCTTCATTCCAGAATTATATTGTTCGGGTCACCGAACTTTCAAGTTCAAGGCCCAAAACAGCGGTGGTGACGGCTCAGGATGCCCAGGGCGGGGCGAAGGTAGACCCATCGGGCAGTTCGGCCGCGAAGCCGACTCGCACGGTCACGAGCAGCACCGCGGCCACCTCGGCAACATTGGCGAGCGCGATGGTCGAGCCGGCGGGCGCGACCGCGGCATCGCCGGGCCGCAGGGTCGCGGATTCCCCGTCGACGGTCAGCTCGACCTCGCCAGACAGCAGGACGAAGGCCTCCTCCCCCAGGATGCGATGCGGCACGCCGGTCGAGCGCGGCGCGACCTCGGTCTGCCAGACGCAGAGCTCGGCACTGCCGGTGCCGGGCCGGATCAGCGCGGTGAAGCGGGCGTTGTGGATCTCGCGCACCTGCGCGTCGGCAGCACGGACGACCGGCATGAATACCTCCAATTAGTCAATCTTCTTGTCTATATAGTCAAGCAAGTTGTCTATCGTGTCAAGTGCCACAATGACTGTCGTGCCGACGAATCCGCCGCCCACCGGCGACCTCCCGCTGCTGCTACTCGCCGCCGCGGCCGAGGTGAACCATGCGGTACAGGCCGGCGTCATCGCGGCGGGCTTCACCGATATCCGCCCCGCGCACGGATTCGCCTTCGCGCGGATGGCACCCGACGGCGCAACCGTCGGCGAGATCGCCGAGCATCTCGGTGTCACCAAGCAGGCGGCGAGTCAGCTGGTCGAGGACCTGGTCACCAAGGGCTACGCCGACCGCAAGCCACATCCCGCCGACGCGCGCGCCCGGCTGATCACCCTCACCGAGCGCGGCTGGGCATGCACCCGGGCCGCCGACGCCGCGCTGGCGGAGTTCACCCAGCGCTGGGGCGAGACCCTCGGCCCGGCCGCACTCGGACAGGTTCGCCAAGCGCTGGCGCGAGTCGTCACACCAGGTCGAGTTCGCCCGAGCTGGTAACCCTTTTGGTGATCTTGACGATCTGATGACGAATGCCTGTTGATCCGAATAACAGGATTTTCAAAACGGCCACCGTGCGCACACGGTGCGCGGCATACTCGGCGACGAGCGGTGACGCGCCACCGCGGCTCCCGGTTCGCCGGAGCGCACTCGTCACACCGTTCGTTTCTAACCCGGAGAATCCATGTCCTCGCTTGCCACTGTTGTCAGCACGGTCGACACCATCACCCGCCACAAATACGAGCGCCTGCAGTACACCGGTTCGGCCGGCATCGTCAGCTCGCTCGAGGACGCGCGGCTGGTCGAGCGCTGGCGGCTGGACTTCCCCGGCTGGTCCGGCGAGCACTGGGCGTTCGAAGCAGGCACCGCCAGCCCCGGACGCCTGCGCCCGATCAATGTCGCGGTGCGACAGGGCTGATCAGGCGGCGCCCGCCGCGGCGGAACGGTCGACGATGCGCGGGAACGGGCTCGTCGCCTCCAGCTGATAGGCCAGGTCGAGCAGGGTCCGCTCGTCGCCACGCGCCGCGGCGAGCTGGATCGACCCGGGCAGGCCGGCCGGCAGCAGGCCGTGCGGCACCGAGATGCCAGGACCGCCGCCGACATTGTTCAGCGGCGTGAAGCCGACATAGTCGACCAGTTTGGTGAACAACTCGTCGAACGGCTGACCCGGCGCCAGCTCGCCGATCCGGGGCGCCGGATGCGACAGCACCGGGCTCAGCAGCACATCGATCCCGGCGAAATGCCGGTCATAGGTGGCCGTCCCGGAACGCAGCCGCCAGGCCGCCGCGGCCGCGCCGAACGGATTACGCTTGGCCAGCCCGATCAGCCCAGTTGTGAACGGATCGAGTTTGCGCGGATCGAAGTAGCCGCGATGCCCCAGCCGGAACGACAACGTCATCGCCGCCGCCATCACCGCCCAGTACTGCTTGAAGTCCTCCACGAAGCGCGGTTCCACATCCAGGCGCATCTCCACGATCTCGTGACCGAGACCGGTCAGCACGGTGACCGCCGAGGCCAGCACGGCCGCGTTGTCGGGATGGACCGGACGGCCCAGCACATCGGCGGTGATCAGCCCGATCCGCAACCGCCGCGCGCTCGGCCCCTCGACCAGGCCCACCGGGGCCAGCTTCGGATTCGGCGCGTACTGCTCGACGGCGGCCAGATAGTGCGCGGTATCGCGCACCGACCGGGTGACTACGCCCTCGGTGACCAGCTGCACCGGCAGACTGCGCACGCCGGGCTGATCCAGCAGACGGTTACGGGTGACCTTCAGCCCGACCAGGCCGTTGGCCGCGGCCGGGATGCGAATCGAGCCGCCTCCGTCGTTGGCGTGCGCGATCGGCACCACACCCGCCGCGACCAGCGCCGCCGAACCACCCGAGGACGCACCGGCCGAGTACTCCGGATTCCACGGGTTGCGGGTGGGCGCGCGATCGGTGAACTCGGTGCTCGCGGTGAGCCCGAACTCCGGCAGAGTCGACTTGCCGAGCACCACCACACCCGAATGCAGGAACTGCGCACCCGGACCACTGGTCGCGGTCGCCGGATGCGGCGTGAACGCCGCCGACCCGTGACAGCTGGGCAGCCCCGCGATATCGGTGTTGTCCTTGACGAACGCGGGCACCCCCGCGAACACCCCCGCTGTCTCCGGTGCCGCGGCCGCCCGCTCGAAGCACCGCACCTGCACCGCGTCCAGGCTCGGATCCACCCGCTCGGTCCGCGCGATCGCCGCCTCGAGTACCTCGGCCCGGCTCACCGCGCCCGACCGCAAGGCTTCGGCCACCCCGACGGCATCCCCTGTTCCCAGTGCATCATCGGTGAATCCGTGGACCGCAGAGCTCATGGCCGCAGCCTAATCCGCCAGGTAGGACCTTCGCAGCGGTAACCAATTTCCCCGGCCGGCCCGGCTGACCGGCCCACGCTGGCGAGCCGGGCGCGGACACGGCACTATCGAGGTCGTGGAAAACTTCCGAATCGGACAAATCGTCCCGATGTGGGGTGATCGGGCGTGACCGCGCTGGCGCGTGGGGAGAACCGGCCTGCGCCCGGTGACCAGCTGACCGTGACCGTGGCCAGTTCGGCGTCGGTCGATGTGTCGGCGTTGCTGCTGAACACCGCCGGGGTGGTGCGGTCGGACGCGGATTTCGTGTTCTTCAATCAACCGGCCGGACCCGGGGTGACCTATCGGCACGGCAACGGCGGACCCGATGTGGTGCAGGTGCAGACCTCGGCACTGCCCGCCGATATCGACCGCGTGGTGGTCACCGCCAGCCTCGACGGTCGCGGGCCAGCCACCTTCGCCGGTGTCGGGCAGCTGACCGCGACCATCGGATCCGGTTCGGACACACTGACATTCCCGATCGCGGGGCTCACCACCGAGAGCGGTGTGGTGTGCGTGGAGATCTACCGGCGCGGTGGCGGCTGGAAGATCAGGGCCATCGGGCAGGGCTACGACGACGGGCTCGCGGGGATCGCCTCGGCGTTCGGGGTGAACCTCGATGACGAGCCGGCCCCGGCCGCTCCCCCAGCCGCTGCCCGCCCAGCCGCCGCACCCACCGTCGCCTACCCACCCGCGGGCAGCCCGCCGCCTGGGCAATACGCACCGCCCGGCCCCGGCAGTCCGCCCCCTGCGCAGCAGTACCTACCGTCTGGCCCCGGCACCCCGCCGCCTGCGCAGTACGCGCCCGGTGCCGGTGGGCTCACTCCCGGACAGCCCGCGCAGCCATACCCGGGCGCACCCGGCAACTCCGCCCCGTCACCCGGTGGCGCCCCGGCCCCCTACCCCAGCGCACCGCCCGGATTCGGTCAGCAGCCGACCGGTCAACCGTCGTTCGCCTCTCAGCAAGGAGCCCCGCCCGTGCACAGCGACCTGTTCGATCCCTCGCATGCCGAGGTCAACGGCCTCGGTATCCAGAAACAGGGCGGCAAGATGGTCAAGGTCGGCCTCAACGGTGAGGTGATGGCCCGCGCCGGGTCGATGGTGGCCTACCAGGGTGAGCTGCAGTTCCAGGCGCTCGGCTCCGGCGGGATCGGCCGGGCCATCCGCCAGCACCTGACCGGTGAGGGCGTGCCACTGATGAAGGTCAGCGGGCGCGGCGATCTGTTCCTGGCCAACAGCGCCGCCGACGTGCACCTGATCGACCTCGACGGCAGCGACGGCCTCACCATCAACGGCGCCAATGTGCTCGCCTTCGACCAGACCCTGCACTACGACATCGGCCGCGTCCAGGGCGCCGCGGGTTACGCCTCCAATGCCGGCCTGTTCAACTGCGTGTTCACCGGCCGCGGCCGCATCGCCATCACCACCCACGGCAGCCCGGTCGTGCTCACCGTCGACCAGGCCACCTACGCCGACCCCAATGCCGCCGTCGCGTGGTCGTCGAGCCTGCAGACCGGCATCAAGCGCAACGACTCCTTCGGCCTGGGCCGGCTGATGGGCCGCAGCACCGGCGAGGCCAGCACCCTGTCCTTCGCCGGGCGCGGCTTCGTCATCGTCCAGCCCTCCGAGCTGCCCCCGGGTGGCCTGATCGGCGGCACCGGCGGCGGCCAGCAGGCGGGCACCGGCGGCAGCATCTTCGGCTGAGAAACGAATCCGGCGGCACACCAGAGGGTGTGCCGCCGGATTCTGCCCAGCGTGTCAGGAGCTGGCGCGTTCCTTGCGGGCCTGCCGACGGGCCTCGCGCATGGCGTTGAGTTCCTGTTCCAGGCTCTCGGCGATGCGGAACTGGCCGGTGTCGTAGACATTGACCGGCTCGACGGCCTCGTAGCCGAAGTTGGCTTCGGCGAACGCCTTCTCGACCCGGGCTTCGATATCGGAGATGGTGCTCTTGCGGGTCGCCGGCACCGCGTCGGCGACCTTGGCCGGCTCGGCGGGCTTGGCCGGCTCCGGTGCCGGTTCGGGGGCGGCGGCCGGTGCGGGCGCCGCGGCGGTCTTCTTGGTGGCCTTGTCCGAGGAGGAGGGCTTGCCGATGCCGAAACGCTTGCGCTTCTCGGCCGGGCGGCCGTTGCCGTTGGCCACCGGCTCGCTGGGCGTCCAGGCGGGTTCGCGGGTGACCGGAACGGTGGCGGCGGCGGCCTCGGCGGCCGCTTCGGCGCGGGCCGCGCCGGTCATCGGGGGCTGGTAGGTCAGGCGCACGCTGTCCACCGGCTGCCTGCTGAGCAGGTTCTCGGCGGGGTCGGGCAGGTCGCGCACCTGGCTGGTCGCGCGCGTGATGGCCAGGCCGTACCGCGCGCTGACCGCGTCGTGGATGAGCAGCGCGACACCGATCATCACCGGCGCCACCGCGTGCACCGCGGCGTCGTACCAGCGTCCGTCGCGCACATAGGGATAGGTGTTGAGGGTGACCGTGAGCCCGAGCAGCGCGAGCTCGGCGAGCGCGACCTGACGGCGGTTGTCGATGACACCCCACTCGGCGACCTTGTTGGTGCCGACCATGATGATGATCAGGCACACGCTGATCATCGCCTCGAGCAGATAGCTGAACCAGAACAGCGGATCGCTCGGCCCGCCGGGGGCGATGTTCTGCTGGACGTTCACCGCCGACCACAGCATGCCGGCACCGACGACGCCGGCCAGCGCTTTGAGCGACCACGACCGATGCCGGTACAGCGAAGCCAGCTTCGCGTGCGGGCTCGATTCGCGCCGCTGGGAGGCCATCGCCTTTCTGGCGAGCAGCAGATCTCGCATGTCGGCCTTCTCGATTGCTTCGGTGGTCTGGCGGGCGCGGTCGGAGGCCAGCGCCATCGCCTGGGTGTGCTTCCAGCGCTGTTCGCGATCCTGTTCACGAATGCGTTCGGCCAGTTCCCGTTCGGCGTGCAGCTCGTCTTCCGACAGCGCGTCGGTGAGGGCGGGATCGAATTGGTAGGCGAGGCGCCCGCGCGCTCGTTCGACTCGCTGGGCGAGCTGGGTGACGTCGTCCTCGAGCGGAGTCTCGATGGTCATGCCACACCACCGCCCCGGCATCGCGAAGGCAGGCAGGTGACCACACGTGTGAACGGCACACGCCATTCTTAGTCCATTCACCCTCGAGCGCGAAACCGATGCTAGGACACCGCTCCCCAGACACGGCGCGCCGCGCGCGACACGCGCAACCGAGACGCCCGATTTCCCGATCAGCGAAGATAATCGCCGTCCACCGCCGAGGCGGGAGTTTCCGGCGGTTCGGTGCCCGACTGTTGCCGAACGTCGTTCGCGGCGAACCGGAACCGTTCACCGCGCGACCCGACCGGCCGCGTCCTAGGGTTGAGCAAACGGGGGGCGCCGGAGGGGTTCGGTCCCGCCCGCGAGATCGATTCCTAGGGTGGCGAATTGACCGAATACATCGAGCTGGATCGCGCGATCGCCGAGCGGCTCGAGCCGTGGGTCGCGCGCCTGAGCGCCGACCGCAAGGCCTATCAGAACCATGTGCTTCGGGTGCTGTGCTTCGCCGATCTGCTGTTCGCCCGCACCGGCGCGGACGGGCCGCCGCCGAGTGCGCGCGAGGAGTTCCGCACCGCGGCGACCTTCCACGACCTGGGCATCTGGGCCGCGGGCACCTTCGACTATCTCGAGCCCTCCTGCGCGCTGGCCAACGACTGGCTGATCACCCACCACCGCGAGGATCTCTCCGAACTGGTGTGTGCGATGATCCGCGGCCATCACCGGGTCCGCCCGGCGGGCAGGCCTGCCGATCCGGTGGAGCTGTTCCGGCGCGCGGACCTGATCGATGTCGCGTGCGGCGCGCGCCGGTTCGGGCTGTCGTGCGGGGCCTACGCCGGGGTCGTACGCCGGTATCCCGACAGCGGCTTTCATCTCCGGCTCGTGGCGCTGACACTGCGCCGCGCGGTCATCCATCCGCTGTCGCCGTTACCGATGATCCGCTGGTGAGGGGCCATTTCCGGGATATTATTGTCACATCGCCAATACTGGTGCACACTGTATCCGTAACCACCGGTCACGCCTGGGCCGGTGCTGTGCCGAGCCGTAAGGAGACTCGATGGCCGCCAATCGGTCCAGCTGGATGAACGAGGACCTGGACGCCCTGCGCGACCTCGCCCGCGCCTTCCTGGCCAAGGAACTCGCGCCGAACATCGACAAGTACCGCGAGCAGCACCACGTGGACCGCGACCTGTGGAACAAGGCCGGTGAAGTGGGCCTGCTGTGCCTGTCGATCCCGGAGGAGTACGGCGGCGGTGGCGGCACCTTCGCCCACGAGGCTGTGCTCATGGAGGAGCAGGCCCGCGTGGTCGACACCTCGTGGGGCGTCAGCCTGCACAACGGCATCGTGGCGCACTACCTGCTCGCCTACGGCACCGAGGAGCAGAAGCAGCAGTGGCTGCCCAAGATGGCCAGCGGTGAGGTCGTCGGCGCCATCGCGATGACCGAGCCCGGCACCGGCTCGGACCTGCAGGCGGTCAAGGCCAAGGCGATCCGCGACGGTGACGAGTACGTCATCAACGGCTCCAAGACCTTCATCACCAACGGCGCCCAGGCCGACCTGATCATCCTGGTCGCCAAGACCGACCCCAGCCAGGGCGCCGCCGGTGTCTCGCTGGTGCTGGTCGAGGCCGATCGCGCCGGTTTCCGCCGCGGCCGCGTGCTCGACAAGATCGGCCAGAAGGGCCAGGACACCTCCGAGCTGTTCTTCGAGGACGTGCGCGTCCCGGTGACCAACCTGCTCGGCACCCAGGAGGGCCAGGGCTTCGTCCAGCTCATGCAGCAGCTGCCGCAGGAGCGCCTGATCGTCGCGCACGGCGCGGTCGCGGGCATGGAGGTCGCCCTCGAGCACACCCTGCGCTACACCAAGGAGCGCGAGGCGTTCGGCCGCACCGTGTTCAGCTTCCAGAACACCAAGTTCAAGCTGGCCGAGGTCGCCACCGAGGCGCGCATCGCGCGCGTGTTCATCGACGACTGCATCGAGAAGCACCTGCGCGGCGAACTCGACATCCCGACCGTCGCCATGGCGAAGTGGTGGACCACCGACAAGGCGATGCAGATCGCCGACACCTGCCTGCAGCTGTTCGGCGGCTACGGCTACATGAACGAGTACCCGATCGCGCGCATGTGGGTCGACAACCGCGTCCAGCTGATCTACGCGGGCACCAACGAGATCATGAAGGAGATCATCTCCCGCAGCCTGTAAAAGGCCTCCGGCACCGGATGATCCCGACCGGCCGCGAACAGCACCGCTGTTCGCGGCCGGTTTTCGTGTGCCCGGCGCCGACCTATCCGGAATCCGCGCCGAGACGAATGCCCTTCGACACGTGGGCGAACAGAGAGCGGGTGCGGCGAGCAGTGGAGACCGACGGCGCGTCGAACCGGCCCCGCCGGGCCCTACCCGCCCGCGCGCAGATGATGCAGGCGGTCTGCGGCGTCTGCGGTGACGGCGATCCCCTGCTGCACGCCGCCCACGAACTCGCCGCGCTGCACGAACGCCGCGAACAGCTCGTGCCCGGCGACACCAGCGAGATCGACGGTGCGCGTGCACGTCTGGTGTGCGAGATCGACCGCTGGGTGGTGCTGCGCTCGCCGCGGCCCGCGCTGACGGCCCCGATGCACACCGAGAGCATCGGCGCGGTCGTCGACCGGATGGCGCACTTCGCCGCCCTCACCTACCGGGCGCTGGCCTGCGGCGCCGAGCCCGAACTGCGCGCCGCCCAGCTGCGGCTGCACGAACTCGCCTGTGGCTACGACGATCTCATCGTCGAGGTGGCCAAGGGCGCGCGCAGGCTCCCCGACGGTCCCGACGGCGACACGCCGGAAAGCGGTGGCGCGCAACCAAGCCGGAACCGGCCGCGCACCGAATAACTGGTGGCACGCTGCCCGAGACCGGCCACGGCAACGGCGTGCCACCGCACCACCGCCGCGCTGGGGTAACACCCCATCCTCCCCCAGGTCCGGCGCGGCACCGGTCCCCACCGTTCGGGCAGGTGGGGACCGGTCTCCGGCCTCAGTACAGCCGCACCGCGACCAGACGCCAACTCCGCGTACCGGATTCGATCCTGCCCGCCAAGGCGAACGTGCGCGGACCGCGCTGGTAGGAGGCGAACACCTCCGCACCGGTCGCCGACCTCGAGGTCAGCCGCACCTTGGTCACTGTGGCCACCCCGAGCGCGCGCCCCGGCGCGAGATCCTGGCCGATCATCGTCTGCACCGCCGACAGCACCCGCTCATCGACCACCGAGCTCAGCTGGACCGCGGTGCGCCGCCGGTCGACGACCTCGAGCAGCAACCGCACCACCTGATCGGCGAATTGCTCTGCCCCCGTGGCGAACTCGATTTCCGGCGGCCGCGCCTGCCGACAAGCCTTGCGCACAGCCAGGCTGATACCGCGCGGCGCCGAGGCCCGCATGGAACCGGTAACCCGCTGTGCCGGACAGACATTCGCCGCGGCCACCCGCGCGGCAGCGACCTGATTCTCCAGCCGCGGTTCGCAGTGCGGCGCAGAGAACAACGACAGTGGATCCGTAGACATGGCTCGTCCCCTCGAGTCGGCCCCACCCACTCCCCAGTAGTGGCGCACAGCATGCCACGGGGGTCCGACAGATGTCCGCGAATCGACGCAGGTCACCTCACGATGTCCGCGCCTCAGAACAGGGTCATCGGCTCGGTTGGCGCCGGCGTCGGCTGCGCGGGCAGCTCCCCCACCACCGCCGCGACCTCGTCGTGGAACCGGCGGGCGAGATCGCGGGCCGACGCGTTGTCGGGCGTGTGCACGAACACCGTCGGCGAACGCCCCTCCCGCAGCCATTCCGCGACCGTCTCCACCCACGGCGCCCACCCCGCCACCGTGCGGTCGGCATCGGCGCGACCGTGATACCGCACGATCGGATACTCGGTGAGCGCCCGCGTCCGCCGCGGCACCCGCGGCTTCTTCGCGCGCGCTTCGTACTCCGATGGATCGCCGGGCGGCCCGTCGAAGAGCACCGTCGTGTCGAAGGGCACCCATTCCGCGCCGATCCGGCCGAGCACCCGCTCGAGCTGCGTCGCGGCCCGCTCGTCGGTGAAGAACGCCGGATGCCGCACCTCCACCGCGCAACGCAGACCGGCAGGCAGTTCCCGCTGGAACCGGGCCAGCGCGCCCAGCTCGGTCGGCCCGAACGAGGCGGGCAGCTGAATCCACAGCGCGTGCACCCGCGACCCGAGCGGCGCCATCACCGCCAGGAAGGCCGACAGGTCGGCGCCCACGTCGACAAGGCGGCGCTCGTGGGTGATCGCGCGCGGCGGCTTGAGGACGAAGCGGAAATCCGGCGCGGTCTGGCGGGCCCAGGACTCGACGGTCGCGGCCGACGGCGTCGCGTAGAACGTGGTGTTGCCCTCGACCGCGCCGCAGTACCCGGCGTAGGCGCGCAGTCGCTCCCCCGGTGCGGGCAGCCGCTGCTGCCATTGCGGATGCGTCCACATGGCACAACCCATCCGCAGCTCACGCACAGGCCGACGGTAGTACAGCGATCGGCCGCGCCTAAAATGAGACCGGTTGCCACCATTTCGCCCCGTCCGCGTTCCCCGGTGCGCGCACGACGAAAGGGCCCGAGATGGCGATCCTCACCAGCGAGCGGCCCCAGGCTGCCTCGGGTACCCGCGCACGGTCCTGGCTGGCCGTTTCCGCCGCCATGGTCGCGATCGCGTGGGGCGGCAACGAGTTCACGCCGCTGCTGGTGATGTACAAGGCCAACGGGTTGCCGCTGACCGCGGTCGACCTGCTGCTGTTCTACTACGTCCTGGGCATCGTGCCCGCCATGCTGATCGGCGGCCCGCTCTCGGACCGGTTCGGGCGCCGCCCGCTCATGCTGCCCGCCCCGCTGATCGCCGCGCTCGGATCACTGCTGCTCGCGGTGGGCGCGGACTCGGTACCGATGCTGGCGGCGGGCCGGATGCTGTGCGGCGCCGCGCTCGGCCTGGCGATGGCGGTCGGCGGCAGCTGGCTCAAGGAACTCTCCCAACCGCCCTACGCCGCCGCGGCCACCGGCGCGGGCGCGCGCCGCTCGGCGATGAGCCTGACCGCCGGTTTCGCGCTCGGCGCCGGGGTGGCGGGCACGCTCGCGCAGTGGGGCCCGCTGCCCGAATCCACCGCCTACCTGGTCAATGCGGCGTTGTGCGTGGCGACCTCGCTCTGGCTGGCCCGCGCACCAGAGACCGTCACTCGCCCGGCACAACCCGGCAAACTCCGTGACGACCTCAAGATCCCCGCCGCCGGACACCGCCGCTTCCTGCGGGTCGCTGTGCCGGTCGCGCTGTGGCTGTTCACCGCCAACGCCACCGCCTACGCGGTGCTGCCGACCCTCATGCTGCCCCGCGTCCAGCAGGCGCCCATCGCCTTCTCGGCGCTGGTCACCATGGTCACGCTGGGCTGCGGCTTCACCATCCAGTCGGTGGCCCGCCGCATCGATCGCCCCGGCACCGCCCGCGCCGCGGTGGTCGCGCTGATCCTGCTCACCGCCGGGATGGGACTGGCCGCCTGGACCGCGGCCGGCCTGAACATCTGGGTGACCCTGCTGACCGCGGTGGTCCTGGGCAGCGGCTACGGCATCGGCCTGGTCGCGGGCCTGCAGCAGATCGAGCGCATCGCGGGCCCCGGCGATCTGGCCGGACTCAACGCGGTGTTCTATTCGGTGAGCTACCTCGGCTTCGGTGTGCCCGCCGTGCTGTCGGCGCTGCACAGCGGTTTCGGCTTCGGCTATCCGGCCATGTTCGTGATCACCGCGCTGATCGCGGCCTGCTGCCTCGCCCTGGTCGCGGCGAACTACCGCGAACGCTGACCCCCGGCGTGCGACCATGCAGAGCATGGACGTGGACCGGGTCGAAACACTGCGCCGCTGGGCCGATTCCGGCGCGATCTGGCGGGTACTGACCCGCCGCGCCGACACGGTGACCATCGGCCTGTTCGAATGCACCGGCGGCCAGGAAGTCGACCGCTTCACCTCCGCCGACCCCGCCCTGCTGCGATTCCTCGGCGAACGCACCAGCAGCGAAGACTGAGGCGCGGGCGTCGAGCGGGCTACGCTGGTCAGGGTTGCACAGCGGAGAACGGGGCGAACGCAGGAGGCCGGATGGACCGACGACAATTCGGGGCCGGGCTCGCCGCCGGGCTCGTACTGTTCGTCGCGGCCTGCGATGATTCCCCGACCACACCCGGCACCGAGCCGTCCGCGCCCGAGCCGGCGATCTCCATCGCCCCCGCCGCCGGCGCCACCGAGGTCGACCCGCTCGGTCCGGTCAAGGTCAGCACGAACGCGGGCACCCTGGCCTCGGTCACCATGACCAACGAGCTGGGCCGCACCGTCGAGGGCATCTTCACCCCCGACCAGAGTGCCTGGAAACCCGCCGAACCGCTCGGCTACGGCCACACCTACACGATCGAGGCCGAGGCGCTCACCGTCACCGGCCGGGTCGGCCCGGTCACCTCCTCGTTCACCACGCTGGCCCCGAACAACCAGACGAAGGTGTACTTCCGCACCACCGGCGGAACCGCGCTGTCGCCGGCCGGCGAATACGGGGTCGGCACCGTGGTCGTCGCGCATTTCGACGAGGACGTTCCCGACCGGGCGATCGCCGAGCGAACCCTCACGGTCACCACCGAACCACCGGTCACCGGATCCTGGTACTGGCTCGACGACCGCAACGCGCACTGGCGCCCACAGAACTACTTCACCCCGGGCACGAAGGTCACCCTCGCCGCCGACATCTACGGCAAGGACCTCGGCGGCGGGCTCTTCGGCCAGGAGGACACCCACACCAGCTTCACCATCGGCCCCTCGCACGTCTCGATCGTCGACGACAACGACAAGCAGGTGCGCGTCTACGACAACGGCACGCTCGTCCGGACCATGCCCACCTCCATGGGCATGGGCGGCAGCGAGGTGATCGCGGGCACGACCATCACCTTCTGGACCCAGCCCGGCATCTACACAGTCATGGACAAAGCCAATCCGGTGATCATGGATTCCTCCACCTACGGTCTGCCGGTCAACTCCCGCCTCGGCTACAAGGAGAGCATCGGCTGGGCCACCCGGATCAGCACCGACGGCATCTACCTGCACCAGCTCGACGACACCGTCTGGGCGCAGGGCAATACCAATGTCTCGCACGGCTGCCTGAATCTCAGCGGCGAGAACGCGCAGTGGTTCTACAACTTCTCCCGGCCCGGTGACGTGGTGGAGATCCGCAATACCGGCGGCGCACCGCTCGAGGTGTGGCAGAACGGCGACTGGGGAGTCCCGTGGAAGCAGTGGCAGGCGGGTAGTGCGCTGCGGTGACCCGCGACCACGGCTCGCCACTGACCCGCCGGGAACCCGCCCGCTGCGGACCACGCCGCGTCGGCAGGCCGGTCGCCGCCGCATCCCGCGCGCCCCGTCTCGGCCGGTTGCGTCGCGCCTGCCTGATTCTGGTGCGCCTGTGCGCGGCCGTCGTCGCGCTGGCCGTACTGGCCGGGACCGGGATGGCGTGGTCGGCCAAGAACGAGGTGGAGTCCGGTTTCACCCATTCCACCGCGATCGGCCAGGACGCCCCGCGCTCCCGTGGCGGCGCCGTCAATATCCTGCTGATCGGCCTGGACACCCGCAAAGACCTCGACGGTAACGACCTGCCGCCCGAGGTCCTCGCCGCACTGCACGCCGGTGACGGCACCGAAGGCGGCTACAACGCCAATTCACTGATCCTGCTGCACATTCCGGCCGACCTGAGCCGGATCGTCGCCTTCTCCATCCCCCGCGACGACTACGTGCGCGTCACCGGCATCCCCGGCTACCAGCAGATCAAGATCAAAGAGGCGTACGGCCTGAAAAAGGCGGCGGTACAGGCGGCATTGATCGAGCAGGGCGAGACCGATCCGGTCGCGCTGGAACGCCGCGGACGGGAGGCGGGTCGCGCGTCCGTCGTCGCCACGGTGCGTGATCTGGTCGGCGTACCGATCGATCGCTTCGCCGAGATCTCGCTGGCCGGGTTCTACGATCTGGCGACCGCGATCGGCGGCGTCGAGGTGTGCCTCAACAACGCCGTCGACGACGGCGCCTACTCCGGCGCCGTCTTCCCCGCCGGACCACAGCATCTCGACGGCGCCCAAGCGCTCGCGTTCGTGCGCCAGCGACACGGCCTGCAGCACGGCGACCTCGACCGCACCCATCGCCAGCAGGCGTTCCTGACCTCGGTCGCGACCGCGCTGAGCGAGGCGGGCACCCTCACCGACCTGAGCAAGCTGACAGCGCTGATGGACGCGGCGCACCGCGACATCGTGCTCTCCGAGGGCTGGAATCTGTTCGACTTCGCCCGCGACCTCGGCGCCGCCGGATCGCTGCCGATCGAATTCCGCACCCTGCCCGTGCTGCGCTACGACGTGATCGACGGCCAGGACGTGAACATCGTCGACCCGGCCGCGATCAAACGCGAAGTCCGCGCCGCCTTCGGACTGCACCCGCTGCCCGGACCGGCAGGCGACGAGATGACCGGCGACACCGGGCAACCCGGCGCGACGCTCCCACTGCCCGATGCGGGCGCGCCGGTCACCTCCGTGATTGGCGACGGCGTCGTCTGCGTCGACTGAGTCCGGCCACCGGAACAGCCGGTGGCCGAACCACTCTCAGTCCGCGGGCGCGTCCGGATAGGCGTCCTGGCGATACCCCCCACGCAGCGTGCCGTCCACATAGGCCGCCTTACACGCCCGCCGCGCGATCTTGCCGCTCGAGGTCCGCGGAATCGATCCCGCCGGCACCAGCAGCAGGTCCCGCACCGTCACGCCGTGCCTGCGCGCGATCGCCGCCCGCACGGTGTCCACGATCGGCCCCGGCTCGAGTTTGGCCGCTCCCGTGCCGCGTTCGGCGACCACGACCAGCGCCTCGGCCATCTCGTCGGTCCCGCCCGCCACCTGCGCGGGCAGCTCCCCGGCCCGCACCGAGAACGCCGCGATGAAACCGGGACGCAGCGCGGAACTGGCCTCCTGCGCGGAGTACTCGAGGTCCTGCGGGTAGTGATTGCGCCCGTCGACGATCACCAGGTCCTTGACCCGGCCGGTGATGAACAGTTCGCCGTCGTGGTAGGCGCCGAAATCGCCGGTACGCATCCAGCGCGCGTCGTCGGGAGCGCCCTCGGCCCGGCTGCCGGACGGATTGCGCCTGCTCACCCGGTTGTGGAAAGTCTGCGTGGTCTCCTCGGCGCGGCCCCAGTAGCCGATGCCCATATTGTCGCCGTGCAGCCAGATCTCGCCGACCTCGCCGTCGCGGCGCTCGATCCCGGTCTCCGGGTCGACGATGACAGCCCACTGCGAACGGGCCACATACCCGCACGACACCTGGGCGACGGCCTGCGGCGCGTGCTCGTCGACCTCGATCATCCGGCCCTCGTTCAGCTGTCTCCGGTCGACGTAGACCACCCGCGCCTCGTCGTCGCGCCGGGTCGCCGAGACGAACAGCGTCGCCTCGGCCATGCCGTAGCACGGCTTGATCGCGGTCTTGGGCAACCCGTACGGCGCGAAGACCTCGTTGAACTTGCGCATCGAGGCCACCGACACCGGCTCGCTGCCGTTGATCAACCCGATCACATTCGACAGATCGAGGGTTTCGTCGTCCTTGGGCAGTCCACGCACCGCGGCGTGCTCGAAGGCGAAATTCGGTGCCGCCGAGTAGATCTCGGCACCATCACCGTGCGCGGCCAGCTCCTTGATCCAGCGCGAGGGCCTGCGCACGAACGCGCTCGGCGACATGATGGTGATGAACTTGCCGCCGATGGTCGGCAGGATCACCGTGAGCAGTCCCATGTCGTGGAACAGCGGCAGCCAGGTCACCCCGCGCGCGTTCTCGGTGATCCCGATGGCATCGATCATCTGCAGCAGATTGGTGCCCACGGCGCGATGGGTGATCTCCACCCCGGCCGGCACCCGGGTCGAGCCCGAGGTGTACTGCAGGTAGGCAACGCTGTCGATGGTGATCTCCGGCCTGCGCCAGGTCTTTCCGACACTGTCCGGAATCGCCTCGACCGCGATGATCCTGGGTCGTTGCTCGGCCGGCAGTTCACGGAAGAACTTGCGCACCCCCGCCGCGGCGCTGCCGACGGTGAGCACCGCGGCCGGCGCACAGTCGCCGAGGACGGCGTGCAGCCGGTCGCTGTGCCCCTGCTCCTCCGGATCGAACAGTGGCACCGCCACATTCCCCGCGTACACCGCCGCGAACAGCGCCACGACATAGTCCAGTCCCTGCGGCGCCAGCACCGCGACCCGGTCACCCGGCTCGGTCACCTGCTGCAGCCGCGCGGCCACCGCCCGCAGCCGGACCCCGAATTCACGCCAGGTCAGTTCCTGGTATTCCCCCTCCCGTTCGCGTGAATAGTCGATGAAGCGGTAGGCCAGATCGTCGCCGTTGGCCTCACTGTGCTTGTCGACGAAGTCGATCAAGGTCTGGTCACCGGGAATCCGGATATTTCCCCGCACGTCCACATAGTCGTCGAATGTCTCGCCGATCATTCCCTATCCTTTTGTGGCAGTTAGTCAGTAGCGTCCGAAGGCGATCGCCACGTTGTGCCCGCCGAATCCGAACGAGTTGTTCACCGCGTAGTCGACCCGGCCCGCCCTGGCCTGTCCGCACACCACGTCCAGATCGATCTCGGGATCCTGGTTGTCGAGATTGAGCGTGGGCGGAATGATGCTGTCGCGCACACTGAGCACCGTCAGCACCGCTTCGAGCGCGCCGACCGCGCCGATCGAATGGCCCAGCGCCGATTTGGGCGCGTACACCGAGGCGTGCGCGCCGATCGCCTTGCCGATGGCATTGGCCTCGGCGGTGTCACCGATCGGCGTGGCGGTGGCGTGGGCGTTGATGTGGGTGACATCGGCCTTGCCGATCCCCCCGGTCTGCAACGCGCGCGTCATCGCCCGCGCGGCGCCGGTGCCCTCGGGATCCGGTGCGACGAGATGGAATCCGTCGGAGGTGACGCCCGCGCCGAGCAGCCGCGCGTGGATGGTGGCGCCGCGCGCCTTGGCGTGCTCCTCGGTCTCGATCACCATCATCGCGCCCGCCTCGCCGAAGACGAAGCCGTCGCGATCGCGATCGAACGGGCGCGAGGCCGCCTTGGGATCGTGGTTGCGGGTGCTCATGGCCCGCATCTGGGTGAACGCCGCGATCGGCACCGCCTGGATCGAGCCCTCGACCCCGCCGGTGACCACCATGTCGGCATCGCCCATCACGATCATCCGCCACGCGTTGGCGATCGCCTCCGACCCGGATGAGCAGGCCGACACCGGCGTGGAAACCCCTGCCCGCGCGCTCAATTCGAGACCGACGCAGGCCGCCGGGCCATTGGGCATGATCGCCTGCACGGTGTGCGGGGAGACCTTGCGGTACCCGCCGTTGCCGAGCTTGTCGCGCGCATAGATCAGTGATTCGGCGCCGCCGAGACCGGTGCCCACCGACACGCCGAGCCGATCGCGGTCCACCTCGGGGCTGCCCGCGTTGCGCCACACCTCCCGGCCGAGGACGACGGCCATCTGCTCGACATAGGACAGCCTGCGCGCCTCCTCGCGGGTCAGCGCGGCCGCGGGTGACACCTTCAGGTGGCCGCCGATCCGCACCGGGAGATCGAAATCGTCGATGAAGGAATCCTCGAGGACGTCGATCCCGCTTTCGCCGTTGAGCAGACCCTTCCAGGTCGAGTCGACGTCGCCGGCGATCGACGTGGTCGCCGCCAGGCTCGTGACCACGATGTCGGTCATAGTTTTTCGCTCACTCTCTCTAGCTAATGCCACGACTGATCGGGAACCGCTGATGGAGCTGAACTGGTGGAGCGTATATGCAGGCGGCGCGACGCGCCCAAATTCAGAAACAGTCGCTGCCGCACCGTGTCGTTCGCAGCCACGATGCGCCGGGTCTACTCTCGGCGACGACGGGCAACACTACCGGACCAGCGCAACTCCTGCTTTTCACTTGACGGAAAGGGCACGAGCGTGGCCAGGAATCTCACCCAACTGGAACTTCTCATCGAGCTGGAAGGCGTTGCCGCGCGCAACGTCGACCGTCATCTGTCGACGGCCAAGGACTGGCATCCGCACGATTACGTCCCGTGGGATCAGGGCGGCAATTTCGCGGCCATGGGTGGAACCGACTGGGAGCCAGGACAATCCGCGCTCAGCGAGGTCGCCAAGGCCGCGATGATCACCAATCTGCTCACCGAGGACAATCTCCCGTCCTATCACCGCGAGATCGCCGAGAACTTCTCCAAGGACGGCGCCTGGGGCACCTGGGTCGGCCGCTGGACCGCCGAGGAGAACCGCCACGGCATCGCGATCCGCGACTACCTGGTGGTGACCCGCGGCGTCGATCCGGTCGCCCTGGAGCAGGCGCGGATGATCCACATGACCAACGGCTATTCGGCGATGGCCGTCGTCGACGCCAAACGCCCCGGCTTCGACATCCAGGTCTCCTCCGGCGCCGGCATCCTGTTCTCGGTGGCCTACGTGACCTTCCAGGAACTGGCCACCCGGGTCAGCCACCGCAACACCGGCCGGGTCTGCGCCGACCCGATCGCGGACCGGCTGCTCGCGCGCATCGCCACCGACGAGAACCTGCACATGATCTTCTACCGCAACCTCTGCGCCGCCGCTCTCGACCTCGCCCCCGACCAGACCGTCGAGGCGATCAACACCATCGTGCAGGGATTCCAGATGCCGGGGGCGGGGATGCCGGGCTGGCGGCGCAACGGGGTGCTGATGGCCAAGCACGGCATCTACGATCTACGTCAGCATCTGGAGGAGGTCCTGCTGCCGGTGCTGCGCAAGTGGAACATCTTCGAGCGCACCGATTTCGGCCCGCGCGGAGAACAGTGCCGTGAGGATCTGGCAGCGTTCCTGGACCGGCTGCGCGAGGACGTCGGACGCTTCGAGGAGCAGCGCGACCGGTCGCTGGCCAGAGCGGCCCAGCGCGAACGTCAGCCGATCTGAGCGGTCAGCGGGCCGGATCGCGACGCGCGTCGTTCTTGTTGCGATACATCGCCGAATCGGCCGCGTGCACCAATTCGTCCACGGCATAGGGCAGTTCGTCGAAGTAGGCCACCCCGATGCTCACCCCGACCGAGAGCATGTGGCCGTCGACCTCCCGCGGCGCGGTCAGCGCCGCCAGCAGGTCGTCGGCGAGTGCGGCCAATTGCTCCTCGCCCGAACAGTTCTCGACCAGCACCAGGAACTCGTCACCGCCGATCCGCGCCGGCATCGCCGCCAGCGGCGCGACCGTGGCGCGCATCCGGTCGGCGACCACCCGCAGTACCCGGTCGCCGATCCCGTGGCCCCACAGATCGTTGATCTCCTTGAAGCCGTCCAGGTCCAGATAGCAGACGCCGATCGGCGGGGTCACCTCGGCGAGGCGGGTGAACAGGTGCGGGCGGTTGGGCAGGCCGGTGAGCGCGTCGTAGTTGGCGTCGCGCCAGAGCCGGTCGGCGAGTTGTTTGCGCTCGGTGACGTCGACCGCGACGCCGATCAGGAACTCGATCCCGTTGTCCTCGTCGCGCACCGCCGACATCGACAGGTCGATATAGGTGATCCGGCCGTCCTGATGGCGATGTTCGGTCTCGGTGCGGAAACTCTCGGATTCACCGGCGACCATCCGCTGCAGTTCCACGAACGCCTGGTTGAGATTCTGCGGCCCGAGGATGTCGGCGACGGTGCGGCCCGGCATCGTCTCGGGGGTCTGGCCGAGCATCTCGGCCAGGATGGCATTGCAGTTCACCACGTGACCGGTCATGTCGACGGTGCCGATACCCACCAGCGCGCCGTCGAACACGGCCTCGAACCGCGCTTCCGACAGTGCCCGGCGATGTTCGGCTTCCCGCGCCGCCGCGAGCACCGCGGCCAGCGTCGCCTCCTGTTCGGCCAGCGCCGTCGTGCGCAGGGCGGCGGTGAACCCCGCGGCGAAGTCGGCGGCCAGCTCGATCGCACGCTCGCGGATCTGTGGCAGGGCCGGATCGTCGGGTCCGTCGGCGGCCGCCTCCACCAGATCGCGGCACAGCACCCGCACCGAGCGGCTCACCGCCGAGGAATCCCGGTAGTTGGCGGCCACCAGCATTCTGGCCGCCCTGCGCGCGATATCGGGGTCCTCGCCGCCGTGGGCGACCTCGAGCAGGCCGGTACACAGGGTGGCGAGCAGGTCCTCGATCTGTGAGCGGTTGAGCGTGGGAGCGACGACGCCGTCGAGCGCGTCCGCCCATCGCCGCGCCAGCTCCCACGACCCCACTACTCATCCACCCTGTCCATCAGCCGCCCCTCGGCGGTTCAGCCCTTGCGCGCGACCCCACACAGGCCGAGCGAACGGCCCGGCTTCTCGTGCTGGTCACGCTCCGACTCCGGCCGCCACGACGGCAGCTCGACCACGCCGGGTTCGACCAGGTCCCAACCCTGGAACATCTCGGCGATCGCGGCCTTGGGCCGGAACCGGATGCCGACCTTGGTCTCGTTCGCCGAGTGCTCCCCCAGCTTACCGGCGTCCTCGGGCCGCAGCTCGGAGGTGAGATGTGAAATGGCTATGAAACTGCCCGGCGCGACGGCCTCGTGCAGCGCGGCCACCTTGCCTGCCGGATCGTCCACGTCCTGCACCAGATGCAGCACCGCGACCAGCAGCAGGCCGAGCGGCTGGTCGAAGTCGATCAGCCCGGTGTCGCGCACGGCGGCGATCAGCTCGCCGGACTTGCGCAGATCGGCCTCGATCGCGCCCGCGTTGGGCCGGTCCCGCAGGATGGTCCGCGAATGCACGACCGCGACCGGATCGATATCGACGTAGAGCACCCTGGCCTGCGGGTCGAGTTCCTGCACGACCTCGTGCACATTGCCCGCGGTGGGGATACCGGAACCGATGTCGAGGAACTGCCGGATGCCCGCGTCGAGCATGAACCGCACGGCCCGGCGCAGGAAAGCACGGTTGCTCAGCGCGAGCCGGGGCAGGTCGGGGACGAGCTCGGTACCCATCTCCGCGGCCATCCGGTCGACCGCGAAGTTGTGTGAGCCGCCGAGCAGCGCGTCATACATCCGCGCCGGGCTCGGCTGCTGCATGTCGACGCCTTCCGGCGCCCATGCTGGCCTGTCCATCCCTGTACCCCTGTCTCCTCGCCGGCGTCCTCGCACCCAAGTACGCCAGAGGCATCGTAGACCTCCGCACCGACATCGGCGCGCTACCGCCGGTCAGCTCCCGGTGCCGTACGGCTCGGCCCACAGTGGCGCGACATCCGGTGTCATCGTCGCCACCACCGGGACACCGGCGGCGAGGAAGTTGTCCAGTGCCCGGCGCATGTGATCGGCGGAGGTGATGAGCACGGCCTTGTGCACGCCGAGCGCCTCCATCAGCCGCGCCGAGAACTCCGCGTTCTGCACCGTCGAGCCCGCCTCGGTCTCGGCGTGGATCCGCTGCCGTGCCACCCCGCGGGCATTGAGCCAGTCCGCCATCACTTGCGCCTCGGTCACCCCGTTGCGTGGATTGCCGCCGGTGACGATCACCGGCGACGCCGGCGACATGAACGCCTGGACCAGCGCGGCGTGCAGCCGATTGCTGAGCTCGGCGCGCATGCTGCCGTCGGGCCGCAGCCCGTAGCCGAGCACCACGATCGCGGTCTCCGGCCCGTAGGTGTCGGGCAGCTCGATACCCGCGACGCCGGCAACGGAATTCGCGGCACCGAGCAGGCTGTGGGTGACGCCGTGGGACACTTCCTCGGCGATCCCCGCCAGTGGATCGGGCGCAGGCGCGGCGACCACGGGAGCCGCGGTGGCGACCGAGCCGATCAGGGCGGCGGGCAGAACGAGGGCGGCAGCGCCGCGACGAAGAAGCTGGTGAGCGAACAGCCGATCCATGATGACCTCCCGAAGCTACGTCGCATCATGGTGACCGACGCACGCCGAGCGCGTCCGCGTTTCTGAAATATTGACTGTTCTCTTCTTCTTCGCCCGGGAACGCAAAAAGGCCCTCCAGCAAAGCTGGAGGGCCTTTCGCAATGATGTTCCGGCGGTGTCCTACTCTCCCACACCCTGTCGAGTGCAGTACCATCGGCGCAGGTGGCCTTAGCTTCCGGGTTCGGAATGGGACCGGGCGTTTCCCCACCGCTATAACCGCCGTAACTCTATGAAACTGTCACACAGAGAGCCACAATCCGCACACCCCCCGAGAACGGGAGTCGAGGATTGTTGTCTCGGTGATCTGTGTGTTGTTTCAGATACCGCACAGTGGACGCGTAACACCTTCGTAGTAAGCCCTCGGCCTATTAGTACCAGTCACCTACACACATTACTGTGCTTCC
>NZ_JBHZBX010000009.1:142992-242334 GCF_042755165.1 Nocardia sp. NPDC059177 | reverse complement strand
CGCGCCCCCCGGTTGGGGAGCGGGTGTGGGGTGCGTTCTGAGCCCTCTGGCCCCCCCCCCCTCCCCCCCTCCCATCGGCGGGACGGCCGCGAACCGCCGCTGCGCGGCGGGCCCCTCCTCGTGGTCGGGGCGTGCGTGGACCGTTAGCAGTGTAGGGCGTCGGAGCAGTCCGGCACTACCGCGCGTTGACCTTTTCCCGTTCCGGCGTCGGGTGCGGTTCCTCGGATTCAGACAGCCCGAACCGGTTGTGCAGGGCGACCAGTGGCTTGGGCGCCCACCAGTTCCAGCGGCCCATCATCCGCATGAGTGCCGGCGCGAGCAGCCCGCGGATGACGGTCGCGTCGCTGATCACCGCCAGCGCGCAGCCGAGGCCGAACAGCTTCATCATCGACACGCCGGAGGTCGCCACGCCGAGGAACACGATGCTCATCAGCAGCGCGGCGGCGGTGAAGATGCGGCCGGTGCGGGCCACGCCCATCGCGACGGCCTCGGTATTGCCGTCGGTCGTCTTGGGGCCGGCCAGCCATTCCTCGCGGATACGCGAGAGCAGGAACACCTCGTAGTCCATCGAGGCGCCGAAGGCGAGGCTGAACATCAGGATCGGCATGGCCAGGTTGAGCGTGCCGGTGGCGGTGAAGCCGAGCAGGCCGGACAGGTGGCCTTCCTGGAAGATCCACACCATCGCGCCGAAGGTGGCCGCCAGCGACAGCATGTTCAGCGCCAGCGCCTTCACCGGCAGCACCACACTGCCGGTGAACAGGAACAGCAGCACCAGCGTGGTGATCGCGATGAGCGCGCCGGCCAGCGGCAGTTTGCCGACGATCGCGTCGACGGAGTCCTGGTTCAGCGCGGCGGGGCCGGTGATCAGGGCTTTCGACGGCGCGGGGACGGCACGCAGGGTGTCGAGCTGGTCGGCGCCGGCATCGGAGTAGGGGTCGAGGGTGGTGCCGACCGACAGGAACGATCCGGCCTGCGCGTCCGACATCTCGGGCACGCCTGCGGCGATCCGCAGCCCGTTGCGATAGACGGCCGCGCTGCTGAGCACCGCGGGCACATCGGGCACCTTGGACAGCTCGCGGGCGTAGGCGTCCAGCTCGGCCGGGGTGCCACGGAACTCGGGCAGCACGATGGTCGCGCTCGAAGCCATATCGGCGTCGAACTGGGTGCGCAGCACATCGCCGACCTCGCGACTGGCCACCTCGGTGGGCAGCGAGCGGTCGTCCGGATAGCCGAACTGGACACCGAGGAACGGCGAGCCGAGCAGCAGCAGGAACGCGGTGGTCGCCAGTGCGATCGGCAGCGGCCGCTTCATCACCGCGACGACGAGCCGGTACCAGAACGTCTGCTGCGGTTCCTTTTCCTGGCGGGCAGGCCGCCGCAGCAGCTTGCGCAGCGGGGCGCGCAGGTCACCGGCGTTGATCCGGTCACCGACCAGGATGAGCAGCGCGGGCAGCACGATCACCGCGGCCGCGGTGGCCGCCGCGACGACCGCGATCCCGGCATAGGCGAACGACTTGAAGAAGTACTGCGGGAACACCAGCAGCGCCGACAGCGACAGCGCCACCACCAGCGCGGAGTACACCACCGTGCGCCCGGCGGTCTGGATGGACCGGATCACCGCCGCGGTCGGGGTGGCCCCGGCCGCGAGTTCCTCGCGATACCGGCTGACGATGAACAGGCTGTAGTCGATGGCCAGCGCCAGGCCGAGCGCGGTGGTCATGTTCAGCGCGAAGATCGACACGTCAGCCACCGAGGTCAGCACCCGCAGGATGCCGAGCGCGGCTGCGATCGCGAACAGGCCGATGGCGATCGGCAGGGCGGCCGCGACGACGCTGCCGAACACCAGCGCCAGCAGCAGGCCGGTCACCGGGATGGCGATCGCCTCGGCGATGACCAGGTCCTTGCTGATCTGGGTGTTGATATCGGCGAACGAGGCGGCCAGACCGCCCGCGCGAATCGTCACCGGCCCGTCGACCTGGATCTGTTCGGTGAGCTCGGCCGCGCGCACCGGCAGCTCGGCGTCGTCGCCTTCGATGCTGGCCAGGATGAGCGCCTGCTGGTTGTCATTGCTGACCAGCGCCTGCCGCAGATCGGGCCGCGCCTCCCAGTACGACTGGACGCCGCTGACCCAGTCGTGGGTGCGCAACTCGGCGATGGCCTGGTCGGCGGCCGCGCGGGCGGCGGGCGAATCGGGCCCGTCCGGGGCGGTGACCAGCAGGACGTAGTTGGGCTCGCTGCCCGGGAAATGCTCGCTCAGATACTGGCTGGCCTGCACCGAATCGAGATCCGCGGTGACGAATCCGCCCGATTTCATGTGCGAGTGCACGGTGGCGCCGATCGCGCCGCTCAACACCATCAGCAACAACGCCACCGCGACCACCAGGCGTGGCCGGGCCACGGCGGCGTGGGCGATTCTCGTCAACATCGTCGGGCTCTCTCTCGGTGAACGTCGAACGTCACCGTAGCCCGCCACGGAATCTCGCCGATACCACCTCGGGGCGGAGGTAGGCCGAGTACTATCTCCGCCCCTGGGTGGATGCCGGACCGGGCCGGGCCCGGCTACCGGGTGGACGTTCCGTCGAACGGTGCCTGCCCGGACCTGGCCGGGACAGGGTCGCCCGATTCGGTCGCGCACGGCACCGGACGCGGTCCGCATTCCGCCCCGGCGGGCGTGGTCATCGGGAGCTGCGCGAGTGCGAGGGCGATACCGCCGAGGACGGCCAGGCGATAGGTCATGCGGTCACCATAAGGCGCGCCATGGTGGCGGGGCAGACCGGAGTTCTTGGGGGCTAGGTGTTGTGGGCAGCGAGAATACGGCCACGGACCTCGCCGAGACCGATCGGTCGACCCGCTGTTCCGGGGGCGGTCGCGGTGATCGTCACCTCGTCGCCGTCGGCGAGGAAGGTCCTGGAATCATCGCCGACGACAACGGGTTCGGCTCCACCCCAGGATAATTCGATGAACGAGCCGCGCTGGTCCGGCTCGGGACCGGAGATGGTGCCCGAGGCGTAGAGGTCGCCGGTGCGGATCGAGGCGCCGTTGGCGGTGAGGTGGGCGAGCATCTGCGCGGGTGACCAGTACATGCGCGCATAGGGCGGCCGCGTGACGACCTCGCCGTTCCAGGCGACCGTCAGGTCGATATCCAGGCCCGCGTCGTCGGTTCCGTGCAGGTAGGGCAGCGGCACGGGGTCCTGGTCGGGCAGCGGCACCCGGGCGTGCGCGAGCGCTTCCAGCGGGGTGATCCACGCCGACAGCGAAGTGGCGAAGGACTTTCCGAGGAACGGCCCGAGCGGCTGGTACTCCCAGGCTTGGATATCGCGGGCGGACCAGTCGTTGACCAGGGCCACGCCGAATACGTGCTCGGCGAACGCTTCGACACCGACGGGTTCGCCCTGGCGTGACGGCGCACCGACGACGAAACCCAGCTCGGCTTCGATATCGAGCCGCTGCGACGGCCCGAACTCCGGTGGTGCCGTACCGATTCGGCGCTGTCCACTGGGCCGGATCACCGAGGTGCCGGAGACGACGATCGTGCCTGCCCTGCCGTGATATCCCACCGGCAGATGCCGCCAATTCGGCAGCAGTGGTTCGCTGTCGGGCCGAAAGAGCCTGCCCAGGTTGCTCGCGTGATCGATGCTCGCGTAGAAGTCGACGTAGTCGCCGATCTGTACCGGAAGTACTGTGCGGACCGAGTCCAGGTCGTGCACGGCATCGGTGGGCAGCGGAGTTTCAGCGAGTTCACGTAGCCGGTCACGCACCGCGCGCCAGCGGCTCGGCCCCTGGGCGAGAAAGGAATTCAGCTCACCGCGCGCGAACACCGGATCATCCAGTAGCACCGCCAGGTCGAGGACGGAATCAGCCAGCCGCACGCCGACGCGGAATTCGCCACCGGGCGGCGCGAAAACACCGTAGGGCATGTTCTCCGGCCCGAACAACGAGTCCGCCGCGACCTCGACGCGCACCGTCGCGCCGCTCATCGAGCGCTCTCCGGGCCGCGGCCCGACCAAGTCCAGGCATAATCGGGATCCTCGCAGGCCAGCGCCCCTTCGCCGAGCAGCAGCGGCCGGAAGGTATCCACCATCACCGCCAGCTCGTCGAAGAATTCCGCCCCGATACTGCGCTCGTAGGCGCCCGGCTGCGGTCCGTGCGCGTAACCGCCCGGATGCACCGACACCGACCCCTGCGTGATGCCCGAACCCTTGCGGGCCGCGTAATCACCGCCGCAATAGAACATGATCTCGTCGGAATCCACATTGGAGTGGTAATAGGGCACCGGGATCGAAAGCGGGTGATAGTCGACCTTGCGCGGCACGAAATCGCAGATCACGAAATTGACCGCCTCGAAAGCTTGATGCGCCGGCGGTGGCTGGTGCACGCGGCCGGTGATCGGCTCGAAATCGCCGATATCGAAACGGTACGGATACAGGCAGCCGTCCCAGCCGACCACATCGAAAGGATGTGTCGCGTACAGCATTCGGGTGCCGACCACTTCGCTGCCCGGCCGGTGTTTCACCAGAACTTCGATATCGGTGCCGTCGGCGAGCAGCGGCTCGGTGGGGCCGTGCAGGTCCCGTTCGCAATAGGGCGCGTTCTCCAGCAGTTGCCCGAATTTCGACAGATAGCGTTTCGGTGGCGTGATGTGACTGGACGCCTCGATCACATACGTGCGCAGGGGTTCTTCGCCCACCGGCAACCAGCGGTGCGTGGTGGCGCGCGGCATGATCACCTGATCGCCCTGGCCGACCGTGAGCGCACCGAACACGCTTTCCACCACGGCCGCACCGGATTCCACATAGACCAGCTCGTCGCCGATCGCATTGCGGTACAGCGGTGACGCGCCCTTGGCGACCACATACGAGATCCGCACATCGGCATTGCCGAGCAGCAGCCTGCGACCGGTCACCGGGTCGGACGCGGCCGCGGTATCGCCGGGGAACAGTTCGGGCAACCGCAGATGCCGGTGGTGCAGTGGATGATTCGGGGTCAGGGTTTGGTCGGGGAGTTTCCACACCGTCGCGTCGACGATCGCAGGTGGCAGGCCGCGGTGATAGAGCAGCGAGGAATCACCGGAGAACCCCTCCTCGCCCATCAGCTCCTCGTAATAGAGGTGGCCGCGATCATCGCGGTGTTGCGTGTGCCGTTTCGGTGGCACCGCTCCCACGCGCCGATAGAACATAGCGCACACCTCCCGCTGAGCAGGGCGGATAGTCCTGCCACCACGGTACCGCTGTGGGGGTGGTCAGTCGGTGAACTCGGCGATGACCGGGGCGTGGTCGCTGGCGCCTTTGCCTTTGCGTTCCTCGCGGTCGACGTGGGCGTCGGTGACCTGGTCGGCCAGGGCGGGGGAGGCCAGGACGAAGTCGATGCGCATGCCCTCCTTGCGGGGGAAACGCAGCTGGGTGTAGTCCCAGTAGGTGTAGACGCCGGGGCCGGGGGCGAAGGGGCGCATCACGTCGCGGTAGCCGGTGTCGAGCATCGCCTGGAAGGCGGCGCGCTCCGGGGCCGAGGTGTGGGTCTTGCCCTCGAACAGTTCCGGTGCCCACACATCGTCGTCGGTGGGGGCGATGTTCCAGTCGCCGACCAGGGCGATCTTCGCCGCCGGGTCCTCGGTCAGCCAGCCGCTCGCCTGCGCACGCAGGGTCGAGAGCCAGGCCAGCTTGTAGGTGTAGTGCGGGTCGTCGAGCGCGCGGCCGTTGGGCACGTACAGGCTCCACACCCGCACCCCACCGCAGGTCGCGCCGATCGCCCTGGCCTCGACCACTGGTGAATCGAGCAGCGAAG
The DNA here is from genome assembly GCF_042755165.1 of Nocardia sp. NPDC059177. NCBI lineage: Bacteria > Bacillati > Actinomycetota > Actinomycetes > Mycobacteriales > Nocardiaceae > Nocardia > Nocardia sp. NPDC059177. The sequence goes on along the minus strand of NZ_JBHZBX010000009.1, from coordinate 236,553 downwards.
CTCCGGCGTTCTTGTCGAAACCGGGCTGCTCGGGAAAGGCGGTCTCGACGTCGTCGAGGCCGACCCGCGAGGCGATGGCGACCCCGTTCCACTGGTTGAGCCCCACATGCGCCACCTCGTAGCCCGCGGCGTCGAACTGCTCGAACGGGAACTGGTCATCGCGGCACTTGGTTTCCTGGATGGCCAGCACGTCGATGTCGTGCCGGTCCAGAAACGCCGTCACCCGGTCGACGCGGGAGCGGATCGAATTGACGTTCCACGTGGCCAGACGCATGGGTCAGGTCCTTTCCGGTCCAACACTGGGCGGGGCGGTGTAGCGGTAGGTGTGGTGTTCGAGGAAACCCAGGTCGCGGTACAGGGCGAGGCCGGCGGCATTGCCTACCTCCACCTGGACGTAGGCGTGGGTGGCGCCGTGGTCGGCGCCCCAGCGCAGCAGTTCGGCGCACAGCAGCGCGGCCAGGCCGTTGCGGCGGTGCGCGGCCGCCACCGCGACACAGGTGAGGCCGACCCAGCGGCGGCCGTCGGGGGCAGTGGTCACCGCGCCGCGGCCGATCGCCAGTGGTTCGGGCAGGCCGAGGGCGGCGAAGCCGAGGGCGCCGTCCTGGACCGCGGTGAGGACCGAGCGGTCCGGCACGCGCACCGCCGGGTCGACCGGGATCTCGCCGCGATAGCGGTGCGCCGTCAGCCAGCCGTCATCGGGGGCATCGCTGATCCGCACCATCGACGGGCCTTGCGGCAGCACGAAATTCGCGATGTCGAGCCCGAGGACGACGGTCTCGCTCCAGGTGTTCCAGCCCGGCGGGACCGGTGCGAGCCGGTCCGGCAGTTGCAGCAGCAGCGGCAGCCCGTGCTCGGTGTACCAGTCCGCGATCTTGTGCATGGTGTCGATGGAGAGCACCGCGGGCATGCCGGACTCACCCAGTGGCACCGCCGAATTCGCGCGCCCGGTGTAACCGTTGCCCGCGCGCACGAGCCAGCCGTCGATCCACCCGTGCGTGTGCCCCGGCCAGGCCGCGGCCGCCGCCGCCTCCAGGTACCTGATCTCCTTGGTCCGGATCGGCCTGGGCCCCAATGCTTTCAGCGCGACGACCTTCTCCGCGGCGACCGTCACCAGCTCCCCGTCGGCGGTCCGCACCGACGGCGGGGTCATCGAGACCAGTTCGCCGATCACATCGGTGAGCGGCTGGGGATAGCCCTCGGGGAGCTGGTACCGCATGACTACGCGGCGACCGAGTGGGATCATCGTTCCCGGCCGCCTCGGCCTGGACTGAGCGGAGGGTGCGACGAAGGAGTGCCCGGAGGGAGGGAAGGCCGAGGGAACAGGCCGGGAACGCGCGGCGCCAGCCGCCATGTCTCAGTCATGGCCGAAGGGGTCGGGGACGGTGCCGGGGATCCAGCTCAGGCCCGGTGTGCCCCAGCCGTTTCGCTTGATGGCCTTCTTGGCGGCGCGGGCGTTGCGGCCGATCAGCACGTCGACGTAGAGGAAGCCGTCGAGATGGCCGACCTCGTGCTGCAGCATCCTGGCGAAGAAGCCGGTGCCCTCGAGTTCGACCGGCTCGCCGTTCTCGTCGGTGCCGGTGACCTTGGCCCAGTCCGCGCGGCCGGTGGGGAACTGCTCGCCCGGCACGGACAGGCAGCCTTCCTCGTCGTCGTCGGGATCGGGCATGGTCTCGGGGATCGCCGAGGTCTCCAGCACCGGGTTGACCACCACACCCTTGCGGCGGATCGGCGTGCCCGCGGCATCGAAGTCGGGGCAGTCGTAGACGAACAGCCGCTTGCCGACGCCGACCTGGTTGGCCGCGAGGCCGACACCTTTGGACTCGGCGAGCGTGTCGTACATGTCCGCGATCAGCGGGGCCAGCTCCGCGGGCGTCTCCGTCACCTTGGCGGTGGGGTTGTGGAGAACGGGGTCACCGACGATCACGATCGGGAGAATTGCCATGACGGCCATTATCGCCGGTTGCGCGTCCGCGCGAGCGGCGGCCCCTGGTGGCCCGCGACACCCTGCTGGCCGCCGGTCAACACGCCGGGACATCACTCGGACGATCCGGTAGCCGCATGGTTGAATGATCCGCGACGTGCAAGCGTCATTTTTCATCTCGTGATACTCGGCGAGGGAGCAAGATGGACGGCGCAGCGGCTCGCAATATCGAGGAATCGTCGGTCGAGGACGAGACCGGCCTGAGTCGCCGTGAGCTCGACATCCTGGACTTCGAACGCAAGTGGTGGAAGTACGCGGGCGCCAAGGAAGACGCGATCCGCGAACTGTTCGCCATGTCGGCCACCCGGTACTACCAGGTGCTCAACGCGGTCGTGGACAAGGAAGAAGCGCTGGCGGCCGACCCGATGCTGGTCAAGCGTCTGCGCAGGCTGCGGGCCAGCAGGCAGAAGGCCCGCGCCGCCCGCCGACTCGGTTTCCAGGTCTGACATGAACCTCACGCACTCGACGATGCGACTAGGGTTGCGCGGGTGAGCAACCCGAATCCCACCCCCGGCGGCCCACCGCTGCGCGCGCTGGCGATGGTGTTGATCGCGCTGGCCATCGTTTTCGCCGGCCTGGGTGCGATGTCGCTGTCGAACTCCGAATCCGGCGCCACCGACGCGGCCGAGCAGACCGAGACCACCACCTCCAGCGCGGTCGCGCAGGCGCCGGTCAGCTCCGCGGCCCCCACGACCACCAGCACGGCGGAATCGACGACGACTTCCGTCGCGCCGACCACCACCACCTCGGCCACGCCGACCACCACGCCGACCACCGCGGACGGCGTGGACCAGAGCGTCCCGGTGCGGGTACTGAACAACAGCCTGGTGGCCGGTCTGGCCGCGCGCACCGCGAGCGAACTGACCTCCGCGGGCTGGAGCAATGTCAGCACCGGCAACTACAGCGGCGCCAACCTGACCACCACCACCGTCTTCTACGGCGGCGGCAGTGGCGACCGGGCCGCGGCCACCGAGATCGCGCAGGAGATCGGCGCCACGGTGGCACCCAAGGAAGGCGACACGTCGCCGGGTGTCGTGGTGGTACTGACCGGTCGCTGAACAAGGCTCGGCACGCGGTGCCGGGTGCGGTCCCGGCGCTGTGGCATCATCTTGAGCGGTACAGCCCTGTCCACGAAGGAGAGTTTCCCGATGGCCACGTCGACCACTCGTCGCCCGTCCTGGCGCACTGTGACCCCGGTTCTCGCGGTCGCCGTGTTCGGGCTCGCTGCCTGCACCAACAGCCAGGAGTCGACCGACGTCAAGGGGACCACGCCGCCGGTGTGGACCAGCTCGCCCGCCCCCGCGGGCAGCGCCGAAGGCGGTCACGGCGGCGGCCACGGCGCGCCGACCACCGAGGCCGAGGACCACGGCACGCCTGCCGCGGGTGGCCTGAAGGCCGAGCTGAAGAACGGTTCCGGCGCCTCCGTCGGCACCGCGACCATCGCCTCCGAGGGCGGCCACCTGGTCGTCACCGTCGAGGCGCACGGCCTGCAGCCCGGCTTCCACGGCCTGCACTTCCACCAGAACGGCACCTGCGAGGGCGATTTCAGCTCCGCCGGTGGTCACCTGCAGGTCGGCGCCGCCAACGCGCATCCGTCCAGCGGCGACCTGGCCTCGCTGCAGGTGCTCGGCGACGGCACCGCCAAGCTGGTCACCCAGACCGACGCGATCACCCTGGACCAGGTCAAGGGCAAGGCGCTGATCGTGCACTCCGGTCCCGACAACTTCGGCAACATCCCGCCGCGCTACACCCGCGAGGGTGGCACCGGCCCGGACGAGACCACATTGTCCACCGGTGACGCCGGCTCGCGCGTCGCCTGCGGCGTCGTCGGTTAGCGAGACGCGAATGGCCGGGGCGATCCCATCGGTGGCGTTCCACGGATCGCCTCGGCCCACGATCGGGATCGAATGGGAGATCGCGCTCGTCGACAAAGTGTCGCGCGATCTGTCCAATACCGCGTCGGCGGTCTTCGATGCCGTCGGTGATCGGCGGGCCCACGACGGGACGCCGCAGGTCACCAAGGAATTGTTGCGCAACACCGTCGAATTGGTGACCGGTGTGCACGACACGGTCGGCGGGGCGGTCGAGGATCTGCGCGACACCATGGACGCGGTGCGCCGGGCCGCCGACCCGCTCGGCGTCGACCTGTTCTGCGCGGGCACCCATCCCTTCGCGCCGTGGTCGACCCAGCAGCTCACCCGCTCACCGCATTACGACGAGCTGATCGAGCGCACCCAGTGGTGGGGCCGCCAGATGCTGATCTGGGGCGTGCATGTGCACGTGGGAGTCTCGCACCGGGACAAGGTCTTTCCGATCCTGAACTCGTTGCTGCTGTCGTATCCGCATCTGCTCGCGCTCTCGGCGTCCTCGCCGATGTGGTCCGGTGACGACACCGGTTACGCCAGCAATCGCGCGCTGATGTTCCAGCAGTTGCCGACCGCCGGGCTGCCGTTCCAGTTCGAGAACTGGGGCCAGTTCGAGGGTTTCGTGCACGACCAGCTCAAGACCGGGGTGTTCGAGCAGCTCGGCGGCATGCACTGGGACATCAGGCCCGCGCCCAAGTGGGGCACGATCGAGGTGCGCGTCTGCGACGGGCTGTCCAGCCGGGCCGAACTGGCCTCGGTGGCCGCGCTGATCCACTGTCTCATCGTCGATCTGGAGCGCAGGCTCGACAACGGCGAGGTCCTGCCGACACTGCCGCCGTGGCATGTGCAGGAGAACAAATGGCGGGCCGCGCGCTACGGGCTCGACGCCATCGTGATCGTCGACGACGACAGCAATGAGCGTTTGGTCACAGACGATTTGATGGATCTGCTGACCAGGCTGGAGCCGACCGCCAAACGGCTGGGCTGCGTCGACGAACTCGCCGCGGTCGCCGATATCCCGCGCAATGGTGCCTCCTACCAGCGGCAACGTCAGGTCGCGGCGCGATCACAGGGCGATCTCGTCGCCGTGGTCGACGCGCTGGTTCGGGAGCTCGATCAGTAGCGTTCAGCTACTCGGCGGGCCGGTGTTCACCGGCCGTTTACGATGTTTGGATGCTTGTCGAACATCCGCGCATCGTGGCGGGGGATGGGTCCCTGCGCTCGCGGTTGCGCGAACCACGCACACTCGCGGTGCTCGCGATGTGCTCGGTGCTGGCGCTGCTGATCGCCCTGCAGGTCGCGGCCTGGATCAACGACTTCGACGGACCGCTGGCCAGCCTGGCCCGCGACTACATCGGCACCCCGAAATCGATGTCGGTGCCGTGGGCTGGTCTGCTGCTGGCGCTGGTCGGGGTGAACGCGCGACGCCGGCTGTTCGCGCTGGCGGCCGCGATCGGGATCGACGCGGTGTGGGGCGCGCTGCGGCTGCTCGACGGCAATCCGTTCACCGTCGGCAACGGGCCGACCATCGTGCTGACCGCGCTCGCGGTGACCGCGGCGGTGCGCTGGCAGGGCCGCGAACGCAGTGACGCGCTGAAGGCCGCGGCGCTGGGCGCGCTGCTGGTGCTGGCCACCAAGGTCGGCGATGTGTGGTTGCACGTCACCTCGGCGGTGCACCCCTCCGTACTCGACGAATATCTGGTGCTCGCCGATCACGCGCTCGGTGACCCGTCCTGGGTGCTCGGGCGGGTGCTCGATGTGCTCGGGCCCGAGGTGTACGCGGTGCTGCACTGGGTTTATATCGAGCTGCCGGTGGCGGCGATCGTGGTCGCGGTCTGGCAGTTGCGCCGGGTGGTGCCGAGCGGGCAGTGGCCCACCCATTACCTGGTCCGTACCTTCCTGGTGCTCGGGCTGGTCGGGCCGGTGTTCTATGTGCTGTTCCCGGTGGTCGGCCCGATGTTCGCCTTTGGCGCGGCGGGCGGCGGTTTCCAGGTGGGCGATTTCTGGCCGTCGATGCTGCCGCCGATCAACCACAGCCCGGCCGCGCTGCCCTTCGACGCGTTCACCCCGCGCAACTGCATGCCGTCGATGCACACGGCGTGGGCGCTGTCACTGTTCATCCACACCCGCCGCGATGTCGACGGGTCGCGGGCGCCGGCCTGGCTGCGCTGGGGCGGCGCGTTCTGGCTGGCCGCGACGGTGGCGGCGACGCTCGGATTCGGCTACCACTACGGCGTCGACCTGGTGGCCGGTGCGGTGCTGTGCCTGACCGTGGAGTCGGCGCTGCGGGCGCCCGAACGCGGCTGGGGGATGTTCCGGGTGCGGCTGGTGGCCTTCGGCGCGGTGGTGTTCGCGGGCCTGCTGCTGGCTTACCGCTATCTCGCGGTGCCGATGGCGGAGTATCCGGTGGTGGCGGGCGCGATCGTGATCGGGCTGCTCACCGCCGTCGCGGTCGCCTTCCACGCCACCTGGTTCGCCACCGCCCCGGCCACTGCGGCACACCCCAACACCTCGACCGAACCCGCTCCAGCTACCTGACGACGGATTCCCGGCCGCCTCGCATCCGAGGGGCGAGACGTAACGGCGAAGCCGGAGTATCGCCCCTCGGATGTGAGGCCCTCAGGGCCGGGAATCCCGCGGCCCCGGCCGCAAATCAACCCTGCGCTGTTCGCGGTAAGCCGTGCGGCCGATGAGGTGGGCGATGACGGGGGCGGTGATGATGGTGAACAGGCCGGTGAGGACCAGCATCCAGACGTTCACGTCGTCGCGGATGTCGATGCCGGTGCCGACCAACACCAGCATCAGCCCCACCACCTGCGGTTTGGTCGCGGCGTGCATGCGGGTGAGGGTGTCGGGGAAGCGCACTATGCCCAGGGCCGCGGTGAACGCGAACGCGCAACCGGTGAGGATCAGGACCGCGGAGACCCACTCCCAGAAGCTCATCGGTCGTCCCTGACGCGGAAGCGCGAGACCGCGGCCGACCCGAGGAACCCGACCAGCGCCAGTGCCACGATCGCCGGGATGACGGTGGTGTCGTCGCTGTAGGCGGCCCAGACCGCCAGCCCGGAGGCGGCGATGGCCATCAGCGAGTCGATCCCGACCACCCGGTCCAGGGTGCTCGGGCCTGCCAGCACCCGGTAGCTGGTGATCACGGCGGCGGCGATGAGCAGGATGCCGGCGAGTACGGCGACGACGGTCACGACTGCACCTCCGGGGCGGGATGACGTTCGCCGGGGCGTTCGAAGGCGTTGATCATCAGGCGCTCCAACCGGCGGGTGACACGATAGAACTTCTCGACGGCCTCGTCGCTGCCGACATCGAGGACGTGCACGTAGACGACATTGCGTGGCCGATCCAGCTCCAGCACCATCGTGCCGGGAATGAGATTGAGTAGATCGGCACACATCACCAGCACCAGATCGGACTGGATGTCCAGGTGCACTCGCAGCACGCCGGAGACCGGTGGGCCGGCCCGGCGGATACCGAACCAGGCCACCTGCAGACTCGACTCGAGCGCGTAATAGGTACCGACGACGATCAATTCGAGAAACGACAGCGGATGGAAGCGCCCGGTCACCGGCACCAGCGGCAGCGGCAGCGCGAACACCACCACCAGCGCGACCACCAGTCCGGCGACCAGATTGGCGATGGACAGATCGCCCCACAGCGCCACCCACACGGCGGTCAGCCAGATCAGCACACCGACGCGAAGTGCGTTGTCACGGGTGATCAAGGTGCTCATCGCGGCTCCGGTCCCAGTACCGAGTCGATGTAGACGGCCGGATCGTGCAGGTCGTCGGCCGCGCGTTCGGCGATGCCGAGCACCGGCCCGGCCAGCACGGTGAGCGCGAGCCCGGCCACGATCAGGCTGATGGTGGCGACCGTCATCAGGACCGGCATACGGCCGGGATCGGTGCGGTCCTCGTAGTGCACATCGGTCGAATCCTCCACCAGCGTAGGCAGATTCGCGGCCGTGAGATGACCCTCCGGCGCCTCCTCGCGGGGCCGCCAGAACGCCTTGCTCCACACCCTGGCCACCGCGTACAGCGTCAGCAGGCTGGTGACCACCGAGCCGCCGACCAGCGTCCAGGCCAGCACGCTGCCGTCGGCCGCGCCCGCCTCCAGCAACGCCACCTTGCCGATGAATCCCGAGAACGGTGGGATACCACCGAGATTCAGTGCCGGGATCAGGAACAGGATGGCCAGCAGCGGACTGGCCGCGGCGAGCCCGCCGATGCGGCGCAACGACACCGACCCGGCCTGGCGTTCGATCAGGCCGACGACCAGGAACAGCGCGGTCTGCACCAGGATGTGGTGGGCCACGTAGAACACCGCGCCGGTGAGCCCGGCGGTGGTGGCCAGCCCGATTCCGAACACCATGTAGCCGATATGGCTGACCAGGGTGAACGAGAGCAGCCGCCGGATATCGGACTGCGCGATCGCGCCCAGGATGCCGACCAGCATCGTCACCAGGCCGCTCACCAGCAGGATGTCGTCGAAGGCGCCGTCGGGGAACCACAGACTGTGCGTGCGGACGATCGCGTACACGCCGACCTTGGTGAGCAGACCGGCGAACACCGCGGTCACCGGCGCGGGCGCGGTGGGATAGGAGTCGGGCAGCCAGCTCGACAGCGGGAACACCGCCGCCTTGATCCCGAAGGCCACCAGCAGCACCGCGTAGCAGGCGTTGCGCACGCCGTCGGGGGTGGCGTCCAGGCGCACCGCGAGCTGCGCGAGATTCAGAGTGCCGGTGGCGGCGTAGGTGACGGCGATGCCGATCAGGAAGATCAGCGAGGACACCATCGACACCATCACGTACGCGATGCCGGTGCGGATGCGCGCCTCGGTCGCGCCCACGGTGAGCAGCACGAAAGAGGCCACCAGTAGCACTTCGAAGCCGACGAACAGGTTGAACAGGTCACCGGCCAGGAACGCCTGCGCGACCCCGGCGGTCAGGATCAGGTAGGTGGGCCGGTAGATCGAGGTGGGCTGGTGCTCGTCGCCGTCGGAGATGTTCTGGCCTGCACCGTAGATCGACACCACCAGCAGCACGAACGCCGACACCAGCAGCATCGCGGCGCTGAGCCGGTCGACCACCAGGGTGATCCCGATCGGTGTCGGCCAGCCACCCACCTGTATCGCGGTGGTGCCGTCGCGGTCGGCCAGATACAGCAGCAGCGCGCTGATCACCAGCACGCTCGACAGCGCCAGATGCGAGATCAGCGACTGCAAGCGGGGGCGGCGGCCGAAGACCAGGGTGGCCGCGGCGCCGAGCAGCGGCACCAGCACCGGCAGGGCGGCGATGGCTCCCAGCAGCTCGGGGGACAGGGTCACTGTTCGGGATCCTCGCGTTCGCGGGCGGTGATCTGGGTGTCCTCGGGGTCGTTGCTGACGTCCTCGGTGGTGGTCAGCATGTAGGAGCGGTAGGCCAGCGCGAGCACGAAAGCGGCCAGGCCCATGGTGATCACGATGGCGGTGAGCACCATCGCCTGGGCCAGCGGGTCGGCCATGCCGGTGGGGTCGGTGTCGGAACTGCCCAGGACCGGCGGTTTCCCGTCGGGGCCGCCCATGGTGAGGATCAGCAGGTTCACCGCGTTGCCGAGCAGGATCATCCCGAGCAGCATCTTCGACACCACCCGCTCGAGCAGCAGATACACCCCGCACGCGGTGAGCACACCGATGACGATCAGCAGAATCAGGTTGGCAGTCATGACAATTCCTTGTCCAAGCGGGCGCCGAGGCTGCGCAGCACGTCGAGGACCAGCCCGACGACGACCAGGTAGACGCCGAGGTCGAAGAACGTCGCGGTGACGAGCTTGAGGTGGCCCAGCAGCGGCAGCGTGACCTCGACGATCGCCGAGGACAGCGGCGGCGCGCCCAGCAGCAGCGAGGCGGTCGCGGTGCCCGCGGCGAGGGTCAGGCCGGCGCCGAGCAGATGCCCGGCGTCGACCGGTAGTGCCTCGCCGAGTTCGTAGCGGCCGCCGGCCAGATAGCGCAGGGTCAGCGCGAGACCGGCGATCAGGCCACCGGCGAAGCCGCCGCCGGGGGCGTTGTGACCGGAGAAGAAGAAGTAGACCGACAGCATCATGATGGTGGGGAAGATCAGCCGGGTGGTGATCTGCAGGACCATCGAGCGCTCGCGCCGGTCGACCAGGCGGGCCGCGGGCAGCCAGGTCACCGCGTCGGGGTCGTAGTGCGGGGAGTCGGCGGCGCGCGGCGCGCTGCCGAACCGGCGGCTGCGGAACACCAGCGAGGCGACGCCGGTCGCGGCGACGACCAGCACCGAGATCTCGCCGAGGGTGTCCCAGGCGCGGATGTCGACCAGCAGCACATTGACCGCGTTCTTGCCGCCACCGACCCGGTAGGCCGCGTCCGGGATGGCCCGCCAGATCGGCTCGCTGGTGCGGGCCGCGGTGGCGAAGGCGGCGAGCACCGCGACGGTGACGCCGACCCCGATCGCCAGCAGTGCCCGGCGCACCTTGAACGCCGTCGCGTGATCGTCGGCGATCTCGGCCGGGAACGCGCGCAACACCAGGACGAACACCACCAGCGTGAGGGTCTCGACCAGGAATTGGGTGAGTGCGAGATCGGGTGCGCCGTGCAGCGCGAAGATCACACCGCAGCCGTAGCCGGTGACGCCGACGACGAGCACGCTGGCCAGCCGGTTGCGCAGCACCGTGGCCGCCAGCGCCATCGCCACCATGATCGCCCCGACCCCGGCCTGCAACGGCGAATCCCACAGCCGCAGTTCGACTCCCGTACGGGTACCGAGCGCGAGCAGCACCGTCGGCAGCACGATCAGGGTGCCGAGGATGGCGGCCTGGCTCGCCGGCAGCGAGCCCGACTGCACCGTGCCGGTGATCCGCATCGATAGCCGGTCCATCGCGCGCAGCGCGGCGTCGTAGCTGCGGTCGGCATTGCCCAGGCGTGGCCGCGCGGGTTCGCCGATCCTGCTGCGGATCAGGTACAGCGCGATACCGGCGGCGACGATCAGCACCGTCAGCATCAGCGGCCAGGTGAGGTCGTGCCACAGCGCGAGATGGGTGTCGAGGACGCCGGGCAGCGTCGAGGCGTACGGGCTCAGCCAGCGGTCGACGGACTGGGTGTCCAGGCCACCGGCGAGGCCGGCCACGGCCAGCAGCGCGGGCGGGGCGAGCAGCAACGGGCCCGGCGCGTGCCAGCTCGTCGCGCGGTCCGGATCGCCCGATCCGAAAGCGCCCCGGACGAATCGGATGCTGTAGGCCACGGTGAACGCCGAACCCAGCGCGATCCCGGCCAGCATCGCGAGGCTCACGGGGGTGCTCAGATTCTCCGCCGACCACACCGCGGTCAGCGCGGTCTCCTTGCCGACGAACCCGAGCAGCGGCGGCAGACCGGCCATGCTCAGCGCGGCGGTCACCGCGATCGCGCACAGCACCGGCGCGCGTCGTCCGAGGCCGGACAGTTCGCGCAGATCCCTGGTCCCCGCACCGTGATCGATGATGCCGACCACCATGAACAGGCACGCTTTGAACAGTGCGTGCGCGACCAGCAGGGTGCTGCCCGCCAGTGCCGCGTCGGGGGTGCCGATCGCCATCATCGTCATCAGCAGGCCGAGCTGGCTCACCGTGCCGAAGGCCAGTACCAGTTTCAGGTCGTGCACCTGCATGGCCCGCCAGCCCGCCAGCAGGATCGAGGCGATACCGAGCGGCAGGATCAGCGCGTGCCACGGCGGGGTCTGCGCGAGCGCGGGCGCCAGCCGGGCGACCAGGTAGATGCCGGCTTTCACCATCGCGGCGGCGTGCAGGTACGCGCTCACCGGGGTCGGCGCGGCCATTGCGCCCGGTAGCCAGAAGTGCAGCGGCACGATCGCCGATTTGCTCAGCGCCCCGATCACCACCAGCACCACGCCCACCGAGACCGCGGTTCCGGTCGGCGGGGCGGCCGCCGCCAGCAGATCCGAGAACAGGAAACTGCCGTAACGCAGCCCCAGGATGACGATCCCGACCAGCATCGCCAGCCCGCCCGCCCCGGTCACCAGCAGCGCCTGGATCGCCGCGCGCCTGCTGATCGCGCGTTCGGCGTAGTGGCCGACGAGCAGGAACGACAGCACGGTGGTGATTTCCCAGAACACGTACATCAGCAGCATGTTGTCGCTGACGACCAGCCCGAACATGGCACCGGCGAAGCCGACCAGCTCCGCGGCGAACACCCCGAGCCGGGCTTCGGCGCGCTCGAAATAGCGTCCGCAGTAAGCCAGGATCAGCGCGCCGATACCGAGCACGAGCGTGCACATCACCGCGGCGAGGGAATCGAAACGCAGATCGATGTCCATCGAGATCTGCGGGGCCCAGCTCAGCTGGGTGCGAATCGTGCTGCCCCACTGGGTGATCACCCAGCCGAGACTGCCCAGCGGGACCAGGGCGAGGAGATAGAAAGCGTTGCGTCCCAGGACTCGTACGCACAGCGGGGCCAGCAATGCGGCCAGCGCGTGGGCGAGTAGGACAGCGAGCAAACTCCCCCTCCGTCTGATCGGTAGCGGTCTGATAGCGCGTGGTCGATCCTACGGGCGATCACGGCCGTCGGCGCGGCACCGACGATGTCGCGTCGGCCATGTCGCGGGTAGCGCGGCTATTGCTCGGCGGTGACCGGTGCCGCGGCGGGACGGATCCGGAACAGCAGCGCCAGGCCGAGCGCGACACCGACGGTGATGCCCAATGCGGCGCGACCGGGGATGCTCTCGGACACCGGGGTGCCGCCGACCGGCCAGTTGCGCAGCTCGGTGGGGATCACCCACAGCACCGTCGGCAGATACAGCGCGCCGAGTCCGAGGACCGCGCTGGGCAGATAACTGACCCGGATGGCACCGAAGGCGTACCCGGCGATGAACGCCAGCAGCGCGGTGCCCAGCGTCCAGCTCGCGGTGAACGGCAGATACTCGTCGACGGCCGCGTACCCGCACAGCACCCCGGCTCCGAGCAGCACCAGCCACGGCGAGGACCAGCGCAAACCGATCAGCGCGCCGGCGGCGGCCAAGCCGAGCACCGCGACGATGGTGACGCCCATGTGCCGTGCGTCGGCCAGCGTATCGGCCGAGGCGGACACGGCGACCGCGAGCATCACCCAGGCGCCGTCGCGCGCGGGCAACAGCAACGCGGCGACGAACGCGGCGAGCACCGTGGCACCCGCGGCGGCGGCGATCGGCCAGGAATTGCCGCCGCGCCCGTCGAATTCGTCCGCGAGCCATTCCGAGGCCAGCAGCACCGACAGTGCCAGCACGGTCGCGGCCACGATCGGGGTGATCGGCAGATCGGCGGCGATGCGCGGCAGCGCGGGCAGCATGACGCCGTGCCGGTGCCGCAGGGTGTTCACCACCAGCAGCGCCACCGCGACCACCAGCAGCCAGGCCGGGGTGCGCGCCGCCTGCTCGGCGGTGGGGGAGTTGGAGCTGAACACCGAGATCACTTCGCCGTACACGAAGACCGTCACCGTGCCGACCGCGTAACCGACCGCGGGCCAGCGCCTGCGCAGCGCGCAGACACCCAGCGCGCCGAAGAGCGCACCGCCGCTGAGCGCGTCGATGTAGTTCTGGGTGGTGAGGATGTCGGCGTCGGTGATGTTGCGCCCGATGAAGTAGTTGATCGCCAGTACCAGTGCGGCGAGGGCGGCGGTCAGCCAGACCAGGCCGGGACGGTTGAGCGGGCGCACCAGCACCGCCACCACCACGGCGACGATCAGCCCGAGCGCCGCGGCCCGCGGCACACTGTTGACCAGACTGGTGACCCGGTAGGGCGAGTCGATCGCGGTGGCGGCGCTGAAAGTGAACGGCAGGAACAGCGCCGTCCCCGCCGCGACGGCGCCCGCGAACGCCGTAGCCACGTCGATCCCATCCCCAACTTTGGGCACCTTGACGACGATAGGCGACGACACTGCGCTGAGCTGGGATATCGTCCCCGACCGTCAGGCGCGGCTTTCGGCGTAGCGGCGCAGGGATTCGACCTGGGTGGGGTCGAGGGAGGGGCGGACGGTGCGGCGGGCGGTGGCTACGTCGGCGGCGGTGACGTCGGCCGCGGTCATGTCGCGGCGCAGGGCCGACAGGGCCGCTTCGCGGAGCAGGGCCGAACAGTCGGCGGCGGAGTAGCCGTCCAGGTCGGTGGCCAGGGTGGCCAGGTCGACGTCATCGGCGAGTGGCACCGAGCGGCCCGCAGTGCGCAGAATGTCCAGGCGCGCCTCGGCGTCCGGCGGTGGCACGAACACCAGGCGTTCGAGGCGGCCGGGGCGCAGCAGTGCCGGGTCGATCAGTTCGGGCCGGTTGGTGGCCCCGAGGACGACCACATCGCGCAGTGGTTCGACACCGTCGAGTTCGGTGAGCAGCGCCGCGACCACCCGGTCCGACACCCCCGAATCGCTGCTCTGCCCGCGGCGCGGCGCCAGCGCGTCGACCTCGTCGAGGAAGATCAGCGACGGCGCCGAATCGCGGGCGCGCTGGAACAGTTCACGCACCGCCCGCTCCGAGGAACCGACCCATTTGTCCATCAGCTCAGCGCCTTTCACCGCGTGCACACTGAGCTGGCCGGTGCCGGCGAGGGCCCGCACCAGGAAGGTCTTGCCGCACCCGGGCGGGCCGTAGAGCAGCACACCGCGCGGCGGGTCGATGCCGAGGCGGGCGAAGGAATCGGGGTGGCGCAGCGGCCAGAGCACCGCCTCGGTGAGCGCCTGTTTGGTCTCCACCATGTCGCCGACATCGTCGAGATCGAGTGAGCCGATCGCCAATTCCTCTGTCCCCGAACGCGACAGCGGGCGGATCACCTCCAGCGCGCCGAGCAGATCGTCCTGGTTCAGTTCCGGATCGGCCTGTTCCCGGCTGGCCCGCCCGGCCGCGCGCACCGCCGCCTCCCGGCACAGCGCGGTCAGGTCGGCGACCACGAAACCCGGTGTGCGCGCGGCGATCGCGTCGAGATCGAGCGTGCCTGCGGGCACCTTGCGCAGCAGCTGTTCCAGCAGGGCCCGCCGCACCGCCGCCGTCGGCAGCGGCAGGGCCAGCTCACGATCACAGAGATCGGGGGCGCGCAGCCGCGAATCCACCTGTGCGGGATGGGCGGTGGTGACCAGCAGTGCGACACAGGGCGCGCGCATCGCGGCCCGCAACTGGTCGAGGATGAGCGTGGCGACCGGCTCGGCTTCGACGGGCAGCAGCGCGTCGATATCGGTGATCAGCAGGATGCCGCCCTGCCCGGCGGCCACATCGGCGACGGCTTCGGCGACCGCGCGCAACCTGCTGCCGCTCTCGGTCGCCCCCACACCAGGCCCGTCGAGTTCCACCAGGCGACGCGGCGCGGCGACGGCCCTGGCCAGGGTGGCCTTGCCGACCCCGGCAGGCCCGGTCACCAGCACCCCGAGATGCGCGGGCGCGCCGAGCGTCTTGAGCAGTTCGGGTTCGTCCAGGGCCAGGCTCAGCCATTCGGCCAGCTTGCCCGCCTGACCCTGCACCCCGGCCAGATCCTCCAGCGGGATCGGCGCACTGCCCGAACTCACCGACGGGCCGGGCGGCTCCGGCAGTTCCGGGTCGCCCTCGCGAGCCACCGCGTGCAGTGCGGCAGCCGGGCCGCTGCCCCAGTTGACCGCCGAATTGGGTTGCACGCTCACCGGTCCCGGCATCGGCTCGATCCCGGTGACGGTGAGCAGCTCGGTCGTCCAGGCGATACCGAAGGCCCGCGACAGGGCCTGGGTGGCCGCCGCCGAACTGATGTCGGGCCCGAGATCACGCGGCAGCAGCGACACCGTGTCACCCACGGTCACCACCTTGCCCAGCAGCGCCTGGCGCAGGGTCGCCGCCGGCACGCTCGCGGTCGCGTGCGCCGAACCGCTCAGCGAGATCTGCTTGGCGCCGTAGACGGTCACCGGGGCGATGGTCACCGCCGCGTTCTCCCGCAATCCCACATTCGACAGCGTCACATCATCGAGCAACGCCACCCCCGGCGGACTGCCCGCGGGCGCCTTGGCCACCACCGCCGCGGTCCGCCGCGCGCCGATCAAGGCGATACCGTCCCATTCGCGCAGGCCGAGCGCGGTCAGCGTCTCGGGATGCAACCGCACCACCCCGCGCCGGGCATCGGCCGCCGAGGGATTGAGCCGGGCGGTCAGCGAAAGTTCAGCCACCGTGCCATTCTGCCGGATCATCAGGAATCGATTGGCTCATGGCAAGGCCGATGTCGGTACAGTGCACCGAACACGCCGGAGGTGCCGGCGCACGATCTACCCGGGGAAAGCAGCAGATGAACCGAATCTCCCTAGTCGTCCTCGCCGCCGGGGCGCTCACCCTGACGTTGGCCGGCTGCGGTTCCGGCGACGACTCCACCGATGCCAACGGGCTGCGCAAGGGCACCCCGTCGGCCAGCACGAGCGCGCCGGCGACCACCACCACCTCGGCGGCCCCGACCACGGCCGGCGCGGCCACCATGACCTGCGCCGAGTTCAAGGACCTCGACTCCACCGGCGAGAAGCAGGCCATCGAAGCGATCCTGGCCGCCAACCCCGGCGGGCCGTTCGAAGGCAGCCCCAATGTCGCCCTGGGCACCGCCAAGCTGGTCTGCCTCGCGCCGGGCAACGCCGACAAGACCGTCGCCGAGGCCGCCGGGCTGAAGCCCTGAGGCTCAGTTGATCAGGGACTGCCAGTTCGCGGGCACCCGGTCGGCCGGTCCCGGCACGGACTGACCGATCGGGTGACTGGTCGGGGCCGCGAGCTCGGGACCACCGCTGTACACCTCGCTGGTGGTGAAATTCCAGAACCAGTCCTCGCCGGGTTCGTAGCTCTGGATGAACGGATGCCCGGTCGAGGCGAAGTGCTTGGACGCGTGCCGGCTGGGTGAGCTGTCACAACAGCCCACATGCCCGCACTTCGCGCAGCGCCGCAGATGCACCCACCACCCACCGGCCGCGCTGCACTCCGCACACCCGGGCCCACTGGGCGCCGCACTCACATCGATCCCGTCCTCAGACATACCGACCTCCGTAATGTTGGCGGCTGGTGCCGCGGTTCTGTGTCTATTGGCGGCCGGGGCCGCGGTTCTCGGCCCTTAACCGCCGTCTCTTCCCTCCCTACGGGCACTCCTTCGTCGCACCCTCCGGTCAGTCCAGAGACGACGGGCGGGCCGAGAACAGGGCGTTTGCGGTCCGCGTCATGGGCTATTACTCACCCGATTCTGCCTGGGGGTTCAATGGGAGCCGGACGAGGAACCGCGTGTTGCCCGGTTCGGATTCGACCCGGATGTCGCCGTGGTGTTTGTTGACCACGATCCGGAACGAGATGTCGAGGCCGAGGCCGGTGCCGTCGCCGACCGGCTTGGTGGTGAAGAACGGTTCGAAGATGCGGCCGCGCACCTCGGGGGCGATGCCGGGGCCGGTGTCGCCGATCTCGACGACGGCGCAGTCGTTCTCCCGGTAGGTGCGCACGGTGAGCGTGCCATCGCCCTGCATGGCGTAGACCGCGTTGTCGATGAGGTTGGTCCACACCTGGTTCAGTTCGGCGGCGAAGCAGGGGATCGGCGGCAGGCCGCGGTCGTAGTCCTTCACCAGCTGAACGCCGTCGCCGAGTTTGCGATTGAGCATCACCAGCGTCGAGTCGAGCAGTTCGTGCAGGTCGACCACCTGATACGGCGCGCGATCCATCTGCGAGTACTGCTTGGCGGCGCCGACGAGGGTGGAGATGCGGGTGGTCGAGTCGGCCACCTCGTTCATCAGCAGCTCGGTCTCGATGGTGTAGTTCAGCCAGCGGATCGCGCCCTCGAACACCTGTGCCCGGCAGGATTCCAGCGTCGCGTGCACGCCTTCGAGCCAGTCGATGTCCAGGCCGGCCTGGACGAAGGTGGGGGCCAGGTTCCAGCCGTCGGCGATGCCGTTGGCCTCGAACCAGTCGGCCAGCACGTCCTCGCGGTCGGCCGCTTCGAGCGGGCTCAGGTCGGGGGCCTTGGCGACCTGCTCGGCGGCCTGTTCCTGCAACTCGACCAGCTGCACCAGGGCATCGGCCGGGAACTTGCCCTCGGCCATCATCTTGAGCTTGTGCCGCATACCGGCGACGCGTTCGCGCAGTCCGGCGGTGGCCCGCACCGCCGCCGCGGCCGGGTTGTTGAGCTCGTGGGTGAGCCCGGCCGACAGCGAGCCGAGCGCGAGCAGCCGTTCCCGCTCGGCGATCCGCTGGGTGGCCTTCTGTCCGCCGAAGAACGCGCCCTCGAGCAGATGCACCGCCATCGGGAACCAGTCCTGGACGATTCGCGCGAAATCGTCGGCGGCGAGCACCAGGAACCGCGAACGCCGCGTGACATACATCGATCCGGCGTAGTCCTGGCTCACCCGATCACCGAGGTAGGCCATCCACGCCCCGGCGTACACCCCGCGGTGATCGGTCCGGTTGACCTCGATCTCGATGCCGTTGGACAGCTTCGTCAGCCGGACCTCGCCCTCGATGAGCACATAGAAGCAGGTCGCCGGGTCGCCCTCGTGGTAGACCGGGCCCGGATCGATGTATTCGATCCGGCCGACCTCACACAGCTGGGCGAGCTGGCTGTCGTCGAGCTTCTCGAACAGGAACAGCGTGCGCAGTTCCTCCGGATCGCAGATCAACCCCATGGTCACTCCTAAGCCAGATACCGGTGGACGAGCATGACCGCCATCGCGCCCTCGCCGACGGCGGAGGCGACCCGCTTGGCGGATTCGGCGTGCACGTCACCGGCGACGAACACGCCGGGAACGCTGGTCTCGAGGTGGTGTGGCGGGCGTGGCAGTTCCCAGCCGGCCGGGCGGGCGCCTTCGACCGTGAGATCGGGTCCGGCCAGCACATAGCCCGCCGCGTCGCGGGTGACGACGCCGTCGAGCCAGTCGGTCTGCGGTGCCGCGCCGATGAACAGGAACAGCCGCTGCGCCTCGACCTTGTCCTCGGTGCCGGATCGGTTGTCGCGCAGGATGATCCGCTCGAGGTGGTCGTCGCCGTCGACCCCGGCCACCTCGGTCTCGGTGTGCACGACGATGTTCGGGATCTGCGCGATCTGCTGGATCAGGTAGTGCGACATGGATTTCTCCAGCGAGTCGGCGCGCACCACGATGTGCACGCGCCGGGCATTGCGGGACAGGAACACCGCGGCTTGACCCGCCGAGTTCGCGCCACCGACGATGTAGACGTCCTGCTCGGCGCAATCGGCGGCCTCGGTCATCGCCGACCCGTAATACACACCGCGCCCGGTGAATTCGTCGACGCCCGGCGCCGGATGCCGCCGATAGTCCACGCCGGTCGCGATCAGCACGGTGTGCGCGCACAGCCGCCCGCCGTCGGCGAAACGCACCGTCCGCGCCGAGCCGTTGATCTCCAGGCCGACCACATCGCGGGTGGTGATGATCTCGGCGCCGAACTTGTTGGCCTGGCGGCGGGCCCGGTCGGCCAGCTGCGCGCCGGACAGCCCGTCGGGGAAGCCGAGATAGTTCTCGATCCGGGAGCTCTGCCCGGCCTGACCGCCGGTCGCGGTGCGCTCCACCAGCACCGTGCGCAGGCCCTCGGACGCGCCGTAGACCGCCGCGCCGAGCCCGGCCGGGCCGCCACCGACGACGATCAGGTCGTAGAAGTCCCCGCTGGGTTCCACGGCCAGCCCGACGTTCTCGGCGAGCTCGCTGTCGGTCGGCTGGATCAGGGCCTGGCCCGCGGCGGTGATCACCACCGGACAGGCGTGCGGATCGGCGCCCGCGGCCTCGAGCAGTTTGCCGCCCTCGGGTTCGTCGGCGGGATACCAGCGATACGGCAACTGGTTGCGCGCCAGGAACTCCCGCACCTGCGAGGACCGCGGCGACCACCGATCACCGACCACCTTCGTCTCGTACACCGGCCGCTGCTCGGCGCTGCGCCAGGCGTCCAGCAGCCCGTCGAGCACCGGGTAGAGCTTCTCCTCCGGCGGATCCCACGGCTTGAGCAGGTAGTGGTCGAGGTCGACGACATTGATCGCGTTGATCGCGGCGTCGGTGTCGGCGTAGGCGGTCAGCAGGACCCGGCGCGCGTACGGGTGCAGGTCCATCGCCTGTTCGAGGAACTCGATGCCGTCCATGCCGGGCATCCGGTAGTCGGCGATCAGCACCGCGACCGGTTGCCCGCGCAACTTCATCTCGCGCAAGGCCTCGAGTGCCTGCGGTCCCGATTCGGCCCGCAGGATCCGGTAGTCGGCCCCGTAGCGGCGGCGCAGGTCGCGCACCACCGCCCGGGAGACTCCGGGATCGTCGTCAACGCTCAGGATGGCCGGTTTGGTTACCGCGGGAGTGCTCACCCTACGAGTATCCCCTTCAGCGCCGCGGAGTCAGAGCTGGTTGTGCCGCACCAGGTCGAGCTCGGTGGGGGTGAGCAGGCGTTCGAGGCGTTCCTCGCGTTTGCGGCGGGTGCCACGGGAGACCAGCGCGCTCGGTAGCGAGAAGCTGTCCTCGGGGGCGATGGTGGGCAGCAGGGGGAGGTCGTTGATGTGCCTGCGGGGCAGGAGTGAGCGCAGTTTCACGGCCGATCACCTCGGGTTGACGACGGGAACGCGGGCTGAGCGGCATCGGTCAGCGACGTCGGTAGCGAAAAGTTTGCCAGTATGTCCGAGTTGGTGCAAGCGGGACAAGATGGACACGCCGCGACACCGGTCGGCGACCTGCTTCGGCGCAGGTCACCCCCGGTGTTCGGCGGGTTCGCCCGAGCGGCTAGCGCCAGGCGGGCAGGGTGACAACCTGTGCGGCGTAGGACAGTCCGGCGCCGAAGGCGATCAGCAGGGCGGTGTCGCCCGGCTTCGACTCGCCCTTGCGCAGCAGCGCCTCCATGGCCAGCGGGATCGATGCTGCCGAGGTGTTGCCGGACTCCTCGATGTCATTGGCCAGCGCGCAGTGTTCGGGCAGCTTCAGCACCCGGGCCATGATCTCGATGATCCGGCCGTTGGCCTGGTGCGGAATCATCGCGTCCAGGTTCTCGGTGGTCAGCCCGGCCCGGTCGATGGCGTCGCGGCAGACCTTCTCCAGCGAGTGCGCGGCCCAGCGGAACACCGCGGTGCCCTCCATCGCCAGATAGGGGCGCACCGCGTCGGTGCCCAGCTCGTCGATCTCGGTGAAGAACTCCATCCAGTCCTTGGTCTGGCGGATGGCGTGGTGCTGGGTGCCGTCCGAACCCCACACCGTCGGGCCGATGCCCTGTTCGGCGGCCGGGCCGACGAGGACCGCGCCCGCGCCGTCGGCGAACAGGAACGCCGTGGAGCGGTCGGTGAAATCGACCGCGTCGGTGAGCCGTTCGACCCCGATCACCAGCACGTGCTGTGAGGTGCCCGCGCGCACCAGGTCCGAGGCCATGCCGAGGGCATGACAGAACCCGGCGCAGCCCGCCGAGATGTCGAACGCGGCCGCGCCGGTCATCCCCAGCTCGGTCGCGATGCGCGGCCCGATGGCCGGGGTGAGCAGCAGGTGCGTCGAGGTCGCGACGATGACGCAGTCGACCTGATCGGCGGCCACGCCTGCCGCGGCGATCGCGTCGCGCGCCGCGGCGACACTCATGCTCTGAATGGTTTCCTCCGCCGAGGCGAAGCGGCGGGTCTTGATCCCCGATCTGGTGCGGATCCACTCGTCGCTCGAGTCGATCGGCCCTGCGACCTCGTCGTTCGTGACCACCCGGGCCGGGCGGTAGACGCCCAATCCGAGAATCGCGGTGTGCTCCGCCCCCGTCGTCTGGGCGATTCGAGCAGCCATGGTGCGTCTCCTATGTACCTGTCAACCTGCGGTTGCACCGCCGGGTGTACCCGAAGCATCGAAATCGGTCCCTCATCGCCCGTGGCCCGCGTATGGACAGCATGTGAACGCGAAGACATGAGGCGCCCTCATATTAGCGCGCTGTTGTTGGAAAGTCGTGTCTTCTGTCACAACTGCTCGCGGGTTACCTTGGAGATAAGGCGATTGCTCGCCGGCCCATCGAGGGATCGAGGACAACATGCTCGGACTCGGCATCATCAGCTGGATCATCATCGGCGGTCTCGCCGGATGGATTGCGAGCAAGTTCATGAAGACCGACGCGCAGCAGGGCATCCTGCTCAATATCGTCGTCGGTGTCGTCGGCGGTCTGCTCGGCGGCTTCATCCTGAGCCTCTTCGGCGTCGATGTCGAAGGCGCGGGCTGGATATTCAGTTTCTTCACCTGTCTGGCGGGCGCCTGCGTCCTGCTGTACCTGGTGAAGCTGTTCACCGGACGTCGAGCGGCGCACTGACCACGGGGTGGAAGCGGCACCGTTCCCGTAAGGTGTGAGCGCTGTTGTCGTCACACGAAAGAGGGAGCACGTGGCACGCCGCCCCACCCCGCCCGGCACGCCCGAAACCACCGGTCTCGCCCATGTCGTCGACCTGGTGCGGGCCGCTGTACCCCCGCTACATCCCGCAGGTCTGCCGTTCGTCGCGGCCCCGCTGGCGGTGGCGGTCGTCGGCGGACGGAACAAATGGGTGCGCCGGGCCGGTCTGACCGCCGCCGCCGCCTGCGCCGCGTTCTTCCGGCATCCGCACCGGGTGCCGCCGAACCGGGCCGGCGTCGTGGTCGCCCCCGCCGACGGTGAGGTCGCGCTCGTCGACACCGCGGTGCCGCCCGCCGAGCTCGGCCTGGGTGACCAGCCGCTGCCCCGGGTGAGCATCTTCCTGTCCGTGCTCGATGTGCACGTGCAGCGCGTGCCCGTGTCCGGGACCGTGCGCGAGGTGCTGCACCAGCCGGGGCAGTTCCTCTCGGCCGATCTGCCCGAGGCCTCCGACGCCAACGAGCGCAACAGCATGGTGATCGACACCGCCGCCGGTCAGCAGGTCGTCGTCGTGCAGATCGCCGGACTGCTGGCCCGGCGCATCGTCTGCGACGCGCGCGCGGGCGATGTGCTCACCATCGGTGACACCTACGGCCTGATCCGCTTCGGCTCCCGCGTCGACACCTATTTCCCGGTCGGCACCGAACTGCTGGTCGCCCCCGGCCAGCGCACGATCGGGGCCGAAACCGCGCTGGCTGTGCTGGGATGATCGAACAGGCCGCCCGCCGTAAGCGCCCGCGCTCGGTGCGGTTGCTGCCGAGCGTCGTCACCATCCTGGCGCTGTGCGCCGGCCTGTCGGCGGTGAAGTTCGGGCTCGACGGCGAGCTGGACGTGGCGCTGGCCATGGTCGGTGCCGCTGCCGTGCTCGACACCCTCGACGGCAGGCTGGCCAGAATGCTGGACGCGACCAGCAAGATGGGCGCCGAACTGGACTCGCTCTCGGACGCGATCTCCTTCGGCGTCGCGCCCGCGCTGGTCCTCTACGTCACCCTGCTCGACGGGTACAGCGCGGGCTGGATCGTCGCGCTGCTGTTCGCGGTGAGCCTGGTGCTGCGGCTGGCCCGGTTCAACACCCTGCTCGACGACGACTCCCGCCCGAACTGGGCGCGCGAGTACTTCGTCGGGGTGCCCGCGCCCGCGGGCGCGCTGATCGCGCTGGTCCCGATCGCGCTCAAGGTGCAGTTCGGCGACGGCTGGTGGGACGGCTTCGCCTTCGTCGCCGCCTGGACGATCTTCGCCGCGCTGCTGTGCGTGAGCACCATCCCGACACTGGCGATGAAATCGGTGTCGGTGGCCCCGCAGGCCGCCGCGGGACTGCTGGTGCTGACGGCACTGGCCGCCGCCCTGCTGGTGACCTACCCGATCGTGCTGCTGCTGATCCTGGTCGCGCTGTACCTGGCGCACATCCCGTTCGCCTGGCGCTCGGCGCGCTGGGTCGCGGCCCGGCCGGAGACCTGGCAGCACAAACCGTCCGAGCGCCGCGCGCAGCGGCGGGCCCAGCGACGCATGCCGCAGATCCGCCGCCCGGCGATCCGCGGATCCGCCCGCCTGCGGCTGCGTCGTCCGCGCGAGGACGACTAGGGTCTGGGGCACAGGTGGAATCCGACGGCGTCGACGAGTTTCTCGCGCATCGGCCGCGGCTGTTCTCGCTCGCGTACCGCATGTTCGGTGCCGCGACCGAGGCCGAGGACGCGGTGCAGGAGGCCTACCTGCGATGGGCGCTCGCCGACCGCGCGGACATCGTCAACCCCGAAGCGTGGTTGACCACCGTCACCGTGAATCTGTGCCGCACCCAGCTGGTCTCGGCGCGGGCCCGGCGCGAAACCTATGTCGGGCAGTGGCTGCCCGAGCCGCTGCCGACCGGCGATGGCGCGCTCGGTCCGCTGGCGACCGTCGAGGAACGCGAGTCGCTCTCGCTGGCCGTGCTCACCGCGATGGAACGGCTGAGCCCGGTCGAGCGCGCCGTGTTCGTGCTGCGCGAGGCCTTCGGCTACTCGCATGCCGAGATCGCGGACATGCTCGAGCTCACCGTCGCCAACTCCCAGCAGATCTTCCATCGGGCCGGGCAGCGGGTGCGCACCGGTAAGCAGCGTTTCGTGGTCTCGGCCGAGCACGCGCGCACGATGATCGAGAAGTTCCTGCACGCGGCCACGACCGGGGACGTGGCCGGTCTGCGCACCTTGCTCGCCGACGATGTGGTGTCGATCGCCGATGGTGGTGGCCGGGTCGTGGCGGCCAAGCGTCCGGTGGTCGGCGGCGATGTGGTCGCGCGCTACCTGTCCAACCTGCGGCGCTTCCTGAACGCCACGTCGCGGTTCGAATTCGCCGAGATCAACGGCGAGACGGCCCTGATCCTGATCCAGGACGACGTCCCGGCCGGCGTGCTCGTCTTCGACTTCGACGAAGCGGGCACGATCGCGGCGGTGCGCACGGTGGTGAACCCGGTCAAGCTGGCCGCCGTCACGGTGTGAGCCAGATCACTGTGGAGACCTGTCAGGAACTCGGCGGCTGATCGGTCTGGTGGGTGTCGGCATTTCGGGAGAAGGAGCCACACCATGACCGGACAGCATCGGATCGTCGTCCTCGGCGCCGGGTACGCGGGACTCACCGCGGCCCGCACCCTCGCGAAGAAGGCTCGCGACACGCAGATCACCGTCGTGGACGGTCGCGCGGAATTCGTGCAGCGGGTGCGTCTGCACCAGGCCGCCGCCGGGCAGCCGGTCAAGCGGCTCGACCTGCGGAAGTCGCTGGCAGGCAAGGGCATCGAATTCATTCAGGCGCAGGTCACCGACCTGGACCCGGAGCGCAAGCTCGTCGCTGTCGACGGAGAGTGGACGCTGCACTACGACACCCTCGTCTACGCGCTGGGCAGTCACGCCGACCGCGATGCCGTGCCCGGTGCGGCCGAGCACGCGAAGTTCGTCGCCACCGCCGAGGACGTGACGGAGCTGTCGGGTCAGATCGTTGTCGTCGGATCGGGTCCGACCGGCATCGAACTGGCTACCGAACTCGCTGAGTCGCACCCGGATTCGCGGATCAGCCTGCTCGGCACCGAAGACCCCGGCGCCTGGCTCTCGCGCCGCGCGCACCAGGCGATCGGTGCCGCGCTCACCCGGCTGGGCGTCGAAATCCGTTCCGGCGTCAAAGTGGTCGAGGTGCTGGCCGATGCGGTCCGGCTCGCGGACGGCACCCTGGTGCCTGCCGCGACCACCGTCTGGACCACCGGCTTCACCGTCCCCGACCTGGCGCGGCGCGCGGGTCTGGCGGTCGCCGCCGACGGCCGGATCCGCACCGACGAGACACTGCGCTCGGTATCGCACCCCGACATCTACGCCGTCGGCGACGCCGCGCTGATGGCCGGGGTCGACGGGCGCCCGCTGCGGATGGCCTGCGCGACCGCGATTCCCGCCGGTCAGTACGCGGCGGGGGCGATCACCGCACGGGCGCGTGGCCGCGAACCGGAGCCGATGAACGGCCGCTACCTCGCCCAGTGCATCAGCCTCGGCCGCCGCGACGCGGTGCTACAGGTCGTCAAGGCCGACGACACCCCGACGAATACGGTGTTCACCGGCCGGATCGGCGTGGCGCTGAAGGAGCTGATCGTGCGCGGGACTGCGTTCACGGTGGGTCTGCGATAAGGGATGGACTGGCGTAATCGTGCAATTCGTCATCGCTCAGTCGGAATACTGACTGCGGAGGGACGGATTGCACGATTACGCCGGCGGGTACGGACCAGGCGGCTCGAGGGCAGCGCCCAGGGCGCGATCGCGATCAAAGCCAGGATGCTCAGCCACGGCAGCCGCCACCACCAGCGGATTCCGGCGTCGACGGTGGTCGGCTCGCCGGTCAGCAGCCGGGCGGTCGCCGACCACACCACGAAGGCGTCACCGATCGGTACCAGGCCGAAGGCGTAGCGCTTGGTGCTGGGCAGGCTGATCGGCAGGCCCAGTAGTTCGCCCTCGGACCCGATCGCCGCGGCGAGTTCGGCGTCGCCGTTGACCCGGGCCGCGCCGAGTCCGACCACGGTGGCGGACAAGCTGATTCCCGCCACCAACGGGCCGGAATCGATATCGCCCCTCCCGTCGACGCCGTGCGGGAACTCCGCAGCGCGGGCCCGAAACCGCCGGGGTAGGCGAGGAACTGGTCGCGGTAGGTCGCGTACTGCTGCCGGGCGAACGCCGGATCGATCTCGGGCAGGAAGCGCAGGATCACCGTCTGCGAGGTGGCCCGGGCCCCGGTGCGCGGCGAGCCGTCGGCGGCGGAAACCTGGTGCGGCAGTAGTCCGGTGGCCGGGTCGAGGTGTGCGCGTGCCGCACCGACCCACTGCTCGACCACCGTCGCGAACCGCGCGTCGAAGAGGGTGTCGTGCAGTCGCAGCGAGGCGATGGCCACCGTGGAATCGACCGGCCATGCCTGCCCCGGATAGGCCTGGAGAAACGGGGTCGGCGATGCCGTGAAGGCTTGCGCGAGCTCGGCGCTGCGGTCCGAAAAGGCCCGCACCTCAGCGGGATCGCTCCGGTCGAGGGTCAGGATCGCCCCGCGTAGCCAGTTGCTCCACCCGGCCCAGAACACCCCGTACGCGGGTGCCAGCCGTGGGCTGAACACCGCCCGTCCCTCGTCGGACTCCACCCGTGCCAGTGCCCATCGGGATTCGCGCAGTGCCGGTTCACGCAGGTCGGGATCGGTGTGCGCGGCCTGTACCCAGGCCAGCCCGTAGAGCGCATTCAGGAAGACGTAGCCCTCCGGGAACATCCCCTGCGCGGCGGTGTCGGCGCCGTCGTCGAGCGCGTCGCGGACGAAGGCCAGCTGGCGTTGCGTCGATCCCGGCTGGTCCGCGATCCCCGGTTGCGGCAGCAGGAACCGGCCCGCCGCCACGACGCAGACCAGCGTGATGCCGACCCCCACGATGCGCAGCGCCCATCGGATTCTCCCCATACGCACACTCTGCCAGACCAATCGTCAACCAATGGTTGACGTAGAACGCATCGTCAACCTACAGTTGACGCATGAGTGCACCGAACTTCCGCCTCGACGATCTGATCGACGGCATCAAGAAGGCCCGTCCCGACAACGTCCTCGACCAGCTCAACGACGCCGTGGTCGTCGCGGGCAACCTCGGCGAGACCGCCGATCACCTGATCGGCCACTTCGTCGACCAGGCCCGCCGCTCCGGCGCCTCCTGGACCGAGATCGGCGCCAGCATGGGCGTCAGCAAGCAGGCCGCGCAGAAGCGGTTCGTCCCCAAGCAGCCCGGTGACGCGGCCGCCATGGACCCGCAGGCCGGGTTCGCGAAGTTCACCGACCGGGCGCGACAGGTGGTGGTCGGCTCCCAAGAGGCGGCCAGGTCGGCGAGCAACAGCCAGATCACCCTCGGTCACCTCATCCTCGGCCTGATCGGTCAGCCCGAGGGGCTGGCCGCCCGGGAGATCATCGCCAAGGGCATCACCTTGGAGTCGGTCGCGCAGGCCGCCAATACCGCGCTGCCGCCGGCGGCCGCCGAGGTCCCCGCGCTCATCCCGTTCGATGCCGAGACCAAGAAAGTCCTCGAACTGACCTTTCGCGAGGCGCTGCGCCTCGGCCACGACTACATCGGCACCGAGCACATCCTGCTCGCGCTGCTCGAGCAGGAGAACGGCGCCGGCGTGCTCAGCGACCTCGGTCTGGACAAGGCTGTGGTAGAGGCCGACCTCGTCGCCGTGCTGAATCAGATCCTGGCAGCGTCGCAGGACGAGGCCTGACCCACGGGGCGCGCCCGGTGTGCTCCTCCGCGCCGGGTGCGACCTTGCACTCTCGTCACCCGAGTGCTAAAAATGCTTTGGCACTCTCGTCTGTTGAGTGCCAGGTCGGGACGGTGAGGCCGGGATCCATCGACACCCTCGGTCGTCCGTCGCGGGCACCGCACCTGGCCAGCGTACTTTGGGGCGATCCAACCTGTGGTCGTCTCGTGTGTCAGCCATAGACATGTGGAGGATCTCAACGCAATGGCCAAGACAATTGCGTACGACGAAGAGGCCCGTCGCGGTCTCGAGCGGGGTCTGAACGCCCTCGCCGACGCTGTCAAGGTGACGCTGGGCCCGAAGGGTCGCAACGTCGTGCTCGAGAAGAAGTGGGGCGCCCCCACGATCACCAACGATGGTGTGTCCATCGCCAAGGAGATCGACCTCGAGGACCCGTACGAGAAGATCGGCGCCGAGCTGGTCAAGGAAGTCGCCAAGAAGACTGACGACGTCGCGGGCGACGGCACCACCACCGCTACCGTGCTCGCCCAGGCGCTGGTGCGCGAAGGTCTGCGCAACGTCGCGGCCGGCGCCAACCCGCTGGGTCTCAAGCGCGGCATCGAGAAGGCCGTCGAGGCCGTCACCGCCAAGCTGCTCGACACCGCCAAGGAGATCGACACCAAGGAGCAGATCGCTGCTACCGCTGGTATCTCCGCCGGTGACTCGGCCATCGGCCAGCTCATCGCCGAGGCGATGGACAAGGTCGGCAAGGAAGGTGTCATCACCGTCGAGGAGAGCAACACCTTCGGGCTCCAGCTGGAGCTGACCGAGGGTATGCGCTTCGACAAGGGCTACATCTCCGGTTACTTCGTGACCGACCCCGAGCGTCAGGAAGCGGTCCTCGAGGATCCGTACATCCTGCTGGTGTCGTCGAAGATCTCGACCGTCAAGGACCTGCTGCCGCTGCTGGAGAAGGTCATCCAGGCCGGCAAGCCGCTGCTGATCATCGCCGAGGACGTCGAGGGCGAGGCCCTGTCGACCCTGGTCGTGAACAAGATCCGTGGCACCTTCAAGTCCGTCGCCGTCAAGGCGCCCGGCTTCGGTGACCGTCGCAAGGCCCAGCTGGCCGACATCGCCATCCTCACCGGTGGCGAGGTCATCAGCGAAGAGGTCGGGCTGTCGCTGGAGACCGCCGGTATCGAGCTGCTCGGCACCGCGCGCAAGGTCGTCATCACCAAGGACGAGACCACCATCGTCGAGGGCGCGGGCGACGCGGAGGCCATCAAGGGCCGCGTGGCGCAGATCCGCACCGAGATCGAGAACTCGGACTCGGACTACGACCGGGAGAAGCTGCAGGAGCGCCTGGCCAAGCTGGCCGGCGGTGTCGCGGTGATCAAGGCCGGTGCCGCCACCGAGGTCGAGCTCAAGGAGCGCAAGCACCGCATCGAAGATGCCGTGCGCAACGCCAAGGCCGCCGTCGAAGAGGGCATCGTCGCCGGTGGTGGCGTGGCTCTGCTGCAAGCCGCGCCTGCGCTGGAGGGCTTCGATGGCCTGACCGCCGACGAGGCGACCGGTGTCAACATCGTGCGCGTCGCGCTGTCGGCCCCGCTGAAGCAGATCGCCTTCAACGCGGGTCTGGAGCCCGGCGTCGTCGCCGAGCGCGTGTCCAACCTGCCCGAGGGTGAGGGCCTCAACGCCGATTCCGGCGTGTACGAGAACCTGCTGGCCGCCGGCGTCGCCGACCCGGTCAAGGTCACCCGTTCGGCCCTGCAGAACGCGGCCTCCATCGCGGCCCTGTTCCTGACCACCGAGGCTGTCGTCGCCGACAAGCCGGAGAAGGCGGCCCCCGCGGCCGACCCGACCGGTGGCATGGGCGGCATGGACTTCTGATCCGCCGGATCGGTTAGTCACCGCAAGTCACGAAGGCCGGTCCACCCTCCAAGGGTGGGCCGGCCTTTGCGTTTGACTGCGAAGGGACACCGGGCCACACTGGGTGTATGACATCTGTAAGACAGGATGCCGGCAAGCGGGCGGCCAGGAAGAAGAACGCGGCGAGCCGAACTGCGGCGACCTCGCTGGGCCCCAGCCGTCTGGCACAGGTCAGGCTTCGTGGCGACGAGGTGCTGGCCCTGCAGGAGGTCATGCGGACACTGCGGCTCGATTCGACCTCGGATGCGTTGCGAGAAGGTTTGCGGCTGCTGGCGCGGGAGGCGGCGGAGGTGGGCGCGGCCGAAGAGATTCGCGCGTTCTACGCGGACCGGCAGGCCCCGCTGCCCGAAGGCGTCGTCGAACCGAGTGATTCCGAGCTCGCCGCGGTGGACGAGATGCAGTGGTAAGCCCCGGAACGGCGCTTCGGGGCGAAGTCTGGACTTGCGCGCTGCCGCAGCCGGTGGGTCCACACCCGGTGGTCGTCCTGACTGTCAATCGCATCGCCGAGCCGTTGGCCGCCGTCACGGTGGTCCTGATCACCGGCACCGCTGGTCCCGAGGTGACTCATGTGCCGGTCGGACCGGATTCCGGACTGACGAAATACAAAGAGTCATACGTGAATTGCGCAGATCTGCACACCGTGGCGAAGCCGCGGCTACGGCGCAAGCTCGGGGTGCTGGCGCCGGTCGAGCTCCGCCGGGTGGAAAGTTCGGTGCGGCTGATCCTCGGCCTGCAGCCCTGAATTCACGCCCGAACGTCAGCCGACCGGGGTGAGGCGGAGGCGTTCGGCGAGTTCGTTGAAGATGTAGAAGTTGGGGATGGTGCTGACGGGGGCCAGGGCGCGCCAGGTGCCGGTGTGTTTGATCCGGAGGTGGCCGCTGTGGGCGTCGATGAGCTGGATCTGCTCCCAGGGGAAGGTGTCGCCGCGGTGGGTGAGGGCGTCCAGGGAGAGGCCGAGTTCGCCGAAGGCGACGGTGTCGCCGTTGTCGATGGCGGTGACGGCGGTGGGGAGCTGGGTCGCGGTGATCGCGGATTGGATGGCGCGCGCCCAGTCGCGGGCACGGGCGAAATCCTGTTCGTCGACGGTGGCTTCGGCGCCGGGGCCGGACAGGGTCAGCCGGTAGGTGACCGCGGCCGTGTCGTGGAAAGGAATCGTCTGCTGCCGGACTTCGGTGCTGTCCCAACGGAACCCGGCGACCCGCTGGCCGGACCGGTAGACGGTGACGCCGTGGTCGAACAGGTCGATGCGGGCCGCGCGGTCGCGCCGGTTGATCAGCCCGCGGCGCATCGCGAGCAGCACCGGCAGCGCGGCCATCACCAGCAGCGCGATGCCGCCCTGCCAGGCGCCGACGCCGAGACAGATGACGCCGATGGTGGCGATGGTGCCCGCGACGATGCCGCAGCCGCGCACGAAGGTGTCGTCGGCCGGGGCGGCGCGGAAGGTGTCGCGGTGCGCGCCCAGCTGCTGATACTCCGCCATCAGGTGTATCAATTGGGTCAGCGGCACGGTGTGCCGGACTTCGGCTACGTCCTCCGGCCTGTTCGGAGTGATCACTTGTCCCTCCAAGAGGCGTTTCATCCGCGGCGAAGCGTATTCGACGCGACCGATTACCGCCACCGTTGCACGTCCGGGCCCCGGCCCCGGCCCGGAATACGCTGCTACGCGGGGCGAACGCGGCCGTAGAGGGGGTCTGACAAAGGCTGCTCAGATTCCGTCGACCGCGGTCACCACGAAGGTCCCCGGCGTCCCCTCGTCACCCATCGGCCCGCCTTTGTCGAATTGCGAGGACACGATCAGCGCGCGATCGCCGACGTGCACCATCGTGGTGGGGATGTTCAGTGCGGGATCGTGGAATTCGCGCTCCCGCGTCGCCGTGGCGCCCTGGTCGGTGAGGGTCCAGCGGCTGATCGTGTTCGCGGCGTTGTGTACCACCCAGAGCGTGTCGCCGCGCAGTTCCATGCCGTCGCCGTGGCGCATGTCGCCGCCGGTCAGCGTCACCGCGCGGATCGGGTCGGGGCCACCGGCCAGGTCGATGCGGTACAGCTCGCCCGCCGACATCGCCACCACGAGCAGATAGCCTGCGGCCCGATCGGCGACGATCCCGTTGAGCGCGAGCGCGTCCGCCGCGCGCCCGCCGAGTACCGGGCTCAGATCGAAGGCGACCGCGAGTTCCCCACTGCCGGACCGCCGCTGCTCGGGCGATACCCGGTAGACCACATTGCGCACACTGTCGGTGAGATAGGCCGATCCGTCGGCGCCGAAGTCGAGGTCGTTGACGAAGCGTGGTCCGTCGCCGGGGACCGCGAACCGGCCGAGCAGTGCCCGCGAGCCGGTGTCGTAGACCGCGACGCCCACCCCCGAGTCGATCACCCACAGCCGCCCGTCCGCGTCGACCTTCACGCCGTTGGCGGTTTTGCGCCCGTTCGCCCCGGCGGGCAGGAACACCTCGGCGCGGGTTGCCCCGGCGCTTGCCCGGTAGACGGCCCCGTCGCGGAACGAGCCGACGTAGGTGTCACCGGTGCGGGCGTCGAGCCCGATGCCCTCGGGATATACCGCGCTGCCGGGCAATTCGTAGGCCGTGCGCAGCGTGGCGGCGGTCGGTTCGTCGGTGCCACAGGCCGTCGCGGTGAGGCAGACGGCGGCCAGGGCGAACACGGCACTGGTCCTGATCATGATAAAGCCTCTCAATGAAGTAATGTCAGACATCAAGTGATGTGCAGAAACATAGATTAGAACCTTTATGATCGTCAAGGGCATTACTAGATGACGAGGGGATACCATGCAGTCATGACGTCCTTGCCTGCCGCCGACCGGCTCGGTTCGTACATCAAGCGCGCCGAACAGGCCCTGATGGCGACGAAGACCGCCGCGCTCAAACCGGCAGGCCTGACCGTCCCTCAGTACAGCGCGCTGCTGCACCTCGCCGAGCACCCCGGCATCTCGGCAGCCGCGCTGGCCCGCCTGGTCGGGGTGACGCCGCCGACCATGAACACCGTCCTGACCAACCTGCAGGACCGCGGCCTGGTCGAGCGCACGCCGCACGAATGGCACAAGAACATCCTGGAGACCCGGCTCACCGAGGCGGGCCGGGAACTCACCGACGCGGCCGACCTGCGCGCCGTCGCGGTCGAACGCGCGCTGGCCGAGCGCTTCACCGCGGCGGAATTCGCCTCGCTCACAGCCCTTCTCACCCGCACGGCCGAGGCGCTCGACGAGATCCGCGCCGATCTGGCCTGAGAAACGCCGAGAGCCCGCCGGAATATCCGGCGGGCTCTCGAGAAAAGCGGTGGGTCAGCGCTCGGCGGCGGTCTTCACCCGGGCGAGCGTCTCCTGCATGCCCGAGACCAGCGCGGCCTCGAACTGCTCCTCGGTGCCCAAGGCCGCGCTGACTACGGCGCGCACCGGCGCGGGGATGCCCTTGGGGTCGACGGTGCGGGTCTCGACCAGGTGGGTGCCGTTCGCGGTCGCGGTCAGTTCATAGCGCCAGACGGTGCGGTTCTCGTTCATCCGGAAGGCGACGGTCTTGTTCGGCTCGAAGGCGACGATGCGCGAGGAGGTCGGCCAGACCCGCCAGCCGTCCTTGTTGACATTGATGGTGAACGTGCCGACGCGGACGCCGCCGAGCGCGATCACCTTCCAGGTGGTCGGGCTGAACTCGGGCATCCGCCGCAGGTCGGCGAGCACCGACCACACCTTCTCCGGCGATGCGGCGATATCGATGCTGGCTTCGAGATTGTTCGGCAACACTGCCTCCGGGATCATGTGACGTTCGGTAACGCTCAGCATAGGCACCGATATCGGGCCGTTCCTCCGCCCCCGGGTGGATTTTCGCGCACCGTGCGCGCGCGTACTGGGTACACTCACGTTTCACATTGCGGCGCCGTGCTGCGGAGCCGGCGCGCCACCCTGATATCGGGGGCTTGTGAACGCCGACAAAAAATTCTAGAAAATTCCTCTAAAACACCCCCGCTTCAGATTTGACTCGGTATCGTCCGAGGTGGCAAATGGCCAGTGACGAAGAAGTCACAAAGCATCAACTTGGAGTGGCACATGCTTTACAACATCACCGACAACAGCAGCGGCAGCAGTGGCGACGGCAGCATCCTGAGCCTGCTGCTCGGCCTCCTCAGCAGCTCGATGAGCACCGGCTCGGCCCAGGCCTCCGGCAACTGAACAGACTGCAGCCAACTTCCGGCTAACGCGCGGTAAGCCGGGAGGGCAGCCGAAGGGCCCGATCCATGACGAGGGGATCGGGCCCTTCGGTATTGTCAGCGACAATGTCACAGGATGCGAATACGGGACGAATGTATGCCGGGCAGCCCGTAGAGGACCGGCAACGCCAGCGGCGTGCGCGTTTTCTGGAGTCAGGCCTGACGGTCTTCGCGCGCGACGGGTACGCCAACAGCTCGGTCGGGGCCATCTGCAAGGACGCGGGACTGTCGTCCCGGCAGTTCTACGAGGAGTTCACCGGCCGCGAATCGCTGTTGCTGGAGCTGTACGAGCAGATCGACAGGCAATCGCGGGAAGCGGTGGCCGCCGCTCTCGAAGCCAGCACCGAGGCCACCGTGCTCGAGCAGATCGACGTCGCGGTGCGCGCCTATGTCGAGGCCATCGGCACCGATCCGCGCAAGGCGCGGGTCGCGCTGGTCGAGGTGGTCGGCGCCGGACCGAAGGTCGAGAAGTTCCGGCTCGAGCTGCGCCGGGTGTGGGGATCGCTGCTGGCCAGCGCCGCCGAGGACGCGGCCATGCACGGCGAGATCCCCGCCGGTGACTACGAATTGCGCGTGCTGGCCATCATCGGCGCGGTGAACTACGTCGTCGACGGGTGGAGTGGCGCGGAGCCGCGACCACCGCTCGACGAGGTGATCAAGGTGCTGAGCCGGGTGATTCTGGGTGCGGTAGGAGCCTGATGGCCCGGGTCGAGATCGTCCCGATCCAGGTACCCGACGGCAGCACCCTGCCCGTGCGGCTGCTGCCTGCGCGCGGTCCGCACCGGCACCCGATCACGCCCGACGCGCCACGGCCGGTGGTCGTCATCGTTCCCGGCCTGGCCGTGCCCGGCGAGTTCTACGAATACTTCGGCGGGCAGCTGGCCGCCCGCGGATTCGACGTCGCCATCGGCGAATTGCGCGGCAACGGCGACTCGCGCAGGCCCGACACCGAGAGTGCCTACGGCTACCACGAACTGGCCTCGGTGGACTTCCCGGCGATGCTGCAGGTCGTACGCGACCGTTTCCCCGGCAGCACCCCGTATCTGCTCGGCCACAGCATGGGCGGCCAGCTCGCCGCCATGTATGCCGCCCGCGTGCGCGGCAGGCTCGGCGGGCTGATCCTGATCGCCTCCGGCACACCGTATTTCCGCGGCTATCGCGGCGTGCTCAGCCCAGGCATGCTGGTCGGCACCGCCGCGGTGGCCGTCGCCTCCAACCTGGCCGGATTCTGGCCCGGCGACCTACTCGGCAAGCGGGCTTACGGCAGGCAGTCGAAGGTGCTCATGTCGGACTGGGCGCGGCTGGCGCGCACCGGCCGCTTCGTCCCGGTCGGCGCCGATATCGACTACGAACAACGGTTGACCCGGCTGAAGTTCCCGGTCCTGTCGATCACCATGGCCGGTGACGAACTGGCCCCCCAGAGCTCCGCCGACCACCTGCTGAGCAAACTGCCCGCCGCCCAGATCACCCGGTGGTTCCAGCCGGAGGCCCTGGGGCACAACGGCTGGATCACCGACCCGGACTCCACCGTCGCCGAGGTGGAGAAATGGCTGCGCGACCGCTGATCAGGCCGAGCGCCTGCCCTCCATCAGCATCTGTGTGAAGAACTCGTAGACCAGCGCCGACAGGTATGCCTGCTGCTTGTTGTCGGCCGCGCCGCCGTGTCCACCCTCGATGTTCTCGTAGTACCAGACCGTGCGGTCCTGGGATTCCAGCAGCGCCGCCATCTTTCGCGCGTGCCCGGGGTGCACCCGGTCGTCGCGGGTGGAGGTGGCCAGCAGGATCGGCGGGTACTGCTTGTCGGTATCGGTGTTCTGATACGGCGAATACTCGCTGATGTAGGCCCATTCCTCCGGCTTGTCCGGGTCACCGTATTCGGCCACCCAGGACGCGCCGGCCAGCAGCAGGTGATAACGCCGCATATCCAGCAGCGGCACCTGGCAGACGATGGCGCCGAACAACTCCGGGTAGCGGGTGAGCATCACACCCATCAGCAGCCCGCCGTTGCTGCCGCCGCTCGCGCCGAGCCGATCCGGCGTGGTGATGCCGCGCGCGACCAGGTCGCGGGCGATCGCGGCGAAATCCTCGAAGGCGCGGTGCCGGTGCTCTTTCAACGCGGCCGTGTGCCATTCGGGCCCGTATTCGCCACCGCCACGAATATTCGCCAGCACATAGGTGCCGCCGTGTTCGAGCCACGCCATGCCTGCCGCGCCCAGATACACCGGGGTGCGCGACACTTCGAACCCGCCGTAGCCGTTCATGATGGTCGGCCCAGGCGTGCCCCTTCGGTCACGGTGACGAATCACGAAGTAGGGCACGGCTGTTCCGTCGTCGGAGGTCGCGAAGAACTGCTCGGTCTCGATTCCGGTGGCGTCGAAGTAGCCGGGCGCCTGTTTGAGGACGGTGGTCGACTCGCCCACCGCGCCGCTGAGCAAGGTCGTCGGAGTGGTGAAACCCGTGGTGGTGAGCATGAATTCGTCACCACCCTCGAGCGGGTCGAGGTTGTTCACCGACGAGCTCGACATGGTGGGCGAGTCCGCCAGCTCGGAACCGGCCCAGCCGTCCGGGCCGGGAGTGAGCACCCGGAAGCCGGTCTGCACATCGCGCAGAGTGGTGAGGATCAGGTGGTTCTCGGTCCAGCCCCACGTTTCCAGCGCGGTGTGTGCGTCGGGGGTGAACAGCACCTCGAATTCCCGGCCACCGTCGAGGAATTCGTTGATATCGGTGACCAGCAGGCTGCCCGGAGCGAAGGTGGTCGAACCCGGCGTCCACTCGGTCTTCAGCCGGACCAGCAGCCAGTCGCGGTACCAGTCGACATCGGCGTCGGTCGGGGTTTCGATCAGCCGCCACTCGCCGTCGTCGAGCAGCGACACCTCGCTGTTGAAGAAGTCGGTCGACCGGTGCAGGTAATGCCGTTCGAAGCCGGGATGCCGGTCGTAGCCGACGCTGATCGACACATCGCTCGGCTTGCCCTCGAACATCATTTCGGCGGTGGACAATTCCGTACCGCGATGCCAGCGCTTGGCCACGCGCGGGTACCCGGAATCGGTGAGCGAGCCCGGCCCGAAATCCGTACCGACATAGACGGTGTCGGCGTCGATCCAGCCGATGCGCGACTTGGCCTCCGGCAGGAAGAAGCCGCCGTCCTCGGGCGCGATGAATTGCCGTGTGCGCAGGTCGAATTCGCGTTCGACGGTGGCGTCGGCGCCGCCCCGGGACAGGTGGATGATGGCGCGTTCCTGCGACGGCCGCAGCACCGCGGCGCCGCCCCACACCCAGTTCTCCCCATCGGCCTCCGCCAGCGCGTCGACGTCGATGAGCACATCCCAGTCCGGCTCATCGGTGGCGTAGGACTCGTGCGTGGTACGCCGCCACAGCCCGCGCGGATGCTGCGCATCGCGCCAGAAGTTGTAGAGCCACGGCCCGCGCCGCCCGGGATGGGCGATCTTGGTGTCGTCGTCGAGCATCGCCAGGATGCGCGCTTCCAGCGCGGTGAAACGGTCGGTCGCGGCGAAGCGCTGCCCGACCACCTCGTTACGAGCGCGCGCCCAGTCCAGCGCGGCCTCGTCGGTCACTTCTTCGAGCCAGAGATAGGGATCGGTCACGTTCTGCTCAACGCCGCTCATGCTCTGATTATTGCGGCTGGTGCCGCGGGTTCTCGGCCTGTTCCCTTGATCTTCCCTCCCTCCGGGTACTCCTTCGTCGCACCCTCCAGTCAGTCCAGATCAAGGCGGCCGAGAACCGGAGCAGATGCCGTACCGGGATTTGCCGGGTCGTCGGCACTGGAGAAGTTCCGGGGGAAAGTGGAGTTCACAAGGTTTTACCGGTAGTTGCCGCATCGTTGCGTGTTCACCGGCCCCGGCGGTGTCCGGTGTGGTCTCCTGGTCGGGTGACCTCGCTACAGACAGCGGTACGCGTCGGGTCTCCGACCCTCAACCTTGCCCTGGCCACGTGGGTGTCGGCCATCAACTTCTGGGCGTGGAATCTCATCGGCCCGCTCTCGCCGAACTACGCCGACAAGATGGCACTGAGCAGCATGGCGGCCTCGATCATGGTCGCCATGCCGATTCTGGTCGGCTCGCTGGGCCGGATCGTCTCCGGCGCGCTCACCGACCGTTTCGGCGGCCGGACGATGTTCATCGGGGTGTCGCTGGCCGCGATCGTGCCGGTGATCGCGGTCGGCATCGCAGGCCAGATCGAGTCCTATCCGCTGATGCTGGTGTTCGCGTTCCTGCTCGGCATTCCCGGCACGATCTTCGCCGTCGGCATTCCGTTCGCGAACTCCTGGTACGTGCCTGCCCGGCGCGGGTTCGCGACCGGTGTGTTCGGTGCGGGCATGGTCGGCACGGCGGTGTCGGCGTTCTTCACTCCGCGTTTCGTCGACTGGTTCGGGCTGCTGCCCACCCACCTGATCGTGGCTGCGGCGCTGGCGGTGACCGCGGTGCTGTGCATCCTGTTCATGCGCGACTCCCCGGAGTTCACGCCGAACACCGACCCTGTGCTGCCGAAGCTGCGCGCGGCGATGAAACTCGGTGTCACCTGGGAGATGTCGTTCCTGTACGCGGTGGTGTTCGGCGGGTTCGTCGCCTTCAGCTCGTACCTGCCGACCTACATCAAGAACGTCTACTACTTCTCCGCCGTCGACGCGGGCACCCGCACCGCCGCCTTCGCGCTCGCCGCGGTGATCGCGCGGCCGATCGGTGGGGCCCTCTCGGACCGGATCGCACCCAAGTACGTCGTGGTCACCTCGCTGGCCGGTACCACGGTGATGGCGGTGGTCGCGGCGTTCAAACCACCGGCGGACATCGCCTCGGCGTGCACGTTCATCACGCTGGCGCTGTTCCTGGGGATCGGCACCGGCGGTGTGTTCGCGTGGGTGGCGCGCCGGGCGCCGGGTTCGAAGGTCGGCAGTGTCACCGGCATCGTCTCGGCGGCGGGCGGTCTGGGCGGCTACTTCCCGCCGCTGATCATGGGCGTCACCTACAACGAGACCGCCCACACCTACACGATCGGGCTGGTGTTGCTCGCGGCCACCGCGCTTGCCGCACTGGTCTACACCGTCCTGAAACTGCACGCCGTCGAATAGAAGGAGACGCAGTGGCACGCGCAGCGCATATCGGCGGACCCGTCGAAGACCTGCTGGTTCGCAGTGGCCGGTTCTTCACGCCCGGCGTGGAATCGCCCGACCGGCGTGCCGTCACCCGGGCAGGCGGGCGCGAGGGCGACATCTTCTATCGCAACCGGTGGAGCCACGACAAGGTGGTGCGCTCCACTCACGGCGTGAACTGCACCGGATCGTGTTCGTGGAAGGTCTACGTCAAAGACGACATCATCACCTGGGAGACCCAGGAACTGGACTATCCGTCCGCGGGTGCCGACCGCCCCGACTACGAGCCGCGCGGCTGCCCGCGCGGCGCCGCCTTCTCCTGGTACACCTACTCGCCGACCCGGGTGCGCTACCCGTACGCACGTGGCCTGCTGGTGGAGATGTATCGCGAGGCCAAGTCCCGGTTGCGCGATCCGGTGCTGGCCTGGGCCGATATCCAGGCCGATCCCGAACGCCGCCGCACCTACCAGCGGGCCAGGGGCATGGGCGGACTGGTGCGGATCAGCTGGGACGAAGCGGTCGAGATGATCGCCGCGGCGCACGTGCACACGATCAAGGAGTACGGCCCCGACCGGGTGGC
The DNA here is from genome assembly GCF_042755165.1 of Nocardia sp. NPDC059177. Taxonomy (NCBI): domain Bacteria; kingdom Bacillati; phylum Actinomycetota; class Actinomycetes; order Mycobacteriales; family Nocardiaceae; genus Nocardia; species Nocardia sp. NPDC059177. The sequence goes on along the minus strand of NZ_JBHZBX010000009.1, from coordinate 196,858 downwards.
CGGGTTCTCGCCGATCCCGGCGATGTCGATGGTGTCCTTCGCCGCGGGCTCGCGCTTCGTGGAACTGCTCGGCGGCGTGATGACCTCCTTCTACGACTGGTACGCCGACCTGCCCGTCGCCTCCCCGCAGGTCTTCGGCGACCAGACCGACGTGCCCGAGTCCGGCGACTGGTGGGACGCCTCCTACCTGATGATGTGGGGTTCCAACGTCCCCGTGACGCGCACGCCCGACGCGCACTGGATGGCCGAGGTGCGCTATCGCGGCACCAAGGTCGTCACGATCAGCCCCGACTACGCCGACAACACCAAGTTCGCCGACGAGTGGATGCCGTGCGCGGCGGGCACCGACGGCGCGATGGCCATGGCGATGGGGCATGTCATCGCGACCGAGTACTTCGTGCGCAAACGCGAACCGTTCTTCGTCGACTACGTCCGCCAGTTCACCGACCTGCCGTTCCTGATCAGCCTCGACGAACGCGACGGGCAGCTCGTGCCCGGCAAGAACCTCACCGCCGCCGACCTCGGCGACACCTCCGAGAACGCCGCGTTCAAACCGGCGATCCTCGACAGCGTCACCGGCGCGCCCGCGATCCCGCACGGCTCGCTCGGCTTCCGTTTCGGCGAGGAGGGGGTGGGCCGGTGGAATCTCGACCTCGGTGACCTGCAGCCCGCGCTGACCGTCGCCGATGTGACCGGTGGCGACAGCGCCGTGGTGACCCTGCCGCGCTTCGACACCGTCGACGGGCACGGCGAGACGATCGATCGCGGGGTGCCGGTGCGGGTGGTCGCCGGTCGCCGGGTGTGCACGGTCTTCGATCTGCTGCTGGCGCAGTACGGTGTCGCGCGGCCGGGGCTGCCCGGGCACTGGCCCAGCGGGTACACCGATCCCGATTCGCCGGGCACGCCGGCCTGGCAGGAGGCCATCACCGGTGTCTCCGGTGAGCAGGTCATCCGGATCGCCAAACAGTTCGCCGACAACGCCGTCGATTCCGGCGGCCGCAGCATGATCATCATGGGCGCGGGCATCTGCCAGTGGTTCCACGGCGACGCCACCTACCGCGCGATCCTGGCGTTGCTGCTGCTCACCGGTTCGATGGGCCGCAACGGCGGCGGCTGGGCCCACTATGTCGGCCAGGAGAAGTGCAGGCCGGTGACCGGCTGGAGCGCGCTGGCCATGGGCACCGACTGGTCGCGACCACCGCGGCTGATGGCCGGCACGTCCTACTGGTACGCGCACACCGATCAGTGGCGCTACGACGGCTACCGTGCCGATGTGCTCGCCGCCCCGACCGGTCGCGGCCTGTTCCGCGACAAGCACACCATGGATGTGCTGAGCTCGGCGGTGGCGATGGGCTGGACGCCGTTCTTCCCGCAGTTCGACCGTTCCTCGCTGGACCTCGCCGCGGAGGCGCAGTCCGTCGGCGCCGATCCGGTGGCCTACACGGTCGACCAATTGCATTCCGGCGACCTGCGATTCGCGGTCCAGGACCCCGACAACCCGCGCAACTGGCCGCGCGTGCTCAATGTCTGGCGCTCCAATCTGCTCGGCTCCTCGTCGAAGGGCAACGAGTACTTCCTCAAACACCTGCTCGGATCGGCCTCGAATGTGCGCAACGAACAGGCGGCGCCGGACCGGCGCCCGGTCGATGTCGTCGCACCCGACCCGATACCCGAGGGCAAGCTCGATCTGCTCATGTCGATCGACTTCCGGATGACCTCCACCACCCTGTTCTCCGACATCGTGCTGCCTGCGGCGACCTGGTACGAGAAGGTCGACCTGTCCAGTACCGATATGCACCCGTTCATGAACGCCTTCACCGCGGCGATCGACCCGGCGTGGGAGGCCCGCTCGGACTTCGACGCCTTCGGCACGATCATCCGGGCCTTCGCGCCGATGGCGGCCCGGCATCTGGGCACCCGCACCGATGTCGTACTCGGCACGCTGCAACACGACACTCCGGGCGCGATGGCCTATCCCCATGGCACCCAGTCGAATTGGCAGACCACCGGCGAGGTCCCGGTGCCGGGCAAGACGATGGGTCCGCTGGTCGTGGTCGAACGCGATTACGCGAGGGTCGCGGAGAAATGGGCGGCGCTGGGTCCGCTGGTGGAACAGGCCGGGCTCACCACCAAGGGCGTCACCGTGTTCCCCGATCAGGAGGTGCTCGAGCTCGGCCACCTGCACGGAGTGATGAATTCCGGTGTGGCGGAGGGTCGTCCGGCCCTGGATACCGCCGAGAAGATGGCCGAGTCCATCCTCATGCTCTCCGGCGCCACCAACGGCAGGCTCTCGGTGGCCGGATTCGAGGAACTGGACCGGCGCACCGGCCGCTACATGGTGAAACTCGCCGAGGGCAGCGAGGAACGCCGGATCACCTTCGCGGAGACACAATCCCGGCCGGTGCCGGTGATCACCAGCCCCGAATGGTCGGGCAGCGAAACCGGTGGCCGACGCTACGCGCCGTTCACCCAGAACATCGAATACCTCAAACCATTCCACACCCTCACCGGCCGCATGCATTTCTACGTCGATCACGACTGGCTCGAGGAACTCGGCGAGGCGCTGCCCATCTACCGGCCGCCCCTGGACATGGCCAAGCTCTACGGCGAACCGGGCATCGGGGAGCAACGCGACGGCCTCGGCCTGACCCTGCGCTATCTCACCCCGCATTCCAAATGGTCGATCCATTCCGAATATCAGGACAACCTGCTGATGCTGTCGCTCTCGCGCGGCGGACCGACCATGTGGATGAGTCCGGGCGACGCCGCGGAAATCGGTGTGCGCGACAACGAATGGGTCGAGGCAGTGAACCGCAACGGTGTGCTCGTCTGCCGCGCCATCGTCTCCCAGCGCATGCCGCGCGGGGTGGTGTACGTGTACCACGTCCAGGAACGCACCATCGATGTCCCGCTCGCGGAAACCACCGGAACCCGTGGCGGCATCCACAATTCGATCACCCAACTGCTCATCAAACCCACCCATCTGGCGGGCGGCTACGCCCAGATCTCCTTCGCGTTCAACTATCTCGGCCCGACCGGAAATCAGCGCGACGAAGTGACCATGGTCCGTCGCCGTAGCCAGGAGGTGACGTACTGATGAAAGTCATGGCGCAGTTGGCGATGGTGATGAACCTGGACAAATGCATCGGCTGCCACACCTGTTCGGTGACCTGCAAACAGGCCTGGACCAATCGCAGTGGCACCGAATACGTCTGGTTCAACAATGTGGAAACCCGTCCAGGACAGGGTTATCCACGCACCTACGAGGATCAGGAGAAATGGCGCGGCGGCTGGACGCTGAAGAACGGCAGGCTGCGGCTGCGCGGCGGTGACCGGTTCGCCAAGCTGGCCAATATCTTCGCCAACCCGAAAATGCCGTCGATGTCGGACTACTACGAGCCGTGGACCTACGACTACGAGAACCTGATCAACGCCCCGCTGTCGGACCAGATCCCGGTCGCCGCGCCGCGCAGCCTGCTCACCGGCGACCGGATGAAGATCAACTGGTCGGCCAACTGGGACGACGATCTGGCCGGCTCACCGGAGATCCTGCCCGGTGATCCGGTGCTGGCCCAGGTCAGCGAGAAGGTCAGGACCGAGCTCGAGCAGACGTTCATGTTCTATCTGCCGCGCATCTGCGAGCACTGCCTGAACCCGGCGTGTGTCGCCTCGTGCCCGTCGGGGGCGATGTACAAGCGCACCGAGGACGGCATCGTGCTCGTCGACCAGGACAAGTGCCGTGGCTGGCGCATGTGTATCTCCGGATGCCCGTACAAGAAGGTGTATTTCAACCACAAGACCGGCAAGGCCGAGAAGTGCACCTTCTGCTATCCGCGCGTGGAGGTCGGGCTGCCGACGGTGTGCGCGGAGACCTGCGTCGGCCGGTTGCGCTACATCGGGCTGATCTTCTACGACGTGGACAAGGTCCTGGACGCGGCCTCGGTCGCCGACGACCGCGCGCTCTACCAGGCGCAGCTGGATGTGCTGCTCGATCCCGCCGACCCGGAAGTCGTCGCGGGCGCGCGCGCCTCGGGCATTCCCGACAGCTGGATCGAGGCCGCGCAGAAGTCCCCGATCCACACGCTGATCAAAGACTTCCGCGTCGCACTGCCGCTGCATCCGGAATACCGGACCATGCCGATGGTCTGGTACATCCCGCCGCTGTCGCCGGTGGTCGACGCGGTCGCCCGCGACGGGCACGACGGCGAGGACCTCGGCAATCTGTTCGGCGCACTGGAATCACTGCGTATTCCCTTGGAATATCTCGCCGGACTGTTCACCGCGGGCGATACCGAAACCGTCGCGCTGGTGCTGCGCAAGCTCGCGGCGATGCGCTCGTACATGCGCGATATCAATCTCGGACGCGAACCGCAGGAACATATTCCGGCCGCGGTCGGGATGACCGAGGAACAGATCTACCGGATGTACCGGCTGCTCGCGCTGGCGAAAATCGATGAGCGGTATGTCATTCCGTCGGCCTACGCCGAACAGGGCCATCAGCTCGAGGAATCGGTGGCCGACTGCGCCCTGGATTTCGACGGCGGGCCAGGCATGTACGACCAGGCCTCCGGCCCGTTCGGGGAGACCAGCGGCAAGCCGGTGCCGGTCGCGGTGGAAACCTTCCACGCGCTCAAACAGCGCCAGACCAGCGAGTCGGCCGGTGGCCCGTCGCGGGTCAACCTGCTGAACTGGGACGGCAAGGGCGCTCCCGATGGCATGTTCCCGGGCGGCCGCCGATGATGCGCGGGCGGACCGCGCGCCGCACCGCCGAGCACCGGCTGGTCTGGCAGGCGGCCTCGCTACTGCTGGCCTATCCGGACGACGAGCAGAGCGCACGCCTCGACCTCGTCACCCAGCTGTGCGCGCACCTACCGCCGGAACGTGCCCGGCCGCTGCTGTCGGTGGCCGATGCCCTGCGTGCTATTGCGGAAAATGTTGCGGCACAACAGTATGTGGAGACGTTCGACCTGCGCAGGCGAGCCACCCTGCTGCTCACCTACTGGACCGACGGCGACACCCGCAATCGCGGCATGTCGATGCTGGCGTTCACCGAGGCCTACCGGGGCGCCGGCGTGACCCCGCCGGACAACGAAGTGCCCGACCATCTTCCGGTCGTGCTGGAATTCGCGGCCACCGTCGACCCGGTCGCCGGTGCCGCGCTGCTCACCGCCTACCGGCGCGCGATCCACGCCATCGGGCTGGCACTGGCCGACGAGGACTCGCTCTACACCCCGGCACTGGCCGCCGTCACCGCCACCCTGCCGCCCGCCACCGAGCAGGACCTCGGCTGGGCCCGCCGCCTGGTCGACGCGGGCCCGGCCGCCGAGGCGGTCGGCCTGGCCCCGTTCACCCTGACCGTGCCGCCGCGCCGCGACGCGCGGGAACCCGCTGTAGCGAAAGGACTTCGGTGACATGGCTGCTGACAGTGTCTCGGCGGGCGAGATCTTCTGGGACATCGTCCCGTACGTGAGTCTGGCGATCCTGATCGTCGGCAGCTGGTGGCGCTACCGCTACGACAAATTCGGCTGGACCACGCGGTCCTCGCAGCTCTACGAGAGCAGGCTGCTGCGCATCGGCAGCCCGCTGTTCCACTACGGGATGCTGGTGGTGATCGTCGGCCACATCATCGGCCTGGTCATCCCCGAATCCTGGACCGACGCCATCGGGATGAGCCAGCACGTCTATCACATCCAGGCCATCGCGCTGGGCAGCATCGCCGGCGTCGCCACCCTCACCGGCATCGTGCTGCTGATCTACCGGCGCCGCCGCAACGGGCCGGTGTTCACCGCGACCACCCGCAACGACAAGATCATGTACGTGGTGCTGGTGTGCGCGCTGGTCACCGGGCTGGCGACCACGTTGATCGGTTCCGGCGCGATCGGCCCGGAACACAACTACCGGGAGACGGTCTCGCCGTGGTTCCGTTCGATCTGGATCCTGCAACCGCGCGGAGACCTGATGGCGCAGGCGCCGCTGTCGTTCCACATCCACGTGCTGATCGCGCTGACCCTGTTCGCGCTGTGGCCGTTCACCCGGCTGGTGCACGCGTTCAGCGCGCCGCTGAGCTACTTCTACCGCCCCTACATCGTCTACCGGTCGCGGTCGAGCGCCAAGCCCGACGAGCTCGTCGGCTCGCGGCCACAACGGCCCGGGTGGTGAGTCACCAGTGGTGCGCGACGTCGATCACCACGCGGGCCGGGTGGTCGAGGGTCAGCACGCGGAACGGGAGCCGGGCGCGCACCCCGAGGCCGAAACCGGTGCGGCCCTCGAACGACCCGGCCCAGGCGAGCTGGCGGAAGGTGTCATAGCCCGCCACGTTCACCACTTCACCGGGTTGCGCGGGACGGAAGGTGGCATTGCCTGCGTCGTCGTAGGCGGGCGCCTGCACCGTCACGTGCAGGAAAGCGCCACCACGCAGCGGTACCGGGAGACCGGAGCCGTCCATGGTGACCTGGTCGACATAGCCGACGTGATAGCCGGCGGCCGGGCCGCTGAGGTCGACCACCATGCGGTCGAAGCAGGCGTGGCGGCCCACACGAACATTCTCGACGGTGGCGCGGGCATAACCGGACGCCGATTCGTCGAGCGAGCCCCAGACGAGTCCACAGGAGGACGGACCGGCCGCGACCGGGGCGGCCCACAGGCCGGCGCCCAGCGCGAGTGAGGCGAGGAGGATCAGCAAGCGACGCATGTCGCACCGCCTTCGGGCAGGAAATGAAGTCACTGGTTAATCGGGCAGATCGGACATCGCGTTAGCGACGATCCGATTCCGGATCCATTGCGAAACGTAGGATCGCCGGTAACGGACGACGAAGGGGAGATGGTCGATGTTCCTGTGGGAGCAGCACTGTTGTCTGCCGTTGCGGCACACCGCCAGGATCGCCGAGCTGGCCAGGTATCCGCTCGGTTCGTACCTGTCGGTGAATGTGGGCTATTCGCCACAGCGCAAGGCGGATTCGCTGGCACTGCTGGACCAGTTCCGGGCCGAGGCCGCCGCCGACCCCCGCTTCCGTCTCGTCACGACCGCCGAGGAGGTCGGCGACCCCGAGGTGCTCACACTGGCCTTCGATCTCGAGGATTCCGCACCACTGGACGGCGACCTCGACAATGTCGAACTGTTCTACTCCCTGGGCGTGCGCTCCCTGGCACCCACCTACAACCACGCCAACCCGGCGGGCTGCGGCTGCCTCGACACCGAGGACACCGGCCTGTCCGCCTACGGGAAAGACCTGGTGCGCAAGCTCAACGAGGTCGGCATGTTCGCCGACGGCTCGCACTGCTCGCGCCGCACCGGACTCGACCTGTCCACCCACACCACCGCCCCGATGATCTACAGCCACTCCAATTTCGCCGCGCTGTGGGCACATCCGCGCAATATCACCGACGACCAGGCCCGCGCCTGCGCCGCGACCGGCGGCGTGGTCGGCATCAACGGCGTCGGAATCTTCCTGGGCCACAACGACCCCGACGACCGCGCCGCCCGCGTCGCCGCCATGGCCGACCACATCCGCTACGGCGTCGACCTGGTCGGCATCGACCACATCGGCATCGGCTCGGACTACTCCTTCGACGGCCAGCAGTTCAACGACGAGATCCGCGACACCCCCCACGCCTTCTCCGAGGTCTACACCAAGTGGGGCCCCTTGCAATGGACCCCACCCGAAGACCTCCTGGGCGACGCCGATGTCCCCGGCCTCGACACCCACCTCGCCACCCGCGGCTTCACCCCCAGCGAACGCGCCGCCCTCTTCGGCGGCAATTTCGCCCGCCTCGCGGCCCAGGTCTGGCGGAACTGAGCTGGACGGTTGATCACCAGGCCACCAGGGATTTCCCTTCTCGGCCGTTGTCTCCCTGAAGGCCTGGTGATCTTGATCGGTCATTCGAGACGCACGAGCATCTTGCCGGTATTGGCGCCGGTGAGGACGCCGAGGAAGGCGGCGGGGGCCTGGTCGAGGCCCTCGTAGACGGTTTCGGCGGTGCGGAGGGTGCCGTCGGCCAGCCAGCTCGCCGCTCGCGGGATGTATTCGGCGAAGAGTGGGAGGTAGCTGGTCACCAGGAGGCCGCGGAGGGTGAGTTCCTTCGTCGCGGCGAGGTAGAGGTCAGGGGCCGGCCGGTCGGTGTCACCGTTGTAGCCGCTGATCGCGCCGACCAGGGCGATCCGGCCGTGCTGGTTCATGGCTTCGACGGCGGCCCGCAGGTGCTCGCCGCCGACGCTGTCGAGGTAGACGTCGATGCCGTCGGGGGCCGCGTCGGCGAGCTGCTCGGTGAGATCGCCTCCGCGGTAGTCGATGGCGGCGTCGAAACCGAAGACGTCGAGCAGCTTTCGGGCCTTCACCGGCCCGCCGGCCGAGCCGATCACCCGCTTCGCCCCCAGTGCCCTGGCGATCTGGCCGGCCACACTGCCCACCGCGCCGGCGGCGGCCGAGACGAACACGGTGTCGCCGGGACGCACCGGCGCGGCGTCGGTGAGTGCCGCGTAAGCGGTGAGTCCGGTGGTGCCGAGCACGCTCAGGAACTGATACGGGGCAGCCAGTTCCGGATCGATCGGGGTCGCGGTCGCCGCGTCGACGATCGCGTGTTCGCGCCAGCCGGCGAAATGCGAGACCAGCGTGCCGACGGCGATCGTGGCGGCGCGGGACTCGATCACCTCCCCGACCGCCGAACCCTCCAGTGCCGCACCGAGTGCGAACGGCGGAATGTAGGAGGGCGCGTCGTCCATCCGGCCGCGCATGTACGGGTCCACCGACATCCAGGTATTGCGCACCAGGATCTCCCCGTCGGCCAGTGGCGGCAGTTCGCGCTCGACGAAAGCGAAATCTGTCGCGACCGGGGCGCCGACCGGGCGGGCGGCCAAGTGGATCTCGCGGGTGTGGGTGGGGCGCGCGGTGTTCGTCATGATCGAGCCTTCTTTCCAGGTCAACCGGGGTTTTCTCCGGTATCGACCACGGTATGGCGGCGGTGACGGCGTCCCCAGGTCCGCGCACGCCTGCACCCGGTCCATTCCCGCCAGGCCGTACTTCATCGAGACCGAGCTCGGTAATTCGGTCGAGGCGCGGTGAGGGTACGCACGCTGGTGGTGTGGGCCGTGGTCAGCGGGTGGCGGCCGGCGATGCGCCGGTCCAGCGGTGGAAGGCTTTCCGGAGGGCGCGGTCGTCGGTGAAGGCCAGTCGCTGGGCGACCGCCGCGGTGGTGAAGCCCTGTCCCAGTAGGGCTTCGGCGCGTTCGTGGCGGAGCACATCGAGTTCTTGACGCCAGGAAGTGCCGTGTTCGGCGAGATGCCGTTGCAGGGTGCGCGGGCTCATGGCCAGGGCGGTGGCGACGCGGGGCAGGGCCGGGTCGCCTGCGTCCAGCGCGGTGGCGAGGGCGACGCGGAACGGGTCGAGTGGACCGGCGATCGGGCGGGCGGAGGCGAGGACCAGGTCGGCGTGGCTGCGCAGCAGGTCGGCCAGTATCGGGTCGGCGCGGGGGAGCGGGGCGTTCGCGTCGTCGGCATGGAAGGTGATGGCGTCGGCGGCGGCGCCGAACTCGATCTCGTCGGTTCCGAACGCGGCGACCAGGTCGGCGTGGTCGGCCGGCGCGGGATGGCCGAAACTCACCCTGGCCGCGACCAGCGGCCGGCCGGTCGCCTCGCGGGCCCGGCGCAAGTAGTAGGCCAGCACGTACTCGTTGACCACCGCGGCGACCGCCGGATCCCCCGCGCTGGTGCGGTAGCCGACGGTCAGCTCGCCCTCCCCGGACAGGTCGAAGCCCTCGGCGGCCGCGGTGACCAATCGGTGGAAAGGCTGGGCGGCGCGCAGCGAATCGGTCAGCGTGGCGCCGGTGGTCACCAGGTAGTCCCAGGTGGTCAGCGTCCCGAGCGGCGCCGCGGCGGCGATCGCCAACCCTGCCCCTTGGCCCGGTCGCGCATGAGCGATCAACTCCCACAACCCCAGTAGCGAGCTCATCGGAATCCGGTGCAGTTCACCACCGAGCAGGACAGCATCGGTGCCCGGGATCCGGTCGAGCTGGTCTTCGGGCACTCCGGCCTGCCGCGCGGCCCGCACGAGCAGTCGCATCAGCGGTGTCGAGACCGTGCCGTCGAGCCTGCTGCCGATTCGCGCCCCCGCCCCGATGGTTCCCCCCGCGTATTCGGCGGGGGCGCCGTTCGGCAGGTCGTGCGCAGTTTCGGCGATCGTCGTGTCGCTGATCGCCCGGACGCTCACCACGTCGACAGTACCGGCGTACCCGGGCCGGCGGGTGGGCGTGCGAAGGCGCTGGGTGGGGTGTGCGCGCATCTCACGTAAGTGGGGGACGGGTGGGTGAAGTGTTGGAAACAGAGTTAGGCTCGGGGTCGTGACTTCCCACTACGATGTCGTCGTTCTCGGCGCTGGTCCCGGCGGATATGTCGCCGCGATCCGTGCCGCTCAACTCGGCCTGCGAACAGCGATTGTCGAGCAGAAATACTGGGGTGGCGTGTGCCTGAACGTGGGCTGCATCCCGTCCAAGGCACTGCTGCGCAACGCCGAGCTGGCCCATATCTTCCACAAGGAGGCCAAGACCTTCGGCATCTCCGGTGAGGTCAGCTTCGACTTCGGTGCCGCCTTCGATCGCAGCCGCAAGGTGGCCGACGGGCGCGTCAAGGGCGTGCACTTCCTGATGAAGAAGAACAAGATCGACGAGTACGACGGCCTCGGCACCTTCACCGGCCCGAACTCCCTGGACGTCGCCCTCACCAAGGGCGGCGCCGAGTCGATCACCTTCGACAACGTCATCATCGCCACCGGCACCACCACCAAACTGCTGCCGGGCACCCAGCTCTCCGCCAACGTGGTCACCTACGAGGAGCAGATCCTCACCCGTGACCTGCCCGGCTCCATCCTCATCGTGGGCGCGGGCGCCATCGGCATGGAGTTCGCCTACGTCCTCAAGAACTACGGCGTCGACGTGCGGATCGTGGAATTCCTCGACCGCGCGCTGCCCAACGAGGACATCGACGTCTCCAAGGAGATCACCAAGCAGTACAAGAAGCTCGGCATCACCATCACCACCGGTGCGGCCGTGCAGACGATCGACGACGACGGCTCCAAGGTCACCGTCCAGATCAAGGACAACAAGTCCGGTTCGGTCGAGACGGTCACCGTCGACAAGGTGCTGCAAGCAGTCGGCTTCGCGCCGCGGATCGACGGCTACGGGCTGGAGACCACCGGTGTCGCGCTCACCGACCGGGGCGCCATCGCGATCGACGACAACATGCGCACCAATGTGGGGCACATCTACGCGATCGGTGATGTCACCGCCAAGCTGCAGCTCGCGCACGTCGCCGAGGCGCAGGGTGTGGTCGCCGCCGAGACCATCGCCGGCGCCGAGACGCTGACACTGGGCGACTACCGGATGATGCCGCGAGCCACCTTCTGCCAGCCGCAGGTCGCCAGCTTCGGGCTCACCGAGGAACAGGCTCGCGACGAGGGCTACGACGTGAAGGTCGCGACCTTCCCGTTCACGGCCAACGGCAAGGCGCACGGGTTGGCCGATCCGACGGGGTTCGTGAAGCTGATCGCGGACAAGACTCATGGTGAGCTCATCGGTGGGCATCTCATCGGGCCCGATGTTTCGGAGTTGCTGCCTGAGCTGACGTTGGCGCAGAAGTGGGACCTCACTGTCAATGAGCTGGCTCGGAATGTGCACACGCATCCGACGTTGAGTGAGGCTTTGCAGGAGGCTATTCATGGACTGGCTGGGCACATGATCAACTTCTGAGTTGTGTGGTGGGCCCGGTGTCGCTGGTTGGCGGCACCGGGCTTTTTTGTTTGCGGTCCCAGGATGGTTTGACGGGCTGTGTTTGTTGGAGCGCTGGCGCGCTCGAGGTCGCGGCCCCTGGGGGCCGCCGGGGTCGGGATGTGCGGGGGTGGGAGTGCGGGAGGCTGCGGTCTTTGGTGGTGAGGTGTGGCTGGGAGTGCGGGAGGTTGCGGTGCTTGTATTTCTATTCGGCCAAGTTGTGGGCGTTGATTTGGTGAATCGCGTTCTATGGCCCATGATCTGAGCAGTTCTTCTCGTGAGTACATGGGTAATTCGCCGGGCACGCCCACAAGCTGACTTCCTCGTGACCGCCAGCCCGGCAACGCGCTGTCGTCGTACCTACGGCCGGCAAAAGGCGCGTAGAGGCGGACAGAGAGGTTACGAACTCGATGGTGAGCAAGCGCATTCTCGGTTGGGCCGCCCGGGTGGCCGCGGTGGTCGCGGTGGCGGGGTTCGGTGTCACGGGGCCCGCGATGGCCGAGCCGCTTTTCCCTGGTGGACCTGATATTCCCGGTGTTCCCGCGATTGTTCCGACGGCGTCGCCGTGCCCGGTGGTGGAGGCCAGGGCCTGTCTGCGGCTGTCGACGAACGAGGCGTGGCTGGTGGACAACGGACGGGTGGTCTTCGGGCCGACGCCGATTTCGCACGGTATGCCGGGATTCGAGACGCCGCCTGCGGTGACGCGGATTTCGTTCAAGCGCGAATTCCACTGGAGCACGATGCATAATGCGCCGATGCGCTGGGCCACGTTCTTCAATGGGGATATGGCGTTCCATGTGGGGCCGGTGGACTCGAAATCGCACGGCTGTGTCCGGATGACCGAGGACGGCGCGCACCGATTCTTCGATTACCTGAACCCGGGCGACATCACCCAGGTGATTCCGTAGCGATCGCACAACCGACACCACGCACTACTCTGGCCGGAGGATCCGGAGAGGCAGACGTGTGCGCAAGTGGTTGACGGGGCTCGGTATCGGCATTGTCGTGGTGGTGACGGTGGCCGCCGGGCTGTATGTGCTGATGAATTCGCGGACGTATCAGGTGGCCGGGCGGCTGGTGGATCGGGTCGAGACGAACGAGAAACTGGTCGCCCTCACCTTCGATGACGGGCCCACCGACCGCACCCCGGAAATCCTGCGCGTCCTGGGCGAACTCCAGGTGCCCGCGACCTTCTACCTGGTCGGCGAGGACCTGGCCGCGCACCCGGAGTACGGTGCGGCCATCGCGGCGGCAGGCCACGAGATCGGTAATCACTCGTACACGCATCGCCGGCTGGTCCTCGTCTCCGGAGACACTGTGCGCGCGGAGATCGAGCGCACCGACGCCGAGATCCGCCGCACCGGATTCCCTGGCCCGATCACCTTCCGCCCGCCCTACGGCAAGAAACTGTGGACGTTGCCGCACTACCTGTCCGAGCACGATCGCACCGCGGTGACCTGGGATGTCGAACCGGATTCGGCGGGCGGGGCCAGTCAGAAAGCGATCGTCGCCGAGACGCTGGCCGGCACCCGTCCCGGTTCGATCATCCTGCTGCACGTCATGCACGGCACCACCGAGCCGGCCACGCTCCCGGACATCGTCAACGGCCTGCGCGCGCAGGGCTACCGCTTCACCACGGTCTCCGACCTGCTCGCCAAGGGCACCGGCTAGCGCCGCCCGGTATTCGACGCGCGGCGCAATGGCCTCTAGCACCTCGCGATGGACCGGTCCTGGAGCAGCGGTAACCACTGCGACCGCCGCCCTGGGTGACGGTGATCGTCGCGTCCGCCGCGCTGGCGTGACGCCGAGGGTGGGCCGGCGGGGGCTCTGTGGCACAGTGCGGGGGTGGCTGCTATCGAAACCCCGCGTCGCCGGACGCATACCTACCTGAGCGGACTGCTGTTCGTGGCAGGCGTCCTGCACTTCGTCGTGCCGAAGCTGTACGACGCCACTATCCCGCCCAAGCTCCCCGGCGACCCGCGCACCTACACCTACGCCTCCGGTGTCGTCGAGTTCGGTGTGGCGACGGCGCTGGCGGTGCCGCGGACCCGGCGTTTCGGTGGCTGGCTGGCCGCGGCGCTGTTCGTCGGGGTTTTCCCCGCCAATATTCAGATGGCCGCTGATGTGGTCGGCAATCCGAAGGCGTCGCCGGTGTTCAAGGCTGGTGTGCTGGCCCGGCTGCCGTTGCAGATTCCGATGATCCTGGCGGCACTGCGGGTCGCGCGCCGCTGAGCGTCACACCCACTGGACGAGCTGGATGACGATCCCGTTGGGATCGGTCATCTGGAAGTAGCGCTCGCCCCATTCCTCGGTCTCGATCGGTGTCTCGATCGGGACGCCCGCCGCGCTCAGCCGCGCGTACTCGGCGTCGATATCGTCGACCACGAACACCACCAGCAGGCCGTCACCCGCGCTGCCCGCGATCCGCGCGGGCTTGAAGGTGGCCAGCCCGGTGCGCAGGTAGATGATGTTGACGCCACTGTCGGCGCGGTTCAGCGAGACGAAACCGTCGGCGGCCATCTGCTCGGTGAAGCCGAGGTGGTCGATCAGGAACTGCGCCGAGGCTCGCGGATCGGCGACATTGAGCGACAGGGCGGTACCGGTGATCTGCATGGGCTCTCCTCGATGGCGATGAACTCCGTACGTTGTACGCCTTAACTGTGGGAGCTTCCGTGGCTGTCCGCTGTATGACCTGGGTCACATCAGAAGGTGTCACGCGCGATCCGCAGGGTGGTGATGGTGGCGGCCAGGCCCTCGTACTGGTTGATCAGCAGCACGATCTCGATCTGCAACCGCTCGTCGAAGTGCGCGGCCAGCCCGGTCCAGGCGGCATCGTCGACATCGCGGGTGGTCACCAGCTGATCGACCACCGCGAGCAGTGCCCGCTGCCGTGGCGTCCAGCCCTCGGCCTCGGGGCCCGCGCCGACCCGCTCGATCTCGTCGGCGGTCAGCCCGGCTTTGCGGCCGAGGCGGCGATGGTGGTCGGTTTCGTAGTCGCAGTCGCGCAGGTGCGCGACGCGCAGGATCACCAGTTCGGCCTCCGCGCGGCGCAACCGTCCACCTGGCATGAGCTTGCCGGAGAAATGCAGCCAGCCACGGAACAGGCCGCCGGTACGGCCGAGCGTGCTGAACAGGTGGGCGTCCTCGGTTCCCGAAGCGCGCGAAAGCACCTGCCAGACAACCCAGTTGATCGGCCCGAGTTCACCGAACCGTCCCGGAGAAATGCGTGGTAGGGGCGCTGAAGTCATCTCGTGTCCACCTGTCTGCTCGACGTCGCCCGGCCGGGTCGTCAGCGTACTCGCCGGTATCGGATTCCGGTGCCGAGTGCGGTCGCCGAACTGTTTTTCTTTGAGTTCCAGTGGTTTTCGGAACAGTTGCGCGTCATGATCGGTGGGTACCGCAGCGCGCAGCGGCGGTGTGAGGTCGCAGCACTGGTAGGGGAACATCGACAATGCTGGTTCGGATCAGGCCGGAGGCGGAGCTCACCGGCGCCGAGCGGGAGTTCGTGGAATGCCTGCGCGCCTATCCGAGCACGGGGTTGGCCCTGGTCGACTGCCGGGTCGGTGATCGCAGGCTCGGCGCGGTGATCGTGACGCCGCGGGGGATCACCGTCGTCGAGGTCAAGGGATTCCGGCGACGGCAGAGCGGCCTGCTCGCGGTCTCGCCCGACGGTTCGTGGACGATCAGCGACAGCCCGCTCGACCTGGACGCCGAGCCGTCGACCGGACTCACCGATCGCCTCGAGCACGGGGTACACGCGGTGCGGGTGGCGCTGGAGCAGGCACTCCAGGACAGCAGGTACGTGTGCGGCGCGGTCGTGCTCGTCCCGTATCGCGGCGTGGTGGTCCGGCCCGCGCGCACAGCACTGCGGCCGGGGCTCGACGTGCTCGTCGCCAACACCATCGACGCGCACGAACTGCGGATCTACCTGGAGGGCTTCTCCGCAGGCCCGCGCGAATGGACCGTCGACCGGGTGCTGCACACCTGTTCGGCACTCGGGCTCACCGCGCCGGACCGGGCCGAACTGCTCGAGGAGGGCTTCGACGAGAACCGCCCGCCGTCGAACCCGATCCCGGCGCCGAGCAAGTTCACCCCGCCGGTCCAGGCGCCGCCGCCGATCGAGCCGGGCCCGCGCGGGAAGCTGGCCGCACTGGCCGTCTTCGTGGCCGCGGTGCTCGGGGTGTTCCTGGTGCTGCTGATCGTGGTGCTGGCGCTGCTGCGCGATTCCCCGCATCCGCGGCCGGTGTCGGAGACCTCGCAGAGCACCACCACCCGCGCACCGACCACTCAGCGCCCGGTCGAGTGCTTCCCGTTCCAGAACGGCTGCTGAGCCTTCAGATCGCCATGGCCGCGCGGACTGCGGACTCCGCGTCCGCACCACCTGTCCCGGTCGAGCCGATCTGGCCGGAATGCAGCACGTAGTAGTGCTGGGCGGCTTGCAGCGCGAAGCCGATGTGCTGTTCCACCAGCAGCACGCTCAGCCCGCCGCGCTGGGTGAGATCGATGATGGTGCGTTCGATCTCGGCCACCACCGACGGCTGGATGCCCTCGGTCGGCTCGTCGAGAATGAGCAGCTTGGGCTCGGTGATCAGCGCCCGCGCGATGGCCAGCTGCTGACGCTGACCGCCGGAGAGCAGCCCGGCCTTGCGGGTGAGCAGCTCACGCAGCGCGGGGAACAGCTCGAGCGACTCCTCGATCAGCGCCTTGCCCCGCTTGCGCCCGTCGGCGACGACCTGCAGATTCTCGGCTGTGGTCAGCTGGGGAAAACTCTGCTGCCCCTGCGGCACATAGGCGATACCGCGCTTGACCCGCTGCGACGGGGAGAGCTTGGTGATCTTCTCCCCGTCGAAGGTGATGGTGCCCGATTTGGTGGGCAGCAGGCCGACGGCGGTGCGCAACAGGGTGGTCTTGCCCGCGCCGTTGTGGCCCATGACGGCGACCACGCTGTCGTCGGGCACGGTCAGACTCGCGCCGTGGATCACCTCGGTGCGCCCGTAGCCCGAGTGGATGTCGTGTAGTTCAAGCATCGGCCGGTTCCTTGTCTGTCGCAGCCAGATTCGCGGTGCCGAGGTAGACCTCCTGCACCTTCGGATCGGCCTGCACCTGTTCGACGCTGCCCTCGCTGAGCACCTTGCCGCCCGCGAGGACGGTGACCGAGGTGGCGAAGGAGCGCATGAAGTCCATGTCGTGCTCGACGACGACGACCACGCGGTCACCGCCGATGCGGCGCAACAGGTTTCCGGTCTCCTCCCGTTCCTCGGCACTCATGCCCGCGACCGGTTCGTCGAGCAGCAGCACCGAGGCGTTCTGCACCAGCAGCATGCCGATCTCGAGCCACTGCTTCTGCCCGTGCGCCAGCACGCCGGCCGGCTTGTCCCGCAGCGCGGTGAGACCTGTTGTCTCCAAAGCCTCTTCGATTCGCGGCAGCACCGACTTGCGCGCCCGCAGCAGCGACAGCGCCGAACGACCCGCGCCCGCCGCGATATCCAGGTTCTGCAACACGCTGAGCTGCTCGAACACACTCGCGGTCTGGAAGGTGCGGCCCACACCGAGGCGGGCGATCTGGTGCACCTTCTTGCCGAGCAACTCGGTGCCCGACTTCTGCGCCGAGCCGGTCGCCGGGACCAGGCCGGTGATGGCGTCGATCAGGGTGGTCTTGCCCGCGCCGTTGGGGCCGATCAGGAACCGCAGGTCGCCCTGCAGCACCGTCAGATCGACGTCGGTGACGGCCTTGAAACCGTCGAAACTCACCGAGAGGCCACGGATTTCGAGGTAGTCGCTGTCCATGCCGGCGTTGCCGCCTGCTTTGGGCTCGTGTGTGGTCATCGCGCGGCCACCTTCTCCTCGGTATCGACGACGGGTTCGGCGGACGGGGCGGGCGGCGGCGGAGTGCTCGCGCGCCGGGCGCGGATCCGGTCGCGCAGCAGCGGCCACAGTCCGGCGAGCCCCGCCGGGATGAAGCCGACCACCACGATGAACAGGATGCCCTGCAGGTAGGTCCAGCCCGACGGGAACGACTCCGACAGCGAGGTCTGCGCCCAGGCCACGCCGATCGCGCCGAGGATCGGGCCGAGCAGCGTGGTGCGGCCACCGATCGCGACGCCGATCAGGAACGCGATCGACGGAATGACGCCGATATCGGCCGGGGAGATGATCCCGACGATCGGGGTGAACAGCGCACCGGCGATCCCGGCCAGGAACGCCGCCACCACATAGGCGACGATCTTGATATTGGCCGGGTCGTAGCCGAGGAAACGCACCCGCTCCTCCGCGTCGCGCACCGCGACCAGCAGTTCGCCGTAGCGGCTGCGGTTGAGCTGACGGATCAGCGCGACCACCACCAGCAGCGTGCCCGCCGCGATGAAGAACAGCATCTGCCGGTTCACCGGGTCGGAGAGCTTGAAGCCGAAGAACGCGCGGAAGTCCGACAGGCCGGTGTAGCCACCGATGGCCTGCTGGCCGGTGAGCAGGATGGCCAGCGCCGCGGCCAGCGCCTGACTCAGGATGGCGAAGTAGGCACCGCGCACCCGACGCTTGAACACGCCGTAGCCGAGCACCGCGGCCACCAGGCCGGGCAGTACCAGGATGGCGATGATCGCGACCGGTCCCGAGGCGAAGGGCTGCCAGAATCCCGGCAGCTCGCTGATCCCGGAGATCTCCATGAACTCCGGCACGTCGTTGCCCAGGCGCGCGGCGTCGGCCAGCTGCATGTGCATGGCCATGATGTAGGCGCCGATGCCGAAGAACACACCCTGGCCGAGGGTGAGCATTCCGCCTCGGCCCCACGCCAATCCGATACCGGCGGCCACGATGGCGAAGCAGAGGAACTTGGCGAGCAGGTTCAGCCGGAAGTCGCTGAGTACCGCGGGCGCCACCGCGAACAGCAGGATCGCCGCGAGGGCGAATCCCGCGAGCGGCGTCAGGCGCGGATAGGCGCGCAGACGTTCGGTGAGTGCGCTCATGCCAGGCTCCTTGTCCGCACGGTGAACAGACCCTGCGGGCGGACCTGCAGGAAGATGACGATCAGCACGAACACGATGACCTTCGCGATGGAGGCGGTGGTCGAGTATTCGATGAAGGAATTGAGCAGGCCGAGTGCGAAGGCCGCGATCACCGTGCCCTTGATCTGGCCGAGGCCGCCGATCACGACCACCAGGAACGCGTCGATCAGATAGCTCTGGCCGATGGTGGGGCTGGTCGAGCCGATGAGGGTGAGCGCCACCCCGGCGACCCCGGCCAGGCCGGACCCGATGAAGAAGGTACTGATATCGGTGAATCGTGAAGAGATACCGGAGGTTTCGGCCAGGCCACGGTTCTGCACGACGGCCCGGATCCGGCGCCCCAGCGGGGTGGTCTTGAGCACGGTGGCCAGCGCGGTCACCGCGACGATCGCCAGTACCAGGATGAAGATGCGGGTCTTGGGGACCACCGCGCCCGCGATGGTGATGCCGCCACTGAGCCATTCGGGGACCAGCACGTTCTTGGCCGGCGCGCCGAAGATGTCGCGCGCGGCCTGCTGGAGTACGAGGCCGACACCGAAGGTGACCAGCAGCGTGTCCAGCGGGCGGTCGTACATGTAGCGGATCAGTCCCATCTCCAGGGCGGCGCCGAGCAGGCCGCCGATCAGGAAGCCCAGCAACAGTGACACGATCAGCGAGACACCCGCCGACGAGAAGACCTGTTGCACAACGTAGGTCGTGTAACAACCGGCCATGATGAATTCGCCGTGCGCCATATTGATGACGCCCATCTGACCGAAGGTCAGCGACAGCCCGAGCGCGGCGAGCAGAAGAATGGATCCCAGGCTCAGCCCCGTGAAGAGCTGGCCGATCAGCACGTCCATTGCAGTGGACTCCTTGGAACTGGGGCGGTGTGGGACGCGCCGCGTCCCACACCGGTCGGGCTGATTACTTGAGGCCCTCGGCCCAGTCGTAGGACTTCAGGTACGGGTCCGGGCTGATCGGCTTGCCGGAATCCCACACCGTGTAGATCAGGCCGTCCGGGCGGATCTCACCGATGCGGGCGGTCTTGGTGATGTGGTGGTTGGAGCCGTCGATGGTGACGGTGCCCTCGGGGGCGTCGAAGCTGACGCCGTCCGCGGCGGCCTGCACGTCGGCCACGGCGAAGGACTTGGCCTTCTCGACGGTGTTCTTCCACAGGTAGACCGAGGTGTAGGCGGCTTCCATCGGGTCCGAGGTGGGCTTGTCGGCGCCGAAGGCGGCCTTGTAGTCGGCGACGAACTTCTTGTTCGCCGGGGAGTCGACGGTCTGGTAGTAGTTCCAGGCGGTCAGCTGGCCCGCGATGTTCTGCGCGCCGATGCCGGCGACCTCTTCCTCGGCGATGGACACCGAGATCACCGGCATGTCAGCGGCTTTCAGGCCGGCGTTGGTGTACTCGCGGAAGAACGCGACATTGGAATCGCCGTTGAGGGTGTTGAACACCGCGTCGGCGTCGGCGCTGCGGACCTTGTTGACGATGGTGGAGAAGTCGGTCGAGCCCAGCGGGGTGTAGTCCTCGCCCTTGATCTCGATGCCGTTGGCCTCGGCGTAGGCCCTGATCTCGCGGTTGGCGGTCTGCGGGAAGACGTAGTCCGAGCCGACCAGGTAGAGGGACTTGACGCCCTTCTGCTTGAGGTAGTCCAGCGCGGGGACGATCTGCTGGTTGGTGGTGGCGCCGGTGTAGAAGATGTTCTTGGAATCTTCCAGGCCCTCGTACTGCACGGGGTAGTAGAGCAGCGAGTTCAGGTTCTCGAACTTGGGCTTCATGGCCTTGCGGCTCGACGAGGTCCAGCCACCGAAAACCGCGGCGACACAGTCGGAGCTGATCAGCTTCTCGGCCTTCTCCGCGAAGGTCTTCGGATCGGAGGCGCCGTCTTCGAGGACGATCTCGATCTGCTTGCCGAGCACCCCGCCCGCCGCGTTGATCTGGTCGATCGCCAGCTTGGTCGAGTTGGCCACGGTGACTTCGGAGATGGCCATGGTGCCCGAGAGCGAGTGCAGGGATCCGACCTTGATCGTGTCCTTGGTGGTGTCGACACACGATGCCGCGGTCTGGCCGGCGGACGCGTCGTCGCGCGCACCGCAACCGGTGAGCAACAGGCCGGCGACGGCCACCGCGGCAGGCACGACGAGTGCCTTGACCAAACGGGATTCAGACATGGGCGGTTCTCCTCATCAGGTGTAACGGTGACGCCAGACGCGCCACAACGAACACCGCCGCTGCCTGCCCGGAACTGAGGCACGGCAAGTTGTATACCGCGGCGTATTCGTGATTCGGAACAGTAGATGGAACTTGTTGCACTGGAATGTCGCTCGATCACATGCCCGTTTCGTCTGTTTCATCTGTGTGAATTGTTCCTCTCGGCCGTCCTACGGGCCGGTGTGCGCCTACGGTTGCGTAGGTGCTGCCGGTGCGGCAACCTGGCGGTACGTACGACCGCAGTCGATTTGTACGACGTCGAACAGCCCGGATGAGAGCGGCGACGGCCGCGTGGTCTTTCGAGGAGGGCCCAGTGGGGCACTACAAGGCAAACGTGCGCGATATCGAGTTCAATCTCTTCGAGGTGCTGGGGCTCGACAAGCTCCTCGACACCGGCGCCTACGGTGAGCTGGACTCCGAGACGGTGCGCCAGATCCTGGACGAGGTACAGCGGCTGGCCGAGGGCCCGATCGCGGACTCCTTCGCCGCCGCCGACCGCGATCCGGTGGTCTTCCACCCCGAAACCTTCGACATCACCGTCCCCGAGCCGCTGCGCAAGACGGTGGCCGCGGTGCAGGAGGCCGGCTGGTACCGCCTCGGCATGCCGGCGGGTATGGACGGCACCGCCGCCCCGAATGTGCTGATGTGGGCGATCAACGAGCTGATCATCTGCGCCAACCCCGCCGCCAGCTTCTTCAATATGGGCCCGATGATGGGCTCGGTGCTCTACCTGGTCGGCACCGAGGAGCAGCAGCGCTGGGCGCGCGGCGGTTTCGAACGGGGCTGGCAGGGCACCATGGTGCTCACCGAGCCCGACGCCGGGTCCGATGTCGGCGCGGGCCGCACCAAGGCGGTGGCCCAGCCCGACGGTTCCTGGCACATCGAGGGCGTGAAGCGGTTCATCTCCGGCGGCGATGTGGGCGAGGTGGCCGAGAACGTCTTCCACCTGGTGCTGGCCCGGCCGGACGGCGCCGGCCCGGGGACCAAGGGGCTGTCGCTGTTCTACGTGCCGAAGTTCCTGTTCGATCACGAGACCCTCGAGCTCGGCGAGCGCAACGGTGTCTATGTGACCGGCGTCGAGCACAAGATGGGGATCAAATCCTCGCCCACCTGCGAGGTCACCTTCGGCGGTACCGCGGTGCCGGCCAAGGGCTGGCTGGTCGGTGACGTGCACAACGGCATCGCGCAGATGTTCAAGGTGATCGAGAACGCGCGCATGACAGTGGGCGTGAAGTCCTCCGGCACCCTGTCGACGGGGTACCTGAATGCCCTGGAGTACGCGAAGACTCGCGTCCAGGGCGCGGATCTCACCCAGATGTCGGACAAGGCCGCACCGCGCGTCACCATCACCCATCACCCCGATGTGCGGCGCTCGCTGATGCGGCAGAAGGCCTATGCGGAGGGGCTGCGGGCGGTATATCTGTATACCGCCGCGCATCAGAACGCCGACGTGGCGGAGCTGGTGTCCGGCGCCGACGCCGAGCTGGCGCACCGGATCGACGACCTGCTGCTGCCGATCGTGAAGGGCGTCGGTTCCGAACGCGCCTATCAGCTGCTGACCGAATCCCTGCAAACTTTCGGCGGATCCGGCTATCTGCAGGACTATCCCATCGAGCAGTACATCCGCGACGCGAAAATCGACTCCCTCTACGAGGGCACCACCGCCATCCAGGCCCAGGACTTCTTCTTCCGCAAGATCATTCGCGATCACGGCGCGGCGCTGGGGCACGTCAACGCGCAGATCACCGCGTTCCTGGACAACGACACCGGCCGCTTCGGCACCGAACGCGACCTGCTGCGCACCGCCCAGGCCGATATCGGCGCCATGGCGGCCACCCTCACCGGCTACGCCATGGCGGGCCAGGCCGAACCCGCCGAGCTCTACAAGGTCGGCCTGGGTTCGGTCCGTTTCCTGATGGCCGTCGGCGACCTGCTCATCGCCTGGCGCCTCCTGGTGCAAGCCGAGGTGGCCACCGCCGCCCTGGCCGGCGAGGCCACCCCCAAGGACCGCCCCTTCTATCAGGGCAAGGTAGCCGTCGCGAGCTTCTTCGCCAAGAACGTCCTCCCCGAACTCACCGCCACCAAGAACATCCTCACCACCATCGACAACGACATCATGGCCATCCCCGAAGAAGCCTTCTGAATGACGACATTACCTGGGAGGTTTTTCACGCCATGAGGTTGACGGCGAGGGTGGCTGCCGAGGTATACGCACTGGTTGGATTGGTGTTGCCGGTCGTGACCAGGCAGCGGCCGCAACGCGGCGGATGGAGCGGGACGGGGGCTCGGTGATGGCGAAGCGTAGTGCTGAAGAGTACGAAGCAATGGCGGCCGAGTTCGAGAATGGTGACTACGCAGTTGTCGGACCGATCGAGGTGGGGCCTGAGCTGGCTATGGGCCGGCCGGCCGGGGGTGCGCGTGGCGGGAAAAGCCCGGTGCGGACGGTACGGCTCCCGGCTGAGCTGGATGCTCGGCTGACGGCCTATGCCGACGAGGCTGAAACGACGCCGAGTGACATCTTGCGACGAGCGGTTGCCGAGTATCTGGCACGGCATCCGCTCAGCGCTTGACGCTCTCTCAGGGTCACTTGATCAGGTAGGGGGAGACGGAGCTGCGGTGTTCGCTGATGTCGAGGACTTTGCCCAGGGGTGGGAAGGCGCGTTGGGGGCAGTTGGAGCGGACGCAGACTCGGCAGCCGGCACCGATGGGGGTGGCGGAGGCTTCGCCGAGGTCGATGCCGTCGGCGTAGACGACGCGGCCTGCGTGGCGTAGTTCGCAGCCGAGGCCGATGGCGAAGGTTTTGCTGGGCTGGCCGTAGCGGGTGGCGCGGCGTTCGACGGTGCGCGCGACCCAGAGGTATTTGCGGCCGTCGGGCATCTGGGCGATCTGGGTCATGATCTTGCCGGGGTAGGCGAAGGTCTCGTAGACGTTCCACAGCGGGCAGGTGCCGCCGCTCGAGGAGAAGTGGAAACCGGTGGCGGACTGGCGTTTCGACATATTGCCCGCGCGGTCCACCCGGACGAAGGAGAACGGGACGCCGCGCAGGGTGGGGCGTTGCAGGGTCGAGAGGCGGTGGCAGATGGTTTCGTAGCTCTGCGAGAAGAAGGCCGAGAGCCGTTCGATGTCGTAGCGGAAGTCCTCGGCCACTTCGTGAAAGTGCGTGTAGGGCAGCACCGTCGCGGCCGCGAAATAGTTGGCCAGGCCGAGCACGGCGAGTTTGCGCGAGGCCTCGGAGGCGAAATTGCCCTCCTCGACCAGCTTGTCGAGCAGCGGTCCGCATTCCAGATACGCCAGTTCGGCGGCGAGTTTGAAGGTGCGCTGCCCGCCGGACAGGTGCGGGGAGATCTCGAGCTGCTTGGTCTCGGGGTCGTAGCGGTGCAGCACGCCCTCGCCGAGGTCGATGCGCTCGAGGATCCGTACACCGTGCGCGCGCAGCAACCGCACGATCTCGGTGCTCACCTCACCACCGTGGAACCGGATGCGGGTGGTGAGATCCTCCGCGGCGGTGTCCAATTCGTGGATGTAGTTCTGCCGCTGATAGAAGTAGTCGCGCACTTCCTCGTGCGGTTTGGAGATCGCGGCGCTGCCCGAACCGTCGGAGAAGCGGTCCTCGGTGGCGGCGGCCAGCTGCGCGCTGGTGTTGCGGTAACGGTTGTGCATGGCGACCAGGGCCCGCGCCATCGACGGATGCGCCGAGACCATGTCGGCGATCTCCTTGGTATCGGCCTCGATGCCCAGCTCGGCGTCCATCACCACTTCGGAGAGTTCGGCGATGAGCCGGGTGTCGTCATGGGTGGAGAAGAAGGCGGGATCGACGCCGAAGACCTCGTTGATCCGGGCGAGCACCGGCACCGTCAGCGGGCGCACATCGTGCTCGATCTGATTGAGATAGCTGGCCGAGATCTCCAGTTTCTGGGCCAGCGATACCTGGCTCAGGCCGCGCTCGGTGCGGAGCTGGCGCAGCCGCGCACCGACATAGGTCTTGGCCATATGTCCAGTTTAGGGGCGCTTTCGCAGCCTTGCCAATGGATTCTTAACAGCGTGGCCTGAGCGATGTGTCACACCGGGGAGTTACTTTCGACTGGTGCTGTTCAGCGAGGTGGTCGCGGCGTCGGCCGCGGTGCGGGAAACCCGGTCGCGCAAGGCGAAGATCGCCGCGCTGGCCGAGCTGTTCCGTGCCGCGAGCGCGACCGAGATCGGCGTTGTGGTGTCCTGGCTGTCCGGCGAGCTGGTGCAGGGCCGGATCGGGGCGGGCTGGCGCACGGTGACCGCACTACAGACGCCACCCAGCGCCGCACCGAACCTCACCGTCGGCGCGGTCGATGCCGTCTTCGACCAGCTGACCGGCCTCAGCGGCGCGGGCTCCACCCTGCGCCGCCGCACCCTGCTGACCGAGCTGTTCACCGCCAGCACCGCCGACGAGCAGTCCTTCCTGATCCGCCTGCTCACCGGCGAACTGCGCCAGGGCGCCCTCGCCGCCGTCGTCGTCGAGGCGCTGGCCGCCGCCACCGGCATCCCCGTCGCCGTGGTGCGCCGGGCGCACATGCTCTCGGGCCGGCTGCCCGAGACCGCGGTCGCCGCGCTCACCGGCGGCGACACCGCGCTCGCCGCCTTCCGGCTCGAACTGGGCCGTCCCGTCGCGCCCATGCTCGCCTCGCCCGGCGGCTCACTCGACGAGGCGCTGGCCGAGCTGGGCCCGCAGGTGAGCGTCGAACACAAACTCGACGGCGCCCGCATCCAGGTGCACCGCGACGGCGAACGGGTGTGGGTGTTCACCCGGACCCTGCGCGACATCACCGCGAGCGTGCCGGAACTGGTCGAGCTGGTCCGGGGACTGGACTGCGTCAGCGTCGTCCTCGACGGCGAGACCCTCGCCCTCACCGACGCGGGCCGCCCGCGCCCGTTCCAGGAGACGATGAGCCGCTTCGCCACCGTCGACGCAGGCGAGCTGCTGCTGCACCCCTATTTCTTCGACTGCCTGCACATGGACGGGCGCGACCTGCTCGACGAGCCGCTACGGGTCCGGCGCGCGCTGTTGGAGCGGGTCGCGGGCGAGCACGTCATCGCGGCGCTGACCGCGCCCGACGCGGCGGCGGCCGCTGAGTACTACGACAACGCGCTGGCCGTCGGCAACGAGGGCATGATGATCAAATCCCTCGACGCCCCGTACGCCGCAGGCAGGCGCGGCAAGGCCTGGCTGAAGATCAAACCCGCGCACACCCTCGACCTGCTGGTGATCGGCGCGGAGTGGGGATACGGCAGACGCACCGGATTCCTGTCCAATCTGCACCTGGCCGCGCGCGACCCGGACACCGGCGAGCCGGTGATGGTCGGCAAGACGTTCAAGGGCCTCACCGACGAATTGCTGCGCTGGCAGACCACGGAGTTCCCGCGCCACGAAACCCACCGCGACGCCCAGACCGTCTATCTGTCTCCGGCGCTGGTGGTGGAGATCGCACTCGACGGTGTTCAGGCCAGCACCCGCTATCCGGGCGGTGTCGCGCTGCGTTTCGCCAGGGTGGTGCGATACCGGCCGGACAAGGAGCCGGCCCAGGCCGACACGATCGACGCGGTCCGGGCCTTACGCCCCAGCTCATGAGATTTTCCCGCAACGGTTTGGCAATCCGGCGCCGGCATACGACACACTGTTCGGGTGAGCGCCGAATTATTGGTCCTGTTGATCGTCATCGTTACAGCCCTCGCATTCGACTTCACCAACGGATTCCATGACACCGCCAATGCCATGGCGACCTCGATCGCCACCGGTGCGCTCAAGCCGCGGGTGGCGGTGGCGCTGTCGGGTCTGCTGAATCTGATCGGCGCGTTCCTGTCGGTCTCGGTGGCGGCGACGGTGGCCAAGGGCATCGTCCAGCTGAACGAGGTGAGCGGGCAGGACCTGCTGGTCATCGTGTTCGCGGGCCTGGTCGGCGGCATCCTGTGGAATCTGCTCACCTGGCTGCTCGGCCTGCCGTCGAGTTCCTCGCACGCGCTGTTCGGCGGTTTGATCGGTTCGACGATCGCGGCGCTGGGCTGGAACGGGGTGATCTGGGCCTCGGGGTCGGAAGGTGTGCTGATCAAGATCGTGGTGCCCGCCATCCTCGCGCCGGTCATCGCGGCGCTGGTCGGCGCGATCGGCACCTTCCTGGTGTACCGGGTCACCCGCGGTGTCGACCAGGACAAGGCCGCCGAGGGGTTCCGCTGGGGCCAGGTCGGTTCGGCCTCGCTGGTCTCGCTGGCGCACGGCACCAACGACGCGCAGAAGACGATGGGCGTGATCTTCCTGGCCCTGGTCGCCTACGGCTCTGTCGACAAAGACGACCACCTGCCACTGTGGGTGATGGCCTCGTGCGCGATCGCGATCGCGCTGGGCACCTACCTCGGCGGCTGGCGGATCATCCGCACCCTCGGCAAAGGCCTGGTCGAGATCGAGTCGCCGCAGGGTCTGGCCGCCGAATCGACCTCCGCGGCGATCATCCTCACCTCCGCGCACTTCGGCCTGCCGCTGTCGACCACCCAGACCGCGACCGGCGCGATCCTGGGCACCGGCATCGGCAAAGGCGCCGAGGTGCGCTGGCGGGTGATGGGCCGGATGGCGGTGGCCTGGCTGCTCACCCTGCCGATGGCGGGCATCGTCGGCGCGCTGTGCTGGGCGCTGGCCACGGTGATCGGCGGCCTGCCCGGTGTGCTGGTGGTGTTCGCCGTGCTGATCGCCGGCGCGCTGGCGATCTATCTGCGGTCGCGGCGTGATCCGGTCGGCACCCACAATGTGAACGAGTGGCCCGAGGGCCAGCCTGCCGCGACGCCGCAGTCGTCGATCGAACAGAACCACGCCGGGTAGAAGGAAACGACTGTGCAGACCGTGATCACCAATTTGACCTCCCTGTGGGAAGTGGTGCTGGCCGCGCTGGTCTTCGGCGTCGGTGTGCCCACCGTCTTCGCGTTCGCCGTGCGCTGGTGGGCCCAGGCCGAGACCGTCGGCGCCGACGGCCAGGTACGGCGTAACTATCCGGCGCTGGCCGGGGCGCTGATCTGCCTGGTCGTGATCGTCGTCGTGGTGATCACCGGCATCTTGTTCACCGCCAAGGCGTTCATCGCCCATCAGTTCGGCATCCACCTGTTCGGCACCGCATGAGCGAGGACCCCATGACCGAGTCTCCTGATACTCCTGCCGTCCGCCGTAATCTGCTTTCGCGGGTGCTCGGCTGGCTGCGCGCCGGCTATCCGCAGGGTATTCCGCAGTCCGATTACGTCGCGCTGTTCGCGGTGCTGCACCGGCATCTCACCGACTACGAGGTGGTGGTGATCGGCGAGAAACTGATCGAGGCCAACCCGAACCGGGAAGCGATCAGTGAGGCCGAAATCGAGGCGGCGATCGCCGATTTCGCCAAGCAGCAGCCCGCCCCTGACGACGTCTCCCGGGTCGCCTCGATTCTGGCCGCCGGTGGCTGGCCGCTGGCCGAACCGCTCGACGACGCCGAACCCGCCGCCGAACAGGATTGACAATTCCCGCTGGGCCAAGGGAATTCATGGCATAGCATGCATTCGTGGTTCGGCGTGTGAATGAAACCGATAGTGGTCGCAGTTACGGTGGATTGTCGCGCCAGCAACGAGTCGCGTTGCGCCGCAGCCGGTTGACCGACGCGGCCCTGGAACTGTTCGGTACCCAGGGATATTCGGCGACCTCGATCGAGCGCTTGTGCGCGACAGCGAATGTGTCGACCCGCAGTTTCTACGAAGATATCGGCAGCCGCGAGGCCTTGCTCATCGCCCTGGTCGACCGGCTCAATTCGGCTGCCCTGCGCCGCCTCGACGAGGTTCTCGAGCGCACCGCCGAGGAACCGCTGGCGGTGCGCGTGGTGGAGAGTTTCCGCGCGTTTCTGGCGGTGACCTGCCGGGATCGGCGCGCTGCCCGGGTGTTCTATGTCGAGGTGGTCGGGGTGAGCCCGGCGGTGGAGGAATGGCGGCGGGCGCAGCGGCGCACGATCATCGGGTTGCTCACCAGGGAGGCGCAGCGCGCGGCCGAACGCGGTGAAGCGGAATCGCGGAGCCTGCATCTGTTCGGGCTCGCGGTGATCGGCGCGGTGAATTCCCTGGCGCAGGAGATGGTGCACTCCAGTGTGCCGGGCGAGGCCATTTCCGTGGACGAGATCTGTGACGAGATCGGCTACTTCATCGGGTCCGGATTGTCGGCGCGCACGGCCCTGCCGGCAACCTGATCCGACGACCCGACCCGACGAAAAAACGGGCGGCATCCGGATTCGGATGCCGCCCGTTTCTGCTGCGGGAGATCAGATACCCATGCCCTGGGCGAGCAGCGGCCACGACTCGTGCAGCGCCTGCTCCCAGTACGGCCAGTAGTGGGTGCCCATCGGGGTGAACTGGTAGGTCGCCGGGATGCCCAGCGAATCCAGCTTGGCCTTCAGGTTGTGGCTGCAGGCGTTGGTCGCCGCTTCGATGCCGATACCGAGGCCGAGGTTGATCACGCCCATCGGGCCGGGCGCGCCGTTGAGGTAGTACGCGACGTCGGCGTTGGTCGGCATACCGCTACCGCTGGAGATGTAGAGGTTGGTGCCGCGCAGCTTCTCGGCGTTGATGACCGGGTCGTTCTCGACCCAGGCCGGGTCGTTGTCGGGGCCGTACATGTTCACGGTCTTGCCGCCCGCCCAGGTCTCCACGGAGAACTTGACGGCCTGCTTGCCCATCGGGTCGGCGATCTGGGCGCAGCCGCTGTAGGCGGCGACGGACTTGAACAGCCCCGGCTTGGCCTCGGCCAGCTGCAGCACCGAGGTGCCGGAGGTGGACAGCCCGGCCAGCGCGTTGAGGCCGGTCGAGTTGAGGGTGGCGTCGAGCAGTGGCGGCAGCTCCTGGGTGAAGAAGGTGGTCCACTTGTTCAGGCCCAGCCGCGGGTCTTCCTGCTTCCAGTCGGTGTAGTAGCTGCCGCGGCCACCGATCGGCTGGATGACATTGACCTGCTTGTCGGCGAGGAAGTCGAGCGCGTTGGTCTGCGCGGCCCAGCTCGCCGAGCCCTCACCGGCGTCGAGGCCGTTGAGCATGTAGAAGTTGGGCGCCGGGGCCGACTCGTCGACCGGACGCTGCACATCGATGGTGATGTCCTTCTTCATCGCCGCCGAGTACACCTTCAGATGCCAGGTGCGGCCCTCCTTGACCACCGAGGTCACGGCCGAGGGCTTCTCGGGGTCGGCGGATGCGGCGCCACCGGTGATCACGGCCACCGACAGGGCGGCGGTCAGTGCCACGGCGGTGGTGCGCAGGGCGGCCACGTTACGTAGTGCAGAGAGCTTCATCGAACAGTCGGTTCCAGTCCACGGGCCCTGTTGGCCCGTCATCGCAGTGCTTCCCCTCACCACCGGGCGGGCTGTCGGCCCGGGCGGTGTAGAGGCTGTCAGATCCTGTCGACACTCTATGTCCTCCGCGGGGCCCGAATTGTTACCGGTGGCGATTTTCACCGACGGCGACAGCGCGGAAATGGGCGCAATACCGCGGCTGAATCGGAAATATCGGCCAATCGAGCGCCCGAATTGGTGTCGACGGGGTATCGGGCGGAGAAAACTCCTAGATCGCCAGGCCGACCGCTGACTCGTAGTCGCGGCGGGCGGACAGGCGCAGTCCGGCCCGCGCGGCGAGGAAATCGGCGGTGACGAAGACGGCGGTCTCGGCCGGGGTACGCGGGCCCGATTCGAGCCCGGCGGGTACGTGCAGGCGGGCCAGGGTCGGCTCGTCGAAACCGCCGGCGCGCAGGTCGTCGAGGCGGCGGGCCTGATCGGCGGGGGAGCCGAGCGCGGCCAGATAGCCCAGCTCGGGCAGCCGCAGCGCGACGGTGAGCAGCGGGATCTCGAAGCGCGGCTCGTTGGCCAGCACCACGATGCCGGTGCTGCTGTCGATCTCGCCCGCGGCCGAGAGGGTGTTCAGGTAGCGGTGCGGCCAGTCGACGACGACCTCGGCGCCCGGGAACGAACCGGGGTCGGCGAATTCCGGACGCGAATCGCAGATGCTGACCCGGTAGCCGATCATCCGCGCCTGCGCGGCCAGGGTGGCGGCGTAGGCGTTGGCGCCGAAGATGAGCAGCCGCGGCGGCGGGCAGTAGGAGGCGACGAACAGGTCGGATTCGGGCAGCGCGACGAGTTCGGTGGCGTGCTTGCGATCGGTGACCAGATGCTGGCCGATGACATCGGGGTCCTGATTCCACACCACGGTGAACACCGTGACCCGGCGATGGGCCTGGATGTCGGCGGCGATGGCGGGGAATTCGGGGAAATCGCGGCAGGAGAACGGCTCGACGAAGATATCGACGAGCTGGCCGTCGTCGGATATCGATTCCATTCCGGTGATCAGGCTGTAGCGACGTAGTTGCCGTACCCCGGTCTGCGCGGCTTCCAGTGCCGCGGCGTAGACGGTTTCCTCCAGCCGCCCCGAGGCGATGGAGCCGAAGATTCCGCCATTGGGGGTGACGAGCATGCCCGACCCGATCGGCAGCGCGTTCGTGCCGATGGTACGGACCACGGTGGCGAGGCCGCCGGTACGGCCCGAATGCCACACTCGCAGAAGGTCATCGACGATATCGCGCATATCTCAAACTCCGATCACCGTGCGCCGACTCCCGGGAAATCGCGATCGGCCCCTGTCGCCAAGTCGTCGCACGTGACGCACACCATATCCTGTCTACCGCCCAAATAGGAACCTGCTCCCGCATCGCCTACGGCGGCAGCGGAAATGGCCTCCCAGTGCTTGTTCTCGATCACAGCCGGGTGCCCAGGTGTGGCGGAGAACACAGCACGGGCCAGTCCGCTCTCGCTCGCTCTGGCCGCCGCGAGCACCCGCGCGACGACATCGGCGCCGATATCGGGAACGTCGACGGGCAGGAAAGCCACGTAGCGGGTGTCCGCCTCGGCGGCCGCGCGCAAGCCGGCGCGCACCGTCGCGGCGAGCCCGCTGGCCCAGTCCGCGACCCAGCGCCACTGGGTGCCCGGCGGCAGTGCGGCGGCGGCCGGATCGGGCCCCGTCGCGCCGAGCAGGACGATCACCGGAGCGCAGCCACCGTCCCGCAACGTGGTGATCGCCGCGCGCAGCCAGGCGCCGTCCTCGGCGAGTGCCTTGGGTTTGCCGTAGCGGCTACCCGCGCCCGCCGCGAGGACGATGCCTGTGCACGCGGACGGCGTGACCGGCTCGTTCGGGGGCATGGCGCCGAAACTAATTGCGCAATGTTGCCGCCCGATTACGGCCGGGCGGCGCGAGGACGACGACACGCCGACGCGACCGATCGCGCATCGGTGGCGGGTGCCCTGACTTGGGGCGATGCTGGACCGATGACGAGCGAAGCGATCGGCCTCGCGGGTTTCAACGAGCTGCCCGCGGCGGCCGCCGAGCAGGCGCTACTCGCCTGTTGTTGCGTGCCGAGCTGGGCGAAGACGCTGGGCGCGGGCAGGCCCTACGCCTCGGTCGAGGCGCTGCTGGGCGCCGCCGACACCGCGCTGGCCGCCCTCGACGAGGCGCAGATCGACGCGGCGCTGGCCGGTCACCCGCGTATCGGCGACCGGTCGGCCGCCGCGGCGTCGGTCCGTGAGCAGGCCGGTGTCGAGGACGAGGTGCGCGCGGCGCTGGCCGCGGGCAATCGCGCCTACGAGCGGAAATTCGGTCATCTCTACCTGGTCTGCGCGGCGGGCCGCAGCGGTACCGAACTGCTGGCGGCGCTCACCGCCCGCCTGGGCAACGATCCGGCAACCGAAAGGCAGGTCATGCGAACCGAATTGGCGAAGATCAACCGTCTGCGCCTGGCGCGGCTGGTGGCGGCGTCGTGACCGGGTTGAGTACGCACGTGCTCGATGCCGTGCGCGGGCTGCCCGCCGCCGGGGTCGCGGTGTGGTTGACGCGCGGCGAGCAGCGGCTCACCGAGGCGCTCACCGACGCCGACGGCCGGGTGAAAGAACTTGCCGCCGGGCTGAATCCGGGCGATTACCGCCTGTTCTTCGATACCGGCAGCTACTTCGCGGCACAGGGTACGGAGACTTTCTATCCGGAAGTCTGTGTCGCGTTCACGGTGGGTGAGCAGCCGCATCTGCATGTGCCGCTGCTGTTGTCGCCGTTCGCCTATTCCACCTACCGAGGGAGCTGAGCCGGCGATGCCATTGAGCGGCCCGATCGTGCTGACCGACAACCGATACGGCAAAGCCGAGAACCGGGTGGTGCGCTTCGTCAAGGAGAACGCGCGCCACGAGATCCGCGATGTGAACGTCTCCACCACGCTGCGTGGTGATTTCGCGGCGGCCTACACCGACGGTGACCAGCGTCATGTCCTGCCCACCGACACCCAGAAACACATGGCGTTCGTCTTCGCCAAGCGGCCGGGCCTGGACACGATCGAGGACTACGCGCTCGGGCTGGCCCGGCATTTCGTCGACACGGTCGAGCCGGTGTCCAGTGCCCGCATCGATGTGGAGTCCTATGGATGGCAACGTGTTTCGATCGACGGTGTCGAACACGAGCACACCTGGGTGCGCAGCGGGCCCGAGGTGCGTACGGCGGCGGTGACCGTCAGCGGGGACGGCGCCTGGGTGATCGGTGGGATCAAGGATCTGGTGCTGCTGAAGTCGACCGGTTCGGAGTTCGCCGGCTTCCTCACCGACGAGTACACGACCCTCGCCCCGACCCGGGACCGGGTGCTGGCGACCGCGCTGGTCGCGCAGTGGCGATTCGCCGAGCACAGCGGTTTCGAGTGGGACGAGGTCTACGCCGGTGTCCGGGCCACCCTGCTCGAACTGTTCGCCCAGACCTACTCCAAGGCGATGCAGCAAACCCTCTATGCGATGGGAACCGCTGTACTGGAACGGTTTCCGATGCTGGCCGAGATCCGGCTCGAGGCGCCGAACAAGCACCACTTCGGCTACGACCTGGCCCAGTTCGACATCCTCAACGCCGACGAGGTGTTCTGGGCCGCCGACCGGCCCTACGGGTCCATCCATGCCACACTGGCGCGCGCCGACGCGCCCGGCGCGGGGATCGCGTGGCAGCCGTGAGCGGCCCCGACCTGGTGATCGACGGGTGCGCGGTGGTGACCGTCGACGCGGCGGGCACCGAATACCGCGAGGGCTGGGTGACGGTGCGCGGCAATGTCATCGAGGCGGTGGGCGCGGGCAGGCCACCGGCGTTCGGCCCGCCGACCCGGCGCATCGACGGCCGTGGTTGCCTGCTCACACCGGGCCTGGTCAACACCCACCACCACCTGTACCAGTGGATCACCCGTGGCCTGGCCGCCGACAACACCCTGTTCGAATGGCTGACCGCGCTGTATCCGGTGTGGGCGCGCATCGACGAGAAGTCGGTGCGGGTGGCGGCGACCGGTGCGCTGGTGTCGCTGGCGCGCAGCGGCTGCACGACGTCCTCGGATCATCACTATGTGTTCCCGCGCGGTGGCGGTGACCTGCTCGGTGCCGAGATCGGCGCGGCCGCGGCGGTGGGGTTGCGGTTCCATCCGGCGCGCGGATCGATGGATCTGGGCAGCAGCGACGGCGGTCTGCCACCGGACGAGGTGGTCGAGCCGATCGACGCCATTCTCGCCGCCAGTGCCGCCGCCATCGAGCAGTGGCACGACCCGTCCTTCGACGCCATGGTGCGGATCGCGCTGGCGCCCTGCTCGCCGTTCTCGGTGACCGCGGACCTGATGCGCGAATCGGCGGCGCTGGCCCGCGCGACCGGCACCCGGCTGCACACCCACCTCGCCGAAACCCTCGACGAACAGGACTTCTGCCGCGAGAGCTTCGGCTGCACACCGGCGGAGTACATGGAGCGGCTGGGCTGGCTCGGCGACGATGTCTGGTTCGCGCACGCGGTCCACCTCGACGATCCGGCGATCGCCGCTCTGGCACGCACCGGCACCGGCGTCGCGCACTGCCCGACCTCCAATGGCAGGCTCGGTGCAGGCGTCGCGCGGACCGCCGATCTGCTGGCCGCCGGGGTGCCGGTGGGGCTCGGTGTCGACGGCGCGGCCAGCAACGAGTCGAGTTCGATGATCGAGGAACCGCGCAATGCGCTGCTGTACGCGCGGGCTGTCGGCGGGCCGCGCGCGATGACGGTGCGGTCTGCGCTGGAACTGGCGACGCTCGGCGGTGCCAGGGTGCTGGGCCGGGCCGGGGAGATCGGCTCGATCGAGCCGGGCAAGCTGGCCGACCTGGCGCTGTGGCGGCTCGACACTCCCGCGCACGCCGGGATCGAGGATCCGGTGGTCGCGCTGGTGCTCGGGTCGGCGCCGCCGCTGGCCGCGCTGCTGGTGAACGGGCGCGAGGTGGTGCGCGACGAGGTGGTCACCACGGTGGACGAGGCGGCCGTCGGCGCCGACGTGGCACAGGCCCAAGCCACGCTACTGGCCGGAAGTTGATCTTGCCTGGGCGCGCTGAACAGCGGTTCCGGCTGATCCGGCGCACACTGGAGACGAGGTACATCGGGTTAACCGCGGCGCAATACCGCGCCGTTGTCGCGCAACATCGTGGCAACTCCCGGCCCCTACTGTGGCCGGTGAGGTGAGCGAGGTGAACGTGGATCTGGATACCGTCCGGGAGGTGGTTCTCGCCCGCGATCGCGCCGACCTGGCACAGGTGGGCGCGGGCAGTGCGGTCCTGGCGGGCGGCACCTTCCTGTTCTCCGAGCCGCACGACCAGCTGCATCGGCTCGTCGACATCACCACCCTCGGCTGGACCCCCTTGCTCGAGCGCTCCGATGGCCTGGAGATCGCCGCGACCTGCACGCTGGCGGAGTTCGCCGGCGCCCGCCCCGGCCGCGAACTCGGCGCGCCCACCCTGCGCCCGGAGTGGCCGGGCACCGCGCTGTTCGCGCAGTCCTGCCGGGCACTGCTGGCCTCGCACAAGATCTGGCGCACCGCGACCGTCGGCGGGAACGTCTGCCTGTCGCTGCCCGCCGGCGCGGTACTCGGCGCACTGGTCGCCCTGGACGCGACCGCCGTGATCTGGCCGCGCGGCGGCGGCGAACGGCGGATTCCATTGCGCGACTTCGTGACCGGGCCGGGTGAGAACATACTGGCCACCGGCGCGGTGGTGCGCTCGTTCCTTGTACCGACAGCGAGCCTGCTGGCACGCACCAGTTTCCGCAAGATCGCGCTGGCGCCACTGGGTCGATCCGGTGCGGTGGTGATGGGCAGGCGCGAGGTGAGCGGCCGCTGCGCGATCACCGTCACCGCGTCGACGGTGCGGCCGGTGGTGCTCGACTTCTCCGCCGTACCAACGGCATTCGATCTCGAGGCCGCGCTGGTGGAGCTCGAACCCGACATCTGGTTCGACGATCCGCACGGTGCGCCGGACTGGCGCAAGCACGTGACCGGGTTACTGGCCGGCGAAGTGGCCGCCGAGCTCAGGAGGTCGTCATGAGCCGGACGACGCCGGAGCGGGGCAGTCCGAACTCGCCCAGGTCTCATCCTGAAGGCATCGCGGGCGTGCAGTACCTGGTCCACGTGGTGTCGCGCCCAGCTCTCGACGGCCAGGGGCTGGGTCTCGCTTCGGCTGGAGGCATTGGGCGTGGCAGCCTCGTGTTCACCCCGTTTTCGGGGGGTGGTTCATGCGGCTGACTGTCGACGGGCGGGTGGTCGAGGTGGCCGCGCGGCCCGGGCAATGTCTGCGGACGCTGCTGCGCGAACAGGGCGAACTCGCGGTCAAGAAGGGGTGCGACTCCGGCGATTGCGGTGCCTGCTCTGTTCTGCTCGACGGTGATCCTGTGCATTCCTGCGTCGTCCCCGCCCACCGTGCCGCAGGCCGCACGGTGACGACCGCCGCCGGTCTCGGCGGAAATGCCGTGCAGCGGAGAATGGTCGAGCACGCAGGCTTCCAATGTGGTTTCTGCACAGCCGGTATGGTCGTCACCGCCAGCGGTCTAGCCGCTGCCCGCAACGCCGATCTTCCAGGTTCCGATGCCGTCGATCTGCCCGCGCACCTGGTCACCGATACCGAGCGTGCGGAGTTGTTGAAGGGCAACCTCTGCCGGTGCACGGGCTACCGCGCCATCGCCGACGCACTCACACCCTGTGCACCACTGTGCACAACTTCCGCCGACACCCCGCAGGCACACCACGTGCCACCGCGAGCGGGATCGTCGCGTGCCTCGCGTACTGGTGCGCAGGGTGCCGGGTGCGGGCCGAGCAGGGACGTCGACGACCCGGCTGACAGCGGTGCGCCGGAAGACGATTTCGCGGCGGGCGGCGGCGCGGAGTCGGTGGTGGCCGAGGGGCCAGGGGTCGGTTCGTTTGTTGGGCGGGGGTCTGAGCCGGAGACGACGTCTGTGGCGGTGGGTGCCGGTCCCGAGGTGGAGGCGGCGCGAGTGCGTGCGGTGGCGGCCGGTGTCGGGCGGCCGTTCGGGGCGGGGCAGGTGGGGGATGGGGTGGGGGCGCCCGGGGGTGAGTGGATCGTGCGCGGTGGGGAGCCGTTCACGATGGATGTGGTTGTGGGGGAGGGGGATCGGCAGCCGCCTGTGGCGCCGTGGCATCTGGCGGTGTTGGGTAGTCCGTACGCGCATGCGCGGATTGTGTCGATCGACGTGGCCGCGGCGGCGGCGGTGCCGGGGGTTCGGCTGGTGCTGACCTCGGCGGATGCGCCTGCGGTGGCGTTCTCCACCGCGCGGCACGAGTTGCGGGAGGACGATCCGGACGACACCTTCGTGCTCGATCGGGTGGTGCGGTTCGTGGGTCAGCGGGTGGCGGCTGTGGTGGGGGAGACCTTGGACGCGGCGCGGGCGGGGGTGCGGGCGCTGCGGGTGGAGTACGAGGTGTTGCCCGCGGTGTTCACACCGGAGGCGGCGCTGGCGGACCAGGCGCCGAAACTGCATGCGGACAAGCCGGTGTCGGCGCGCATCGCCGACGCGCAACGGAACCTGGTCGCCGAGATTCACGGTGGCGTCGGGGATTTCGATGCCGGAATCGCCGCTGCGGCGAAAGTGGTGCGGGGCGTGTGGCATTCGCCGCGTGTTCAGCACGTGCACCTGGAGACGCACGGTGGGATCGGCTGGCTCGACGACGCCGGCAGGCTCGTGGTGCGGACGAGTACCCAGGTGCCGTTCCTGGTGCGCGACGAACTGTGCCACGTCTTCGGGCTCGGCCGGGACCGGGTGCGGGTGTTCGCGACCCGGGTCGGTGGCGGGTTCGGGGCCAAGCAGGAGATGCTGGCCGAGGATCTGATCGCGCTGGCCGTGCTGCGCACCGGGCATCCGGTGCAGTACGAGTTCACCCGCACCGACGAATTCACCTCCGCCACCTGCCGTCACCCGATGCGCGTCGCCGTCACCGCCGCCGCCGACGCGAACGGCCTGCTCACCGCCCTGGCCGTGGACGTACTCGCCGACGCGGGCGCCTACGGCAACCACAGTGCCGGTGTGATGTTCCACTCTGTCGGCGAATCCGTCGCCGTCTACCGCTGCCCGAACAAGCGGGTCGACGGACAAGCGGTGTACACCAACAACATTCCCTCGGGCGCGTTCCGTGGCTACGGATTGGGTCAGGTGATCTTCGGCGTCGAATCGGCCGTCGACGAACTCGCCCGCGAACTCGGCATCGACCCGTTCGATTTCCGCAGGCGCAATGTCGTCGTCCCCGGTGACCGGTTCACCGGTGCCGAAATCGACGAGGGCGACCTGACTTTCGGCAGCTACGGCCTCGACCAATGCCTCGACACCGCCGAGCGGGCGCTCCACCGCGGCAACGGGGCGCCCGTCCCCGGCCCGGACTGGCGAACCGGCGAAGGTATGGCCGTGGCGATGATCGCGACCGTGCCGCCGCGCGGCCACCACGCCGACGCCACCGCGCGCCTGCGCGCTGACAGCACCTACGAAATCGGTGTCGGTACGGCCGAATTCGGCAACGGCACCACCACTGTGCACGCCCAGCTCGCCGCGACCGCGCTCGCCACCACCGCCGCCCGCATCGTGATCCGCCGCTCCGATACCGATGTGGTCGGCCACGACACCGGCGCCTTCGGCTCCACCGGCACCGTGGTCGCGGGCAAGGCCGCCTACGCGGCGGCGCTGGAACTGCACGCGCTGCTGCTGGCCAGAGCCGCCAAGGTGACCGGTCATCCCGAACGCGACTGCGTGCTCGAGGCCGACGGCGTGCGCTGCGGCACCGGCTTCGTGACCACCGCCGAGCTGCTGGCCGACGGCGACCTGATCGCGCACGGCACCCACGCCGGCACCCCGCGTTCGGTGAGTTTCAATGTGCACGCCTTCCGCGTCGCGGTGCAACCGGACACCGGTCTGGTGCGGATCCTGCAGTCGATCCAGGTGGCCGACGCGGGCACCGTGGTCAACCCGGTGCAGCTGCGCGGTCAGCTCGACGGCGGCATCGCCCAGGCACTCGGCACCGCCCTCTACGAGGACATGCGGACCGAGCGGGGCGTGGTCACCACCAGGACCCTGCGTCACTACCACATTCCGCAGTTCGCCGATCTGCCCCGCACCGAGGTCTATTTCGCCGAAACCAGTGACGAGCTGGGCCCGCTGGGTGCCAAATCGATGAGTGAGTCCCCCTACAATCCGGTCGCGCCCGCACTGGCCAATGCGATCCGCGACGCTGTCGGCGTGCGACCGGACCGACTACCGATGACCGCCGATCGCCTGTGGCGGCGCATCCAGAAAGGAACCGCCGGGTGAGCACCCATCTTCCCGAGCACATCCGCGCCCGCATCGACGCCGTGCTCGACAGTGTCGACGCCGACCTGCGGGCCCGCTATCCGGGCCAGGGGAACCGGGTACAGCCCGTGCACACCGCCTACGTCGCCGCCGACCGTGCCACCGCGGACACCCCGGCCGAGTGGGGTGCCACCGCCCTCGAGCTGCTCGACCGCCACACCGGAATCCTCACCGACCTTGACGCCACCGGCTCGCTCCCCGCCGTCCGCGACCGGCTGACCGACCAGCCGATCCAGGACCTGCGTATCGACTTCGAGGACGGCTACGGCTTCCGCGCCGACGACGAGGAGGACGCCGCCGCCGTAGCCGCAGGTGAGGCACTGACGGCCTGGGTCGAAAAGCCGGGGGCACCAACATCATTCGGTGTCCGAACCAAGGGTCTTGCCGCCGGGGAACGCCGACGCGCGCTGCGCACACTGGAACTGGTACTCGAGGGCGCGGGCGGAGTGCCGCCCGGATTCGTGTTCACCGTGCCGAAGATCCGTGCCGCCGAACAGGTCTCGGCGCTGGTCGACCTGTGCTCCGGCCTCGAACGCGGCTACGGCCTGCCCGACCACACCCTGCGCTTCGAACTACAGATCGAGAGCCCGCAGGCGATCATCGCCCCCGACGGGTCGGCACCGATCGCCCGGATGATCCAGCTCGCCGCCGGTCGTTGCAGCGCACTGCATTTCGGCACCTACGACTACACCGCCGCCTGCGGCATCGCCGCCACCGACCAGGCGCTCGACCATCCCGCCGCCGACCACGCCAAGGCCGTGATGCAGGTCGCGGCCGCGCAGACCGGTGTCTGGATCTGCGACGGCTCCACCCAGATCGTCCCCGGCGACGAGCCCGAAGCCGCCTTCCGCAACCATCACCGCCTGGTCGAACGGGCCCTGCGCCGTGGCTACTACCAGGGCTGGGACATGCATCCCGGCCATCTCGTCACCCGCTGGCTGGCTACCTACGACTTCTTCCGCACCGCCACCGACGTGGCCGTCCCGCGCTTGCTGGCCTATCTCGATCGCCGGTCGGGCGGGGTCGTCGACGAGCCGGCCACGGCCGAGGCGCTCGCGACCACGGTGCTGCGCGGCCTGCGCTGCGGCGCGACCACCGCCGACGAACTCGGCACGCGCGCACCGGAACTCAGCGAGCCGGTCCTCGAGGCGCTGGCAGCACGGCAGCCACTGACCACACTGGCAGTACACGAAGAGGAGACACGGTGACCACAGACCACGAAGACTTCACGCTCCTGCCCGATCTGGCGGTCCGCCCGCTCGGCGGTTCGGTGATCTGGGCGAACGACGAGTTCTTCGCGGAGAAGGAGAACCTGGTCAACTCGGGTCCGCCGGAGTATCAGCCGTCGACCTTCGGGCACAAGGGCCAGGTCTACGACGGCTGGGAGACGCGCCGTCATCGGGGCAGGCCCGGTGACGATTCGGCCGTCGTGCGTCTCGGTGTCCCCGGTGTGATCCGGGGGATCGTGGTCGACACCGCGTGGTTCAAGGGCAACTATCCGCCCGAGGTGTCGGTCGCGGCGCTGGAGATCGCGGGCTATCCGCCGGCCGGCGAGATCGCCGCGCGCACCGACTGGGTGCCGCTGCTGGACCGGGTGAAAGTGGGTGGTGACAGCCGCAACCTGTTCGCCGTCGATGACGAGAACCGTTGGACCCATGTGAAACTCACCATGCACCCCGACGGCGGCGTCGCTCGCCTGCGCGTGCACGGCGAAGGTCGTCCCGACCCCGCGCTGCTCGGTCTGGGCCCGCTCGACCTGGCCGCCCTGGAGAACGGCGCCCTCGTCGTCGACTGCTCCAACCGCTTCTACAGCTCACCCAACCAGCTGCTCTACCCCGGCCTGGCCCGGGTGATGGGCGACGGCTGGGAGACCGCGCGCCGCCGCGACGACGGAAACGACTGGGTACGAATCAAATTGGCCGGTCCCGGTGCGATCCGGCTCGCCGAGATCGATACCTCCTGCTTCCTCGGTAACAGCCCCGGCTCGGCCGCGCTCACCGGATTCACCACCGACGGAACCGAAGTCGAGCTGCTGGCGCGCACCGAGCTGCTGCCCGACACCCGGCACCGCTTCGCACTGACACCGGCCGCCGCCTCGGTCGAGGAAGTGCGCCTCGACATCTACCCCGACGGCGGACTGGCCCGACTGCGCCTCTACGGGGAGCTCGGCGGGTGAGCGAGCTGCGTGATTTCGTCGGCTACGGTCCAGCGACGCCCGACCCGCGGTGGCCCGGCGACGCGCGCATAGCCGTGCAGTTCGTGCTGAATTACGAAGAGGGCGGGGAGCACAACGTCCTCGATGGGTCACCGCATTCGGAAACCTTCCTCTCGGAGATGACTCCCGCCGAGGCGTTCCCGAATCGGCACATGAGCATGGAATCGCTCTACGAATACGGATCGCGCGCCGGCCTGTGGCGGCTCCTGCGCGCGTTCGAGCGGCGCGGTCTGCCGTTGACGATCTTCGCTGTCGCCCAGGCCATGCAGCGCAATCCTGAAGCGGTGGCGGCCTTTCGGGAGCTGGGCCACGAGATCGCCAGTCACGGATTGCGGTGGAAGTCCTATCAACTAGTCGACCGGGAGACCGAGCGCGCCGACCTGGCCGCGGCGGTACGCATTCTCACCGAGCTGACCGGGTCGGCGCCGCTGGGCTGGTACACCGGTCGCGATTCACCGAACACCCGCGAATTGGTCGTCGAGCACGGCGGTTTCGTCTACGACTCCGATTCCTACGCCGACGACCTGCCGTACTGGACCGAGGTGTCCGGCCGCCAGCACCTGGTCGTTCCCTACACCCTCGACACCAACGACATGCGCTACGCCTCCCCGGCCGGATTCCCCAGCGGCGAACAGTTCTTCGCGCACCTGCGCGACGCCTTCGACGTGCTGTATCGGGAAGGGGCGGAAGGACATCCGAAGATGCTCTCGATCGGTCTGCACTGCCGGATCGCGGGCCGCCCGGCGCGCACCGCCGCACTGGAACGGTTCCTCGATCACGTCCAGGCGCACGACAAGGTGTGGGTCGCCCGCCGGATCGAGATCGCCGAACACTGGCACCAGGAGCACCCGCCCGTCGGCTGAAGCGCCCCGCGCCGGTGGGCGCGGGGCGGTCGGGTCAGGCAAGGCCGCAGCGTTCGATGTTGTCCAGGGTGATCTGGCGATCGTTTTCCTTGGCCTGCGGGACCCGGTTGTAGGCGCCCATCGAATCCATGTACTCGACGAAGGCGTCCGCGATCTGCTCCGGCGTCGCCTCGGGATTGGTGGCGCGGACGTTGTCGACCAGCGCGCGGGTGGTCTCGCACTGCTCTTCCTGGGTGAAGATCGGCGGTGGGTCGGCATGGGCGAAGGCCGGGGTCAGCAGCACGGCGAACAGGGCCAGGGCGATCGGGCGAACGATTCTCACCTCTGCGACTGTACCGACGCGACGGTGAGTCCCGAAGTCACTGGGGCGCGGCGGCTCTGGGCCTGAGGTGGCGGGCCAGCACTTCGAGCGCGGCGTGTACCTCGCCGAGCGCGGCGTGGTCGGCGGTGGGGAGGGCGGCGGCGAGCGCGTCGTCGATGGTGCTCGCGCGGATGCGGGCGACGCGCTCGGAGATGGTGGCTGCCGGGCGGATGACGGTGCGGCGCCGGTCGCGGGGATCGGTGTCGGTGGTGATCGAGCCCGCCGTCTGCAATCGGGTCACCGCGGTCGAGACCGCGCTCTGTGGCAGGCCGGTGCGGCGCGCGATCTCGCCGACGGTGCTGTCGGGGTGCGCGACGATATCGCTGGTCACGACGAGAACGGGCCGGTGTCCACCACCCAGGCCCTCGGTGGGCAGGGCGTCTTCGCCGATCTTCATCAGTGCCCGGCCGAGCAGGAACAGTTCGACTCCATCCATGCCATCAAGGTACATCACAATTGATACATCAATATTGATGAATCAAGATTGATGGATTAGCGTGGTCGGCATGAGCACGATTCACGCAGACAAACTGCCGGTTCCGGGCGCCGAGATCTACTACGAAGTGCGCGGTGACGGTCCGTTGCTGCTGATCTCGCAGAGCGGGGAGGGGGACGCGGGGCGCAGCGAGGCGCTGGTCCGGCAGCTGGCGGCGGACTTCACCGTCATCACCTACGACCGCCGCGGCCTGTCCCGCAGCACGATCCACGGCGCTCCCGCCCCGTCCATGGCCGCCCACGCCGACGACGCGCACCGGCTCCTGGCCGAGCTCGCCGACGGGCCGGTGGCCATGCTCGGGTGCAGTATGGGCGCGGCGATCGGCCTGCACCTCGCGGTGAACCATCCCGGGCAGCTGAGCACGCTGATCGCGCACGAACCGGTCAGCCCGTGGCTACTCACCGACCCGCACCGTGCCGAGCACCTCGCCGAACTCGCCCAGTGCCAGGCGGTCTTCCACGCCGAAGGCTGGCAGGCGGCTCTGGCTCCGATGGTCCGCACGCTGGGTATCGACCCGGTGCATCAGGACATCGAACCCGGCGTCCAGCTCACCCCGATCACCCCGGAACGCGCCGAGAACTTCGCCTACTTCCTCGCCCACGACTTCACCGCCGTCCGCGAAGACCACCTCGACACCGACCTCCTGCGCGACTCCCCGGTCCACATCGTCCCCGCCACCGGCCGCACCACCCCGCGGCACGTCTTCGACCACCGCTGCGCCGCCGAACTCGCCGCCCTGCGCGCCACCGACCTCGTCGAATTCCCTGGCGGCCACAACGGAAACCTCACCCACCCCACCGCATACGCCGAGGTACTGCGGGGTGTCCTGGACGCCTAGTCGGCAGGTGGCAGTGCTGTGCCCGAGCCCGGTC
Organism: Nocardia sp. NPDC059177; assembly: GCF_042755165.1. Taxonomy (NCBI): domain Bacteria; kingdom Bacillati; phylum Actinomycetota; class Actinomycetes; order Mycobacteriales; family Nocardiaceae; genus Nocardia; species Nocardia sp. NPDC059177. The sequence continues at coordinate 152,406 of NZ_JBHZBX010000009.1, read as the reverse complement.
GCGAGTCGGCGAAGACTCGTCCACTCCACGGCTTACGCCGAAGTGCTGCGGGGCGTCCTGGGCGGCAGGCCGGCGGTGCTGTGCCTGGGCATGGTCGCGAGACGACGAAGACCCGTCCACTGCGGCAGTGGACGGGTCTTCGTCATCGGATCAGGCGAACAGTGACTCGACGAACGGGATCGAGTCGACCAGCGACGCGTTCACGGTGTCGCTGTGGTCGGTGGGGTAGGTGCGGGCGGTGACCGGCTGGCGGTTGGCTTCCAGCACCGCCATGTAGCGGAGGGTTTCGGGGGTGACCACGTCGGTGTCGCGAAGGCCCTGGCCGAGGAAAAGCGGCCGGTCGAAGCCGGATTCGGGCAGGCCCATGTAGCGGGACAGCAGGCCGTGGATGTCCGGGATGCTCGACAGCGGGCGGGCGAACATGCTGCCCACCGCGGGCTTGGCGGCGGCCAGTTCGTCGCCGAGCGGGCCGATGCAGGCGGTCTGGGCGCGGTCGACCCAGCTGCGGCCGGACTCGGTGAGCAGGTCGTCGATGCCGAGGTCGGGGAAGGTGGTGCGCAGGCCGTTGAGGATGTAGAGCACGTAGGCCGTCAGGTGTGAGCTCAGCGCGATCGGGGGCACGCCGGGGCCGACGAGCTGCGCGATGTCCTCGATGTAGGCGGGCACGCCGGTGCCGACCGCGCCGCGGTAGTCGAGCGCTGCACCGCCGAACTCGGTGGCGTAGCGGGCGGTGAACACGGCGGCGCCGCCGCCCTGGGACTGGCCGACCACGGCCCACTTGTTCGACAGCGAGGGATAGTGCGTGGTCGCGGCCCGCACGGCGTCGACCACATTGTGGGCCTCCACCACCCCGTTGAGGTACGGGTGCTCACCCGGGCCGCCCAGGCCCGCGTAATCGGCCGCCACGACCGCGTAGCCCTGCCGCAGCCAGGTGCCCAGGTAGGCCCAGTCGCGCTCGACCGCGCCGGGCCCGGCCACGCTGTAGGCGCAGTCGTCGCCGAGGCCGACGGTGCCGTGCGCCCACGCGATCACCGGCCAGCCACCGGCCGGCGCCTCGCCCGGCGGGAAATAGACCGCGGCGCTCGTCGTGGTCGGGGCGTCGCCCACGGTCGACGAGCGGTAGATCAGGCGCTCGGCGCCGGCCGAACCGGGCAGGGTGGCCGCGTCCGAGAGCGCCTCGACTCCGACCACGCTGCCCGCGTCCTGCCCCGGCTGCGCGCCCGCAGCGGCCGGCACCAGGCTCACCGCGGCCGTCGCCGCGACCACTGCCAGCGCGATCTTCGACAGCGCCGCGATTCTCGTCATTCCCATGGGGTCACCCTCTCCTCGTCGCGGACGAGTGTCCAGTACGTGCTGCCGGGCCGCCACCGCCGGGGTGTCAGTGACGACACGCACAGCGTTCGTCCCCGGCGTGGTGTGTGAATCAACTCACAGAGTGCGAGGGTTGGGTGTGCGGCGAGGCCACCACCCGAAGATCGCTAACAGTACGGGCGTTATGCTAAAACTCCAGGTCAGCACTACTCGCCGGTAGCTTCGGTGCTTGCAATTAGCCTGCAAATTTCGCAAAGTTAGCAAACGCGGCGGCAAACCTAGCTGAGATTCACATAAGCAACAGGTAGACGGCTATTTCCTGGTGTGTCATCGTGTGGAAGTACACCCCTTGGGCCCTAGCTAGTCCTAGCAAGCCTGCAAATTGCTCCAGCAGTACGAATCGCGCAACCGAAAGCGTTCAGCCGCCGGTTGTTTCACGATCGGATCGCCGGAGCACCGACCACACCGAGGAAGTGGAGTCAGAGATGTCGACTGTCGGCACCCCGAAGACCGCTGCGGAGATCCAGAACGACTGGGACACCAACCCCCGTTGGAAGGGCATCACCCGCAACTACACCGCCGAGCAGGTCGTCGCCCTGCAGGGCAACGTCGTCGAGGAGCACACCCTCGCCCGTCGTGGTGCCGAGATCCTCTGGGACCTCGTCAACAACGAGGACTACATCAACTCCCTCGGTGCCCTCACCGGCAACCAGGCCGTGCAGCAGGTCCGCGCCGGCCTGAAGGCCATCTACCTGTCGGGCTGGCAGGTCGCCGGTGACGCGAACCTGTCCGGCCACACCTACCCCGACCAGTCGCTGTACCCGGCGAACTCGGTCCCGTCGGTGGTCCGTCGCATCAACAACGCGCTGCTGCGCGCCGACGAGATCGCCAAGGTCGAGGGTGACACCTCGGTCGCCAACTGGCTGGCCCCGATCGTGGCCGACGCCGAGGCCGGCTTCGGTGGCGCGCTGAACGCCTACGAGCTGCAGAAGGCGATGATCGCCGCTGGTGCCGCCGGTGTCCACTGGGAGGACCAGCTGGCCTCGGAGAAGAAGTGCGGCCACCTCGGTGGCAAGGTGCTGATCCCGACCCAGCAGCACATCCGCACCCTGACCTCCGCGCGCCTGGCCGCCGACGTCGCCGACGTGCCGTCGGTGATCATCGCCCGCACCGACGCCGAGGCCGCCACCCTGCTCACCACCGACGTGGACGAGCGCGACCGCGAGTTCCTCGACGGCACCCGTACCGCCGAGGGCTTCTTCGGTGTGAAGAACGGCATCGAGCCCTGCATCGCGCGTGCCAAGGCCTACGCCCCCTACGCCGACCTCATCTGGATGGAGACCGGCGTGCCGGACCTCGAGGTCGCGCGCAAGTTCGCCGAAGCCGTCAAGTCGGAGTTCCCCGACCAGCTGCTGTCCTACAACTGCTCGCCTTCGTTCAACTGGAAGGCGCACCTGGACGACGCGACCATCGCCAAGTTCCAGCGTGAGCTCGGCGCGATGGGCTTCAAGTTCCAGTTCATCACCCTGGCCGGCTTCCACTCGCTCAACTACGGCATGTTCGACCTGGCGCACGGTTACGCCCGCAACGGCATGACCTCGTTCGTCGACCTGCAGGAGCGCGAGTTCGCCGCCGCCGCCGAGCGTGGCTTCACCGCCGTGAAGCACCAGCGTGAGGTCGGTGCCGGCTACTTCGACACCATCGCCACCACCGTGGACCCGAACACCTCGACGGCGGCCCTGAAGGGCTCCACCGAAGAGGGTCAGTTCCACTGATCCGCCGGGGTTGCTTTGACTAGCAACACCATTCCTCTACTCCGGTAGGGGTGTACGCCCTCCCACGCCGAACAGCCCCGGCGTGGGAGGGCATCCCTATACTCTGGGCCGCAGACCTCCCCAACGGTCTCGGCCCGCCTTTCACCACCCGCGGCGCCAGCCGCCAAAAACACAGGAGCGGGACGTGAGCGAGAAGATTCAGCGCGTCGGGATCATCGGCGCCGGACAGATGGGCGCGGGCATCGCGGAAGTGTGCGCACGCGCGCACGTCGACGTCCTCGTCTACGAGACCAGTCGCGAACTCGCCGCCGCGGGTCGCGCACGGATCCTGCGCTCGCTGGACCGTGGCGTGAGCAGCGGCAAGATCACCGAGCGCGAGCGGGAGCAGGCGGCCTGGCGGCTGCGCTTCACCTCCGATCTCGGCGACTTCGCCGACCGTCAGCTGGTCGTGGAAGCCGTTGTCGAGAACGAAGAGGTCAAGACGGCCATCTTCGCCGAGCTGGACAAGGTGGTCACCGACCCCGACGCCGTGCTCGCCTCCAACACCTCCTCCATCCCGATCATGAAGATCGCGGTCGCCACGGCGAACCCCGAGCGCGTGGTCGGCCTGCACTTCTTCAACCCGGTGCCGGTGCTGCCGCTGGTCGAGCTGGTCACCACGCTCAAGACCAGCGAGCCGGTCGCCAAGCGCGCCGAGGCGTTCGCCGCCGACATCCTGGGCAAGCAGGTCGTGCGTTCGGCCGACCGCTCCGGCTTCGTGGTCAACGCGCTGCTGGTGCCGTACCTGCTCTCGGCCATCCGGATGGTGGAGTCGGGTTTCGCCACCAAGGAAGATGTCGACAAGGCGATGGTGCTCGGGTGTGCGCACCCGATGGGGCCGCTGGCGCTGACCGACCTGGTCGGTCTGGACACGGTGAAGTCCATCGCGGACTCGATGTATGCCGAGTTCAAGGAGCCGCTGTACTCGGCGCCGCCGCTGCTGATGCGGATGGTTGAGGCGGGGCTGCTCGGTAAGAAGACCGGGGCTGGTTTTTACCAGTACTGAGGTTTGGTCGGCCTGACGCAGTGTTGCGGTCTGCCCGGTCGGGACGCTGTTTGAGGTTTGCCTGCCCAGAACGGTGAACGCTGTGTTTTTGGAGCGCTGGCGCGCTCGAGGTCGCGGCCCCTGGGGGCCGCCGGCGACCCGGCCGCGACCGCCGCTTCGCGGCGATCCCTCCTCGGGGTCGGGATGTGCGGGGCTGGGAGTGCGGGAGAGTGCGGTCTTAAGCGGCGTGGTGTGGCTGGGAGTGCGGGAGGCTGCGGACTTCGGGGTGCGGTGTGGCTGGTGGCGCAGCTGCGGCGGACTCGAGAGGTGCGGTGTAGCTGGAAGTGCAGTTGCTGCGGGCTTCGGGAGAGCGGCGTAACTGGTAGTGCGGTTGCGGCGGGCTTCGGGGGTGCGGTGTGGCTGGTAGGGCGGTCATGGCGGATTTTCGGCGGCAGCGCATAAGCTGCATGTTGCCGGTCCGTGAAGTGGGCGGTTGAAGTATCGCGAGCGCAGTATTGCTGGTGGATCCCTGTTATCGAGTGGTCCCTGGCAGGTGATGGAAGGGATGTCCCGTTCATGGTCAACGTCACCGATGGATTCGGGTCGAGCGTTCTCGGTTACCCGAGGATCGGCCCGCACCGCGAGCTGAAGCGTGCCCTCGAGGAGTACTGGCGCGGCTCGCTCGAGCGCGAGGAACTGCTCGCGGTAGGTCGCGACATCCAGGAACGCCAGTTCGACGAGCTGGCCGCGACGGGGCTGACCCAGGTCCCGGGCAACACCTTCTCCTTCTACGATCACGTCCTGGACAACGCGTTGCTGTTCGGCGCGGTGCCGTCGCGGTTCGCCGAGCAGCAGGCGGACATGCATCCGCTGGACTTCTACTTCCTGATGGCGCGCGGCAACCCGGACCTGCCGCCGCTGGAACTGGTGCGTTTCTTCGGCACCAACTACCACTACCGTCAGCCCGAACTCGACGCCGACACCACTTTCTCGCTGCACGCCGAAGCCCTGCTCGACGAGTGGGACCGGGCGATGGCCCGCGGGATCGAACTGCGTCCGGTGGTGCTCGGGCCGGTCTCGCTGCTGCTGCTGTCGAAGGCCGGTCACGTGCCCGGCGAGGCCGAATTCGACACGCTGAGCCTGCTCGACCAGCTGCTGCCGTTCTACGAGGAACTCTTCGAAATCCTCGCCAAGCGCGGGTCGACCTGTGTGCAGCTCGACGAACCCTGCTTCACCGGTGAACGCTCGCCCGCCGAGCTGGCCGCCTTCGAGAAGGCCTACCAGGTGCTGGGCAAGGCGCCGCTGCGCCCGCGCATCCTGGTCACCGGCCAGTACGGCGATTTCGGTGAGGCGCTGCGCATCCTGGCCGCCAGCAATGTCGAGGCGATCGGCCTCGACCTGGCCGGCTACCGGATGACGCCGGAGGAACTGGCCGCGATCCCCGGGATCAGGCGCAAGCGTCTGTACGCGGGCGTGATCAGCGGCACCAATGTGTGGCGCGCGGATCGTTACGTGACGCTGAACTACCTGAACTCGATCGCCGAGGTCTGCCCCGATCTGGTCGTGTCGACCGGCACCACGCTGCTGCACGTGCCCTACGACGTGCTCGCCGAATACGACATCGAGGGCAATGTCGCCGACCGGCTCGCCTTCGCCAAACAGAAGGTGGGCGAGGTGGTCTCGCTGGCCAAGGCGCTCACCGAGGGCCCGTCGGACAACTGGCGCAAGCGGCCCACCGAGGTGCACTTCAAGCAGAAGCACGCGGTACGCCAGCGCGTCTACGCGGTGACCCCGGACATGCGCGAACGCGAGCCGTACTCGGTGCGCCGCAGCGCCCAGCAGGAGCGGCTGAATCTGCCGCTGGTGCCCGCCACCACGCTGGGTTCGTTCCCGCAGAGCGGCAAGCTGCGTCAGGCTCGCCACGAGGTGGCTTCGGGCCGGCTCGACGAGCAGGACTACCGCAAGCAGGTCGAAGCCGAGATCGAGGCGACGATCCGGCTGCAGGAAGACATCGGCCTCGACGTGTTCGTGCACGGTGAGCACGAGCGCAACGACATGATCCAGTACTTCGCCGAACAGCTCGACGGCTTCGCCACCACCCGTTTCGGCTGGGTGCAGGTGTACGGCTCGCGGTGTGTGCGGCCGCCGATCGTCTACGGCGACGTCGCCCGGCCCGCGCCGATGTCGGTGGACTGGACGACCTACGCCCAGTCGCTGACCGACAGGCCGGTCAAGGGCATGGTCACCGGGCCGGTCACCATGCTGGCGCGTTCGTTCGTGCGCCAGGACCAGCCGCTCTACGAGACAGCCGACCAGGTGGCGCTGGCGATTCGGGACGAGGTGGTGGATCTGGAGAAGGCGGGCATCGCCATCATCCAGGTCGACGAACCCGCCATCCGCGAGCTGCTGCCGCCGCGTCCGCAGGGCCGCGAGGAGTACCTGCGCTGGGCGGTCGGCGCCTTCAAACTGGCCACCTCCGGCGTGCGCGCCGACACCCAGATCCACACCCACATCGGCTATTCCGGCCGGACCGAGGTGGTCGACGCGATCGAACAGCTCGACGCCGATGTCACCGCGATCGTGGCCACCCGCTCGATCGAGTGGGTCATGCAGGCCCTCACCGAGGACGTCGCCACCGGCCACGGCCTCAGCCACGGTGTCGGCCCCGGTGTCTACGAGAGCCGCTCGGCCCGCATCCCCGACATCGACGAGTTCGACGACCTGCTCACCAAGGCCGCCGAAGCCGTCACCCCCGAACGTCTCTGGGCCAACCCCGACGGCGGCCTGAAAACCCGCCACTACTGGCAGCTGGAACCCTCCCTCCGCAATATGGTCGCTGCCGCCCGCCGCGTCCGCCGCCGAGCCGAGGCCGCCGAATAGTCCGCAACGGCGATGGGCGCACCGGATTCCGGTGCGCCCATTGTCGTGTTCAGGGTCCGCGTAGGTCTGAGCCCGGCGTATTCGTGCAATCCGCGACGCTCCAGTCAGTAAAACGACTGCGGCGGCGCACTTTGCACGAAAATGCCGGGGGTTCGGTCAGTGGCTGAGGGCGGCTACGCCGAACATGGCGGTGACGCCGGTGAGGGTGCAGAGGAGGGTGAGGCGGGAGGGGTGTTCGGCGTGGGCTTCGGGGAGGATGTCGGCGGTGGCCAGGTAGAGCAGGAAGCCGGCGAAATAGCCCAGGTAGAGGCCGATGAATTGGTCGGGGACGTGGATGAGGGTGCCGAGGACGGCGCCGACCACGGGGGCGATGGCGTCGAGGGCGAGCAGGGTGAGGGCGCGTTTGCGGGCACTGCCGTAGAGGGTGGGGATGGTGAAAGTGTTGAAGCCGTCGGCGAAGTCGTGGCAGATGACGGCGATCGCGACCGAGAGGCCGACGGTGGCGCCCGCCTGGTACCCGATGCCGATACCGAAACCGTCGAGCGTGCTGTGGAAGATCAGGCCGGCGGCGGCGAGCAGGCCGACGGACTCGAATCCGTGGTGGTGGGAACCGAATTCGTCCTCGTGTCCGGTGTGGATGGCCACCGCGCGCTCGATGACGTGCAGACTCAGGAACCCGACGACGGCCGCGATCAGCACCACCGGCACCCCACCCACCTCGCCGGTGGACTGTTCGAGCGCCTCGGGAATCAGGTCGAAGGCGACCAGGCCGAGCATCACACCGGCGGCCAGCCCGAGCACCAGGTGCTTGCGATCGCCGATCCGCATGGCGACGAACCCGCCGAACAAAGTCGACAGCATGGAGACCAGACCGAAGAGGATGGCCATGCGCTACTCGCCCGCGGTGTCGGCGGGAGTCTGCTTGGGCGCCTTGCGTTTTTTCTTCGGCGGCGCGTCCGCATCCTCGGTGACCTCGTAGCGCCGCACATACGCGCCGGCGAAACCCTGCAACGTCGCGGTGACCGGGATGGCCAGCAGCGCCCCGGTCGGCCCGAGTATCGCCGCGCCGGCGATCACCGCGCCGAAGGCCACCGCCGGATGCATGTCCATGGTGGTGGCGGTGATCCGCGGCTGCAGCACGTAGTTCTCGAACTGCTGGTAGGCGATGATGAACAGCAGAATCCACAGCGCGGTGATCGGCTCGTGTACCAGCGCCACCAGCACCGGCAGCGCACCGGCCAGGTAGGTGCCGACGGTCGGGATGAACTGCGAGACCACACCGACCCACAGCGCCAGCGCGAACGCCGACGGTACATCGAACACCCGCAGCGCGATGTAGTGGGCGACCGCCGAACACAGGGCGAGCAGCGCGCGCGAATAGATGTAGCCGCCGGTCTTCTCCACCGCGATGTCCCAGGCGCGCAACACGTGCTTCTGCTGGCGGGGCGGCAGCAGCGAGCACACCCAGCGCCGGAACCGCGGCCCATCGGCGGCGAAGTAGAAGGTGAACAGCAGTACGCCCAGCGACTGGAACAGTGCGCCGATCGCGACAGTGCCGATGCCCCAGACATTTCCGGCGATCCCGACCAGATACTTCTCGATCGTGGAACTCCACTCCGAGGCGTAATCGGTCAGGTCGTCACCGGAGATGTCCTGGTCGAAGGTGGAATTGATCCAGTCGACGACATCCTGCACATAGTCGGGCGCGTTCTGGACCAGCATGGTCACCTGATTGACCAGCAGCGCGCCCAACGTCCAGACGAACGCCACCACCAGCACCAGCAACAGCGCGAACACCACCCCCGTCCCCGCCCCACGCCGAACACCCCGCGCGGCAAGCCAATTCACCGCAGGTTCGATGGCGAACGCCAGAAACAGCGACACCATCAGAATCGTCAGCAGCCCCTGCACCTTGCCCAGCACCCAGAACACCGTGACCAGCCCCGCGACGGCCAGCGCCGTATACAGCAACGCCCGCGGCAACCACCGCGGCGGCCGACGCACCGCCCAACTCGCCGGCAGCCCACTCACCTCCGCGACCGCAGTCCCGGATCTCGCTTCGTCATCGGCAGCCACGAAGTCACGGTACCGAGAGAACAGGACAAGACCACCCCACGGCACGCGACGACAGCCACGACCACATTCCCGACCCCGCACATTCCCCGATATGCGCCCATGACCGCACTACCAGCGCCACCGCCCCTCTGCAGTCCGCCACACCTGCACTCCCCGCCCCACCTCACGACTTGGGACCACCACCTACCGCACTACCAGCCACACCTCACCACTCAAGACCGCAGCCTCCCGCACTCCCGACCCCGCACATCCCGACCTCGAGGAGGGATCGCCGCGCAGCGGCGGTTCGCGGCCGTCCCGTCGATCAGGCGCCGGTGCGTAGGCGACGAAGGAGCAAGCACCGGTGCC